>NZ_JAHWGL010000080.1 GCF_019334315.1 Hymenobacter profundi
GGGTAGAGCACTTTGAGGATGCGTTTTATTGAGACCAGGGACTTCACAATAGTGTGTCATCCTGAGCTTGCGAAGGACCTTATGTCTATTGAACGAGTCGTTATGACGTCATTCGTTTTGGCATCATAAGATCCTTCGCAAGCTCAGGATGACAGAAAAATTCACTCACCCCTACCCCTACTTCCGGCGGGTGTTGCCCGGCCGACGGCGGTCTACGGGGTCGGCATCAGCGGTGCCGCGCTTGTCATAGCCTTTCTCTTTGTCGAAGATCAGGACGCCGTTGCGGTTGTACTCCATTACCAGCTCAGGCGTGGTTACCTCCGGCTCGTAGCCCGATTCGCCGTAGGCGTATACATAGTGGCGGCGGTCTTTCAGATTACGGAAACCCCAATAGTTGATCCACTGTCCTACCTTCTTGCCATTCTCAAACTGGCCATCCCACTCGCGCTGGCCGTTTTCGTTGTAGCGCACGTAGTCGCCCTCCAGCTCGCCATTCACGTAGGGAATCACTTCTTTTAGCTGCTTGTGTTCAGCGTCGTAATAGGAAATGACGGCGTCGCGGGGGAAGCCCATTTCATAATGCACTTTGTCCTGCAAGATGTTATCGGGCGTGGTTACCTCCCAACGCAGATGGCGGGTTCCCACAGCATAAAAACCGGTTTCCACTACCTTTCCGCCTTTCAACCGCTTATAAGGGCCGTGCAGTACAAGGCTCTTGGGGTCTAAATCACCAGGATCAGCCTTGTATACACGATGTTTGCTAGCATTGTAGATGTAACGACCGGGCGCGTAAGGATTCGGCTGCTGAAAGTTTTTGAGGTAGTAGAATATCTCAACCTGTTGGTTCTTTCCCTTCGGCCCCGATTTAGCATAACCTTTCTTAATAGGCTGACCCATGAAGATATTTTTCTTCTTTTTGGGTTTGCGCTGTTCCGCTTTGGCTTTTGCCTTGGCGGCTTTTTCCTGTTCCTTGGTCAGCGCCACGCGCTTGTTGGTGAGCGAAGGCGCACTGGCCGTATCGTTGGCCGTGGTCAACGAATCGGTGGTAGCCAGCAGAGTAGCCGCGGTGGGCTGACTGCTGAACGACACGGTTTTGCGGGTACAGGCCTCCGTCAGCGGCAGCAACAGGGCCAAAAGTCCGACAAGGGGTAAACGGGTACTACGCATGCAAACAGGGTAGGAAAGGTAGCTGAAGAGTATCTCGGCCAAACGTAAAGATACACCGCTTTGGTGCCCTATAGTGAGTAGCGAGACGGTGAAATGGTGAGTAGTTACATACTTTTGGGGTGAAGCCACACGCACTGTAACTTACTTTCGCTAATCAACAAAAAGCCCGCCGACCTCATTAAAGGCGACGGGCTTTTGTACTGTTTAAAACTTCTCAGACTTTCTTATACCGATAAATCAACTTATTCGGCCGTTAGGAGGTCAGCGCTGCGTTTTACGAAGGCCGTCAGAGCTTCGCCCTTCAGCATACCCTGGCTGAGCAGGGCCAAGTCGAAGGCTTGCTTGGCGAGCTTCTGACCAGCTTCCCCTTCCTGCCCCAGCACGCGCTGGGCTACGGGGTGGTTGGCATTCACGCTCACGGTGTAGCTGTCGGGTAGAGAGCCGAACATTTGCATACCGCCACCGCCGCCCACGCGCTGCATATCCTTCATGCGGCGCATAAACTCAGGTACCGTCACAATCACCGGCGCATCCTGCGGCGACAGGGCTTCTACCTGCACCTGCATATGCTCGTTGTTGATGGCGGCTTTGTATACCTCCGTCAGTTTGGTTTTGTCGTCGTCGCTGAGTACGCTTTCGGTCGTTTCATCCTTCTCGATGAGCTTGCCTACCGTGTCGGCGTCCACGCGCTTGAAGGTCACTTTCTCCAGCTTCTGCTCCAACTGCCCAATGAAGTGCGGGTCGAGCACAGCGTTCAGCTTCAGCACCGAGTAGCCCCGATCCAAAGCAGCTTGCACGTAGCCGTGCTGGGCCTCTGGGTCGGTGGTATACAGGATAACCGTCTGCTCGTTCTTGTCCTTCTGGTTGGCCTGAATGTGCTCCTGATATTCGTTCAGGGTGTAGTACTTATCGGTGGTGTCTTGCAGCAACACGATGTCCTTGGCGCGGTCGTAGAACTTGTCGTCCGACAGCATGCCGTACTTCACAAACAAACCGATATCCGACCACTTCTGCTCGTAGCCTTCGCGGTCTTTGCGGAACAGCTCGGCCAGCTTGTCGGCTACCTTTTTGGTGATGTAGGTGTTGATCTTCTTCACCGCCGCATCGGCTTGCAGGAAGGAGCGCGACACGTTCAGCGGAATATCCGGCGAGTCGATTACGCCGTGCAGCAGCATCAGGAACTCGGGCACTACGTCCTTCACCTCATCGGTAATGAACACCTGGCGCGAGTAGAGTTGAATCTTGTTGCGCTGCAATTGCAGCTCATCCTTGATTTTGGGGAAGTACAGGATACCCGTTAGGTTGAAGGGGTAGTCCACGTTCAGGTGAATCCAGAACAGCGGCGGCTCCGAGAACGGATACAACTCCTGGTAGAACTTGGTGTAGTCCTCGTCGGTCAGCTCCGAGGGCTGCTTGGTCCAGATGGGGGCCGTCTGGTTGATGACCTCACCCTCAAACTCAATCGGAATGGGTAAGAACTTGCAGTATTTGCTGAGGATGCTTTTCAGGCGAGCTTCTTCCAGAAACTCATCCGAGTCGTCGGCCACGTGCAGCACTACATCGGTGCCGCGCTCGGCTTTCTCATGCTCTCCGGTGGGCTCGTCCAGGGTAAACTCGGTGCTGCCGTCGCAGGTCCAGTGGGCCGTCAGGGTATCGTCTTTATACGACTTCGACCAGATTTCCACCTCCTTGGCTACCATGAAAGCCGAGTAGAAGCCCAGGCCGAACTGCCCAATGATCTGGTCTTTGGTAGCGGCGTCCTTCTCCTTGTATTGCTCCACAAACTCGGTGGCGCCGGAGAAGGCAATCTGGTTGATATATTTCTTAATCTCCTCGGCCGTCATGCCAATACCGCGGTCGGAGATGGTGATTTTGCGGGCTTCCTTGTCCACCGTCACGCGTACTTTCAGCTCACCCAGCTCGCCTTTAAACTCGCCCAATTGGGCCAGGCTCTTGAGCTTCTGGGTGGCGTCCACGGCGTTGCTCACCAGCTCACGCAGGAAGATTTCGTGGTCGGAGTACAGGAACTTCTTAATGATGGGGAAGATATTCTCGGTGTGAATCGAGATGCTACCTTTCTCTTGCATAACAGGAATATTAGGGTGAACAGACAATTTCAGGCGCCAGCCGGCGCAGTGCGTTGTTCCCTTCAAAAGATATTCCATGCAGCCCGGAGCTGCCAGTTTGACAGCGCATTAGCCTGCCCTACCCTCGAAACCGGCTTATACGTCGGCCAAGCACTGCCGCTGCAACTGCGCCGCGCAGTCTTCATCCATGAGCGACAGCCAGTCTAACGCCGACAGCATCTCAGAGAAATACTGCATATCGCAACGGACAGTGGGTAGTACTGACTACTACATTTTCCAGCACCAACTGATTGTGCACCGTGGAAGGGAGCAGTATGGCCAACGCCTGAATATGCAACCGCTGGTAGCGGGGCAACTAGCTTTCACTCAGCCAGGCTGGTGCACGGGGCTCACGGCTAGCAGGCTACTCACCTAGCCAATAAGCCATTGGCGCCTATAAGTACTATACGAATAGCATTTCCGACGTATCGCTGGCAGCAGTAGGAAGCGGACTCGCTGGGCGCAGTATTCCTGATAGTAAGCGCAGCATCTTTTTCATAGCAGTAAAACGTAAACAGGTTGACTACTACAAAATTGCGGCGCTACTACTACCTCATTATTATGAGTAGGTTACGCTTACATAATGTTTGTCGGGCGCTGCCGAGGGTAACGCACTGGAGCAGTTCCATTCCTGCTGTAGCACCGAGGGCAGTGGCGAGTCTCCGGTAATCCATTCGAGTGCATCTTCTACCTCGGAAAAAAACTGAATATCAAAATGAATAAGCGCCTGCCCCATCCATAGGATACTCTCCACTACCATCTGGTTGTAGAGGCTGCGGGGCGGCATCACCAATGCCACTTGCTGTAGCGGCTGACCGGCCATTTTTGGAAACCACGTCAGGCTGATCCACGCCTGCTCCATTATACAAATATCCGGCAAGTCGTGCAGATCCAGTACTACACGTGTAACTGCGTGTTGTTCTGTTAGTTCTAATATACGTGATAAGCCCTGTTTGAAATGCTGTATGGAGTGTCCAGATCTCCATTGAGTGCGCAGCAGCTGTTGCTCATCAGCGCACTGAATAATCATATAATCTAAGTTATATAGCATGATGAATGCAAAGGTATATTATTTTGTATTTATATGTGAATTATGCAAAAAAATATTTACTCCATTCTATTATATAGATTCATAGTCTCTATGATAGAATAGCTATAAAAACTTGTATAAACTTGTATAACCCTGTAAACCAATGAAAATACGCTTATACTCGATATATCATGTGTACTATAATCGCCCGCACCTTTGATTATATCCCGAAATTAGGAACAAGGTCTTCTGTAAATAGTTCAATTATGATAGTTAATTTATTAAATTGAACTATTTTTATATAACACGATTCAATGGCAGCCTACGAGCCGTTGTACGACTTTCTATTACTTTTGAAGCGACAAGACGCTGCTATACGGAGGCCGACTGCAATGGTTACCACTTGGCGCCTTATCTCATGCAGCCGCTTATGACTCGTTATCTGATTTTTGTTGGTCTGCTCGCTCAGAGTGCCTTCGCCCAAACGACTACTCCAGCGGCGTCTGTAGCACGCGCCACAGCGTCTCCGCCCATTACGGGCCGCGTGATAGATGCCGATACACATGAGGCGCTTCCGGGAGTTACCGTCTTATTTCAGGATTTGCGCCAAGCCACTGCTACTGGTTATGATGGGAGGTTTAGCTTCTCCAATTTGCCGCGCGGACGGTTTTTGGTGCAGGTACGCTCCTTGGGTTATACTACCCTGGTGCGCACCGTAGACACGGGCAGCGGGCAGCCGTTGGAACTGGCTCTCACGCCAGCCACCACCGAAATCGGACAGGTAGTGATAACGGGGGTGTCGGCGGCTACGGAAATGCGCCGCTCGCCTATCCCTACCACCATCATCAGTAACAAGGAGCTGAGCCAACGGGCCAGCACCAACGCGGTGGATGCGCTGGCCCACACGCCCGGCGTGGCTCAGATTACCACCGGACCGGCCATCAGCAAGCCCATCATCCGGGGGCTGGGGGCTAACCGCGTCATCACTTTGAACAATGGCGCCAAGCAGGAAGGCCAGCAGTGGGGCGACGAGCACGGCATCGAAATCGACCAATACTCTGTGGACCGGGTAGAGATTATCAAGGGTCCCGGCTCGCTGCTTTACGGCTCCGATGGCATGGCCGGCGTCATCAACTTCCTACCCGCCGACCCGGTGGAAGAGGGCAAGGTAATGGGGTCGATATCGGCCAACTATCAGACGAATAACCATTTGCAAGGCTACTCGCTGATGAATGCTGGCAACCGCAACGGGCTGAATTGGCTGGTGCGCGGCACTGGCAAAGTGGCCGGCCCCTACCGTAACCCCTACGACAGCCGCGTCTTCAACTCGGGCTTTCGGGAGTTGGATGCCAACGGCTACGTGGGACTGAATAAAAGCTGGGGGTTTTCGCACCTCACGTTCAACTCTTTCAACCAAGAGCTGGGCCTAACTGAAGGTGACCGGGACGAGGAAACTGGCCGCTTCCTAAAAGACGTGGGGGTAGGCAGCGACGCCGTGGCGGCCGTGCCCGTTAGCAGCAGCGACTTGCGCGGCTATGGCCTGTCGGTGCCGCGCCAGCAAGTGAACCACTTGCGCATTGGCACCGACAACAACTTCATTTTGGGCCAGAGCCGCCTGACGCTGAACGTGGGCTGGCAGCAAAACCTGCGCCGCGAGTTTGGCGACGTGCTGGCCCCCAACGAGCCCGAACTGTACTTTCAGCTGCACACCGTAGACTACGCCGCGCGCTACTTCCTGCCCGAAACGAACGGCTGGAACACCACCTTGGGGGTGAGTGGGCAAGTACAGCAAAACCGCAACAAAGGCGTGGAATTCTTGATTCCAGCCTACCGTCTGTTTGATGGGGGTGTATTTGGCGTCACCAAGAAAACCATTGGCAAGCTTGACCTAAGCGGTGGTTTGCGCTACGACATTCGGCGCATCAAGGCCGAGGCGCTCTACCTGGGCGCCGATGAACAGCCCGTACCCGCCGATACGCCTGGCGCCGAAGCCAAGTTTGAGCGTTTCACCAGCACCTTCCGCAACGTGTCGGGTAGCGCGGGCGGGGCCTTCAACGCCACCGACGACCTAACCTTGAAGGCCAACGTGTCGCGTGGGTTTCGGGCGCCCAATATTGCCGAGCTGGGTTCCAACGGCCAGCACGAGGGCACTATTCGCTACGAGATAGGGGAGCCGAATTTGCGGGCCGAGGTGAGCACGCAGCTGGATGCCGGCGTGAGCTACACCACGCAGCACATCAGCCTGAATGTGGATGCGTTTCACAACCGCATCAATCATTACATCTTCCCCAGCCGCCTGGCTACCGCATCGGGCGGCGACTCTATTGCCGCCACCGGCGACCCGGTATTTCGGTACGGGCAGGGCGATGCCCGGCTGGTGGGCGGCGAGGTCAGCCTCGATATTCACCCGCACCCGCTGGACTGGCTGCACTTCGAAAATACCTTCTCGATGGTGCGGGCCACCCAGCTCAACCAGCCCGACAGCACCCGCTACCTGCCCTTTATTCCGGCCAATCGGTTTCAGTCGGAGCTGCGGGTGAACTTCCGCAAGGTAGGGCAGAGCCAGCATTTGGCTAATCTGTATGCCAGCTTTCTGGTAGAGCACACCTTTGCGCAAGACCGATTTTACTCGGCCTACTCCACCGAAACCCGCACGCCGGGCTATACCCTCTGCAACGCCGGCCTAGGCGCCGATGTGCGCAACGCCAAAGCACAACCGCTATTTAGCCTCTACCTGGCCGCCAACAATCTATTCGATGTGGGCTACCAAAGCCACTTGAGCCGCCTGAAATACGCCGACGTAAACAACGTGACCGGCCGGCGCGGCGTATTCAACATGGGCCGCAACGTGAGCGTGAAGCTGGTAGTACCGCTGGCGTTCAATTGAGTGGCTGCGTAATTCCTACCTAGTCTGTCATCCCTCATCTGGCGTCCGCTTGCGAAGGACCTTGTGTCAGTTGAACGAACATTGTACTAACGACTCGTTCCAGCGTGAGAAGGTCTTTCGACACTGGCTTGATGCGCCACATGCTCGGGATGACAGGCGGTTTCCCCTCCCTCCTCCCGCATGGCACACCACCACAACCACTCGCACGACCACAATCACAGTCATGGAGGCCACACCCACGGCATTCCAGCCGACGGCAATTTTGGGAAGGCCTTTGGGTGGGGCATTGGACTAAACCTGGTATTTGTAGTGGCGGAGGCGGCTAGCGGCTTCTGGGGCAACTCGGCGGCGCTACTTTCCGATGCCGGCCACAACCTCTCCGATGTGCTCAGCCTGGCCCTAGCCTGGGGCGCGGCGCTGCTGGCCAAGCGGCAGGCCTCGGCTCGTTATACCTATGGGTACAAGAGTGCTACCATTCAAGCGGCGCTGGTGAATGCTGCTTTGCTGTATGCGGCGCTAGGCTTCATCTTATGGGAAACCATTGACCACCTGCGCCACCCCGAGCCGGTGAATGGCAAGCTGGTGATGCTGATGGCCGGCGCGGGCATTGCCGTTAATGGCTTCACGGCCTGGCTGTTCAGCAGCGGGCAAAAAGGCGATGTGAACGTGCGCGGCGCTTACCTACACATGCTCACCGATGCGCTGGTATCGGTAGGGGTAGTGGTGGGCGGAGCACTAGTGTACTTCACCAACTGGTTGTGGCTCGACCCGGTTATCAGCTTCCTGATTCTGGGCATCATTGCTTACGGTTCGTGGGGGCTGCTGCGCGAAACCGTGCAGCTTAGCCTGCAAGCCGTGCCCGACGGCATTGAGCTATCCGAGGTGCGCCAGTTTTTGCTGGATCAGCCCGGCGTGACGCAGGTGCACGATCTGCACGTGTGGCCCCTCAGCACCCAAGAAACCGCCCTAACGGTGCACCTAGTGCGCCCGGCCACCAGCGAGGACAATCAGTTCCTGAATCATTTGCAGGTGGAAATGCGGGAGCATTTCAACATTGGCCACATCACGGTACAGCTGGAAGATACCACGCCCGTGCCGCACGAAGATGGCTGCCACGGCTGCGAGGCAGCGCAGCAATCGGTAGCGGCGGCTAGCTAAGTTGCGGCGGGTAGGAGGAACTGCTTACATTGTTGCGGTCAACCTTTTCCTACCCATGCGCTCCCCTACCCCCTCTCCTAAAACAGCCTCCTTGCTCAGCGCCGTTGTGATTGTGGCCTCGCTGGGCTACTTCGTAGACATCTACGACTTGGTGCTTTTCAGCATTATTCGAGTGCAAAGCCTGAACGGCATCGGCATTACCGATGCCAACGCCGTGACGGAGCAAGGCCAGTACCTGCTGAGTATGCAGATGGGCGGCATGCTGCTGGGCGGCATTTTGTGGGGTGTGCTGGGCGATAAGCGGGGGCGGCTGTCGGTGCTGTTTGGCTCCATTCTGATGTATTCCCTGGCCAACATCGCCAACGGCTTCGTGCAGACTATTGACCAATATGCCTGGCTGCGCCTGATTGCGGGGGTAGGGCTGGCCGGGGAACTAGGCGCCGGCATCACGCTGGTAGCCGAAAGCCTACCCAAAGAAAAACGTGGCTACGGCACCATGATTGTGGCCTCGGTGGGCGTATCGGGAGCTATGGTGGCGTATTGGATAGGCGCGGCGTTTGGCTGGCGCAACGCCTATTTTATTGGCGGCGGACTAGGGCTGGCGTTACTGGCGTTGCGGGTAGGCGTGTTTGAGTCGGGTATGTTTGAGCAGGCCAAGCGCGAGGGCGTGGAGCGCGGCAACTTCCTGGCGTTGTTCAGCAATGGTGAGCGGTTTGGACGTTACTTGCGCTGCCTATTTTTGGGTGTACCCTTCTGGTTTCTGGTGGGCATTCTTATCACGCTGGCGCCGGAGTTTGGGCGAGAGTTTGGGCTGACTGGCCCCGTCACGGGTGGCCTGAGCATATTCTGGTGCTACTTCGGCCTCACGCTGGGCGATTTCACCAGCGGTGGCCTCAGCCAATTGCTGCGGAGCCGCAACCGTACCTTGCTGGCCTTCATTGTGGCTAGCGCCGTGATGGTGGGCGTGTATTTGTTTGGCCTGCGTGGTGCTTCGCCTACCCTCTTCTATGGAGTGTGCTTTCTGATTGGCTTTGCGGGCGGTTTTTGGGCGCTATTTGTGACGGTGGCAGCCGAGCAGTTCGGCACCAACCTGCGCTCCACGGTAGCCACCACGGCTCCCAACTTTGCGCGCGGTGCCATTGTGCTCATCAATCCGGCCTTTCTAGCCTTACGACCAAGTTTGGGCATGGTGGGCGCGGCCTTGGTTATCGGCGTCGTTACGCTGGCGTTGGCATTTTTTGGGGCTGCTACCCTTCCCGAGAGCTATGGTAAAGACCTCGACTATGTGGAGTAAATAACTTGCACCCCGTTCAACTGGGCACCGCCAATACCGTATACAGCAGTATCAACATCCCTCTGACAATGAAAAAGATACTGGGCCTTTTGGCCGTTGCTGGTGCCGCGTTTTTCGCCGCCCCCGCACAAGCGCAGACTACCACTACCGATATGCAAAGCCAGCAGCAACGCTCGGCCGATGCCAAAGCAGCGCTACGTGAGCAGAAGCAACAATCAGCCGCTAGCCGCGATGCCGTGCGTGAGAGCAAACGCGAGGTGAAAGATCAGCGCAATGCCATGAAAGCGCAAAAAGCGCAAATGAAAGAACAGAAGATGGTGGCCAAGCAAGCCAAGCAGCAAGAGAAAATGGCCCGTCAGCAAGCACAAGCTGAAAAACAAGCCTTGAGCGCGCAGAAAAAAGCAGCCCGCGCCGAAAAGAAAGCGGCAAGTATGTAGTTGGTGCCACGGAGGCGACTTTTTCCCTACTTCTTCGTAAAGACAGCTCCGGCCTCATGGTCGGAGCTTTTTTTGTACCTCTACCTCTGCCTGCTCCCATGGCCTCTTCCCCGACTAAAAACACCGTCATGTACTACCCCTGGCACCACTTCGTGCTGTTTCCGGCGGCTTTCATTTTGGCTGCTTATGGCGTACGGCGCTACGTGGATGTAGCTGGCAACGACTCGGAGGACTCGCGGTTGTGGTTTACGGTGGCGGCGTTGGCCGTGGTAGGGCTAGGCGTATTATTGATGCTCCGGCAGCACTATGCCCTCACGTTGCAGGACCGCATCATCCGGCTAGAATTGCGCCAGCAGTATTTTGAAGCCACAGGCCAGAGCCTGCGCCCCTTGGAAAGTCAGCTTACCCTACCCCAGATCCTCAGCCTGCGTTTTGCCGGCGACGCCGAGTTGCCCGCACTCGTGCAGGCAGCTATTCGGGAGAAACTGTCGGCCAAAGACATCCAGGCCCGTATCCAAGATTTCCACTTCGACCACATGCGGGTTTGAGTGGTAGCTTTGCCACTATGTTTTTGCTTTCCCTTACCTATCTGGTTCCCTTTGAGGAGATAGAGCCGCTGATGGCGCCGCACATGACGTGGGTAGACACGCACTACCAAACGGGCACCTTGCTGCTCTCGGGCCGCAAAGTACCGCGTACCGGAGGCGTGCTCCTGGCCCGCGCCGAGAGCCGGGAAGCCATAGAGGCCATCGTAGCCGCCGACCCATTTACGCAGGCTGGTGCCGTGCGCTACGATATCATCGAATTTACGCCTACCCGCATAGCGCCCGGCGCTGGCGAGGCCTGGCTTGCTTAATCTTTTACTTTTCTCGAATGATTTTATACAACGTAACCAGCAGTATTGACCCAGAAGTAGCCGAAGCATGGATGGAATACGTCCGCGATGTGCACATGCCGGAAGTAATGGCCACGGGCTTCTTTGTGAAGCACCAGCTCTGCCGCCTGCTCAACGAAGAAAACGACGGCTACACCTACGCTGCCCAGTACTACGCCCTCGGCCTAGAACAGCTCGAAACCTTTCAAAACGCCTTCGAACCCGGTCTCAACGCCACGTTGGAAACCCGGTTTCCCGGCCAGTTTATCTCCTTCCGCACGGTACTGGAGATTATTGAGTAAAAGGTGAAATTGTGAGGTGGTGAAGTTGTGAATAACAGAGTGCCTGTCATCCTGAGCTTGTGAAGGACCTTTTCACGCGAGAACAAGTCGTTGTTTCAACAATCGTTCACACGCGAGAAGGTCCTTCGCTGCGCTCAGGATGACAGGCACTCTGTTATTCACAACTTCACCACCTCACAACTTCACTATTTCCACTCCCGCAGTTGATTGGCTGACAGGTTGCCGTTGAGCCATTCGGGGTCGAGTTGGGCGCCTAGCTTTTGGTAGAAGCCGATGGCGGGCTCGTTCCAGTTGAGTACCTGCCACTTCATACGCTGAGCGCCGGTGTCGCGGGCTTCGGCTACTACTGCCCCAAACAGCGCCCGGCCCAGGCCAGTGCCGCGAGCAGCTTCTGTCACCACTAAGTCTTCCAGGAAAAGCATCTTACCCTTCCAAGTGGAGTAGGCGGTGTAGTAGAGCGCAATGCCGATAATCTCGTGGGCGGTGTTTTCGGCCACGAAGAATTTGAAAATTGGCTCCGGGCCAAAGCCGTCGCGCTGCATATCGGCCAGGGTATTGGTGACTTCCTGCGGGGCGCGCTCGTACTCGGCCAACTCCTGAATCAGGGCCAGCACTTGCGGCAAATCGGCTTCCACGCCCCGCCGAACGGTGATAGAGGACGGAATAGACATCAGCAAAAAAGTAAACAGGTGGAAAACAATGACGCCCGGTTGCGGCGAAAGGGCCGTAACCGGGCGTTGGCACAGGCCAAATGGCCCATATTACATCTGCGGCTGCATCTTTTTGATGTCTTCCGTCGCATTCACCGCATTGATTTCGCGGGTTGCAGGGTTTTCGGGGGCCGTTTTGCCGCCAGTAGTATCGGGCTCGGGTGGCAGCGGGGGTAGGGGCTCCACAGCCACCTCATCTTGTCTCTTGTAGTCGGGATTGCTGCACGAAGCAATCGACAGCAGCGAAGCACCGGCCAGCAGACCGATCAGAAGCGTATTTTTCATATAAAACCGAAATGACACGGGCATTGACGTTTGGAAGCGCAAGATACGGTGAGATAGTGAGATGGTGAAATAGTGAGTTTGTGAATAGGGCTGTCATCCTGAGCGCAGCGAAGGACCTTATCACGCGAGAACGAGCATCATAACAACTACTCGTTCAACTGGCAGAAGGTCCTTCGTTGCGCTCAGGATGACAGCCCTATTCACAAACTCATTATCTCAATTCCTATACGGATTCACGCCCATGTTTTGGTAGGCGAAGGTCCAGATGTCGGTCCATTCGTCTATTTGGAGCTGGGTGCTTTTGCCCGCGCCGTGGCCGGCGTTGGTGTCTACCCGGATGAGCTGTGGAGTGGAGCCCGCATCGGCGGCTTGCAGGGCGGCGGCAAACTTGAAGGAGTGCGCGGGCACTACCCGGTCGTCGTGGTCGGCGGTGGTGATGAGGGTAGCGGGATAGTTGGTGCCGGCCTTCAGGTTATGCAGGGGCGAGAACTTATAGAGATTCTGAAACTGGTTGTAGTTGTCGGAGGTGCCGTACTCGGGTATCCAGTTCCAGCCAATCGTAAACTTCTGGTAGCGCAGCATATCCATTACGCCCACTGCCGGAAACGCCACGCGGGCCACGTCGGGGCGCTGCGTCATGGTGGCGCCTACCAACAGGCCGCCATTCGAGCCGCCCGCTATAGCCAAGTGCGCCGGATTGGTATAGCCCTGAATGGTTAGGTATTCGGCAGCGGCAATGAAGTCGTCGAATACGTTTTGCTTGTTGGGCGTCATGCCCGCTTGGTGCCACTCCTCGCCGTACTCGCCCCCACCGCGCAGATTCACCACGGCCAGAATGCCACCGTTTTCCAGCCACAGCATCCGGGCCATGCTGAAGGAAGGTGTGAGGGAGACGTTGAAGCCGCCGTATCCATAGAGGTAGGTAGGCACCTGCCCATTCAGCTTTACGCCTTTCTTATGCACAATGAACATCGGAATCTTGGTGCCGTCCTTAGATGCGTAAAACACCTGCGTGGTCACGTAATCGGCTGGGTTCACCGTGCCCGTTGGCGCCTGATAGACCGTACTGGTATTGGTGGCCAAGTCGTACTTATAGATAGTAGTGGGGTAGGCAAACGACGTGAAAGCATAGTACACAGCTTTGTCGGTGCGGTGACCCTCGAAGCCAGTGGCCGTACCCAGCGCGGGCAGTTCTACCTCGTGCAGCGGTTTGCCCTGCTCGTCAAATACCTTCACGGCACTGCTGGCATCTTGCAGGTAGGTGGCGATGAGTTGCCCCCCGGCTTGGCTTACGTTTTCCAGCTTCTGCTCGGTTTCGGGCAGCACATTTTTCCAGTTGGCTGCCTGGGGCCGTTTGGGGTCTACCAGCACCAAGCGGTAGTGTGGCGCCTTGTAGTTGGTGCGCACCAGCAGCTTGCCGTTGGTGGTGCCTACCACATTGTTTTTATAGGAATAGCTGGTAACGAAGGAGGTGAACTTGGTAGCCCGCTTCGGGTCGGTGAGGTCGCGCACGAGTAGGCGGTTGCCGTCGGATTTACCATTGGTGAGGTGCAGCACGGCAAAGCGTCCGTCGTCGGTGGTGGTGAGGTAGCGGAAGCCCAGCGGCATCCGACGGTCCTCGTACACCAGCTTATCTTGGCTCTGCTTGCTCCCCAGCTTGTGGTAGTACACCTTCTGAAACTGATTCAGGCCTGCCAAACGGTTGTCATCGCCTTTGGGTGCGTCGTAGCGGCTGTAGTAAAAGCCATCCTTGGCCCAGGCCGCCCCCGATACCTTCACCCAATTGATTTCATCGGATAGGGTTTTGCGCGTTTTCAGGTCAATCACGCGGATTTTGCGCCAATCGGACCCGCCCCCGGAGGTAGCGTAGGCCATATAGCGGTGGTCGGGCGAGAAGTAGGTGCCGGCCAGCGCGGTGGTACCGTCGTCGGAGAGCTTGTTAGGGTCGAGTAGCACTTTAGGCTCGCCGCCCTGCACGGGCTGCACATAGAGCACGGCTTGGTTTTGAAGGCCGTCGTTTTTAGTGAAGTACAGGTTGTCGCCCTCGCGCTGCGGCACGCCGTAGCGCTCGTAGTTCCACATGCTCGTGAGCCGCTCTTTAATTTGCCCCCGAAACGCAATCTTACTGAAATATTCCGCCGTTACCTGGTTTTCAGCCGCTATCCACTTCTTGGTTTCAGGCGCGTCTGGATCTTCCAGCCAGCGGTAAGGGTCGGGCACGGGTGTACCGTGGTAGTCGTCTACTCGCTCGCCTTGCGGGGCGGTAGGATATTGTACCGGAATGCGCGGCGCTTGCTTGGCACTAGTAGCCTTCGGACTAGCCGCCGTAAAGCCTCCCTGCGGCCCCGCCGAGCGGCAAGAGGCCACGGCCAGCAACGTGAGGAGCGGGAGAGTAAATTTATTCATGCAGATATAGTTGGGAGCAGGGCAACGAATATACCAACCAAGTGCATTTCAATCTTGTTATAGTGAAATCACTATTCACAAAATCTTATACAATACGCCGGCATTACTGAGCGCTCCGCATTCTTCCTACCTTCGGAATCACCTGAATTAGAAAGCGTTTGTTGTCGCCCTCGCGGCGCCCGGCGTAGCGACCAGTGCCATAGAAACCGCTGCCGCTGATGACCAGTTCAATGCTTTTATCCTGGGTGAAATCGAGGCCGTTCTGCTTCCAGAAGTTCAGTAAGCTGAGGGCACGACGGTAGCTGAGCTGGTAGGTAAGCTGCTCTTCGCGGGCGTTACGCGGGTCGCCCCGGGGGTAGCGGGCGGCCATGCCTTCCACAATCACGAGGTAGCGCACGGGCTGGTCAGTCTTGATGCTCTTGAGCACCTTACGCAACGTGCGCCCCGCCTGAAGTAGAGCTGGCTTGTAGCGCTCCTCAATCACGTCTTGCCCCGATTTGAACTGCACTGGCACCAGCAGCTCGTGGCGCTCATTGGCAGGGTCGTACCTGAAGTATTTGCCTTCCAGCTGCTGCAAAGAGCGTTTGATCTTGTTGATTTGCTCCAGTTCTTGCGCTTTGGCTTTCAGTTCACCGTTGGCCTGCTTTAGCTCTCCTTCGCGGTCTTTGAACAGCTTGAAACTGTAGACAAACAGCACCAGCATCACCACAAACAGCGACGTCATCAGGTCCACGTAGCTGGGCCAGAAGAAGTCGGAAGATTGTTGGCGGTTATCGTTCATGTAGTGGACCCCTCCCCCCGGCCCCCTCCCCTCCGGGAGAGGGGGAGCCGAGAGAAAATTATGAATATCGGCCAACAAACGTTTGACAATCAATGCTTAATGTTTTCTCTTGGCTCCCCCTCTCCCGGAGGGGAGGGGGCCGGGGGGTGGGGTCATACTGGCCGCACACCTCCAAATAGCTTATCCATAAACCGCTGCCAACGATTTTTGGAAGTGGCTTTTACCAATACCGTATTCAGCGCCGATAGCTCAGCGAGTAGCTTGGCATCCACCTGCGAGTCGATTTCAATTTTGCGCAGTAGCTCGCGCTGAGTGGCTGTCACGTCGCGGAAGAGGGCTTGCTGGTTGGCTTGCACATCTTTCAGCGGGTCGAGCTGCTTGAGGATACGCTCGAAGACGTTGTCTTGGTTGAGGCGGCGGAAGTAGTCGCCCCACTTTTCGTAGGCTTGCTGGGCGTCGCGCTCGTGCTGGTTGAGGCGCTGCTGCATAAGGTCGGTGAGGCGCAGGGTAGCCGTGTCGAAGTACTGCTCGGTGCGGGCGGCCAGGTTGTCCATCTCCGTTTGGTGGCGCTGGAAAAACGACAACTGGTGCTGCACAATGTTGCTCTGCTGCCCAATGTACTGCCCTACATTGTTGATGCCACGCTCAAAACCGCTGAGGCGGTCCAGGATGCTGTGTACCGCCTGCGCTACCTGCGCGCCCTCGGCCAGCATCTGGTTCAACTGCTGCTGGTAGCCCGTAAACTGCCCAAACAGCTCCGCCGACTCGCGTACCTTATCGAACACGGCAATGTTGGCCTTTGCCATTTGGTCGTACCCAATTTTATCCAGCGCCTCCAGAAAGCGGCTTTGCACCTGAATATTGTTGGTGAGCTTGTCCATAATCGGCTCAAACAGCGTCACCTTGCCCACAAAATCCTGATTAAAAGCGTCCAGCACACCCTTTAGCGTGCTCAGGCTGCTCGACATATCATCGTGCAGAATGGGTAGCAGCCGCGCTTGCAAGAAGGTGTAGTATTGGTTCTGGTGCTGGTCGAGGAGCTGGCGGGCGCGACGCACTACTCCATTCCCTAACAACGTCAGCAACAGGCCCACGAATGAGCCCGTCATGGCAATAAGTACGCCGGTGAGAAAGGGCGTCAGTGCGTTATCGTCGGACACACCGTTGCGGGCAATGCCTACCAGGCCGAGAATAACGCCTAGAAAGGTACCGAGCAGACCCAGATAGAGCGGGGTAGCCACATTAGCTTGAGTGGCATTGTCGAGCACCTGGGCTTGGCGGGCGGCAATGTCTTTGAGAATATCGAAGTTGGATGCGGCGCCTTTGTTGTGGTAGAGGTAGGCGTTGGTGTCGCGCAGGATGTCGGCGAATTCCGGAGAGGCCGCGTCCGCCTTAATCATGTCGACGGGGTAGGCGCCCTCGGGCGCATCGGCAGCATAGTCGGGTAGGTCGCGCCCGTCGGGAAGTAGTAAGCGGCGCTCTAAGCGCAATGCTTGCCGCTCGGGGTAGAGTTGCCCGAGCTGTAGAGCCTGGGCTTTGGTTTGCAGAAACGTGCGGATTTGCAAGCCTACGACCACCAGCACCACCGCTATTTCAAGGATAATTTCGAGCATGAAGAAAGGAAGAAGCAACGAATAGCTAAAGCTAAAGCTAAAAAGCTAGTTCCCCTCCTTTTTTAGGAGGGGCCAGGGGTGGTAAAGGTCGTTGAACGATTTACTAGCTCTAGTATTCTAGCTCTAGTTTTTACCACCCCTGGCCCCTCCTTAAAAAAGGAGAGGAACTAGCTTCTTAGCTTGAGCGCTTACTCAAAATGCACTACGGCTTTTTGCTCGATATGCCAAGCCCCACCTTGTTTGCGTAGCGTGCCCGGCTCATCGTTGATGATATACGACACCGGTCCGCTGGGCTGCGGGTAGCGGCAAGCATCACGCAGAGAGTATTGCGCACTCTGGATGGCGTAGGCATGTACGCTCGGGTCGGGGTTCACCTGGAAGGTAGCCGTATCCGGCTTGTTGGAATCAAGCGTGATTTCGTAGATGCTGTCGTGTTGCGCCTCCTCCAGAAAGTCGTATTCACTGAAAATGCCATTTACCGGCACCTTGGCATACACGTAGCGCACCGAAGCCGGTGCCGCTGCCACCGAAGCATACGACTCGGGCGCTGGTAGCTGCACGGGTGGCACCAAGCTGTCGAACTCATCCCGCGGCGAGGCCGAAGGCGGGCCCGCCGGAATGGGCATTTCCAGATGTGGCGCAGCAGGCGGAGCGTAAGCCGAAGGCGCGGCAGCGATATTGTCAAACGCCGGGGTAGCAGGCTGTGGCGTTTCGACAGGCGCCGATGCTACTGGAGCAGGTTGCTGGGTAGCAGACTTAGCGGGAGCAGGTGGTGTAACTGGGGTAGATGGCGCAGGCTTTTCAGTTGACCCAGCGTTGAAACCCTGGGCTACAGAGCGGCTGTCTGTAGTTGGCTGGCGCTCGATTGGTGCTGGCGTTTTTTGGGGTGCCGCTACGTAGCCTAGCCCTTCATCCTCAGAATTATCAAAATCTTGCCCTAGCTCCTCCGCTACGCGCTGTTGCACTATCTTCTCAATCTCGGCGCGCAACTCCGGCGTGAGGCGCTTCGAGGAAAAAGTACCGCCGGGTGCCGTCGACACATTCTGCCCGGCCGATTTCAGCTTCTCCAGCTCGTCACGATGTCGGTCCATGCGGACGTTCAGATTACGCATACTGCTGCGCAACAACCAAAATAGCACGAGGCTCAACAGAGCCAAAATGAACGCAATGGGTGCAAACAAACTGCTCATAACACCTTCTTTATTGCCGGCGGGTGCGGGCGTTGCATAATTAGGGTTTTCCTCGGGGCCGGCATCGGCGGGCGCGGCGGCGGTGGCTTCGTCGGTGCTGGTGTCGGGGGTAGCTTCGGCGTTGAGGCTGCTGCTCACATCGGCGGGCGGCGTGCCGTTTTCCACGTAGTTGTTCAGCGAAGCGGCCAGCGCATCTACGGCCTGTATGCGGGCGGGGCTACCCTTTCGGCTGGGTGAGGCCTTCAGTTTGTTGATGATTTCCGTTGTCAGCTTTTGTAGGCGCGACTTATCTGAACCCAAGCCCTTGTACATAGCGCCCCTACCCTCCAGCGGCTGATAAAGCAGGCTATATACCTTTTGACTATCGGCCTTGATGCTGTTTTCCAGTTGCTTCAAGGAACCACCACAGTTTACGCCGTTCTTCAAGTTGGGCCGCCCGGTGTCGTCATACACAAACTTTATCGCCGCACACCAGATCTGTGCCTTTTGCTCATCGAGGGTAGGTTGGCCGAGTTGAGTTTGGGCGTGGGTGAGGGTAGTGGAAAGGAGTAAGCAGGCAGGTAATACTAGGTAACGAAGAACCTTCATAAGGAAAGTTGAGAATTTTCGGCAAAAAGTTTATTAATAATAATACAGCCACTCACATATCCCACACGATATTTAATTTTCCTTTTTTCACTCCACATGGAACATAACAGATATATCCAGGCGCATTTTGATAATAATCGAAGAACATCTTCGGCTTGCTAACCTCTCCTCTATTTATATTAAAGTATGTTATGGTATCACTTCTACTACAAGCTCTACTTTTATCAAGTAATCCCGCTTTAGTTGGCTCTTTCTCCGTTACATATATTAATGCATTACCATCTATTTCGCCTTCAACTTTCAACCTAACATTGACAGGACTAGAAATATCTTTGTGTTCAAATTTATACACGTGAATACGCGAGACGTCTTTAATTTCTATGGTTCTATTGCCTGTATACAGACTATCAAATCCGAAGAAAAAGAAAATAAATATTCCTATTACCCCTGCTAATAGCAGCCATATTACGGCTGAAAAACGAATCATATCTTTCTACATGAATATATTGTATTTGAATGGCCTAGGACTGAAGCCCTAGGCCATTCACCCTACCCTGGATTCTGCAACTCCCGGCTTAGGTTATACAACGCCTGCTTCAACGGGTAGAAGAACAGCGTTTCCGGAAGTGTCTCGTCCTGGCTGAGCTGGCGGTCTAGCTGGTGCAGGCCGAGGCTCAGGCTGTCGTCGATTTCGCGCAGGAGCAGGTCTTCTACCCTATTGCGGTCTACATCGACGCCTACCTCGCGCATCAGCGGCGCCACTTCGTCGCCTTCCAGGACCAGCTTCAGGAACTTGCGCACGTTGTCGAGCACGTGTTGCTTGAGGTCAGCGTCTACCTGGGGCAACTTCAGACGTTGCTCGTCAATGTCGGCACTTTGCTCAGCGCCGGTGAGCTTCACGGTACGTACCGCGTCAAAGTCGGCGCGGCTGGAGCTGCTTTCCTCGAACAGCACACCGCCGTTGGTGGTGGCCTCCTTGGGGTTATCCGCCAGAATTACGCGGAAGTTTTGCGGCGGCTCCTGACCAGTTACGCCCTTGAACACAGCCTTGGTAATCTTCTCAATAGCCGCCAGGCTGCTACCGCCGGCCAGCAGGCGCAGGTAGAGGCTGCCTTTGCCAGAGAAGCAGATGTAGCGCGGCGTTTTGAGGTTGAGCTGCTGCGTGAGCTGCGCTACGTGGTAGATGATGGCCGTGTAGTGCAGGTAGAACAGCACCCGCAGCTGCCGACCTTTACCCAAGCCGAGGCTCTGCGAGAAGCGCAGTTTGTCGTCGTAGGTGAAGAGTAGGCTGGTGACGTCGGCTGAGCCGAAGTCAGGGTTTTGCAGGGCGGCGCGTAGGTAGCCTTTGTACTCTTGGTTTTCCTCCGAGTCGGGTAGACTTTCTACGTGTTGCACACCGAGGCGAAGCAAGCCGTTTTGCTTGGGCGCGCCCTGCACACGGGCGTAGCCGTCGCCCCACAGGTCGTCGCCGGCGAAGCGGAACGACGAGCTGAACGCCGGGCGTTGGTCGGCAAACACCAGCAAATCGGTGGTACCGCCGCCGATGTCGATGTTCACCACGTTCTCGTCGCGGTTGGGCACTACCTGGTTGGTAGCCGTGAGGTAGTAGTAAGGCGCCACCGATTCGGAAACAAACTGCGTGTTGCGCCGACTGTGGAAAACTTGTTGAAAAGCCTCGTCCCACACTTGCTGGAACTGGTTGCGCAGGAAGGCATCGAAGCTCAGCGGCGCAAACCACACCACCCGCGTATCTTCCAAAATACCGCCGTGCAACGCGGCTTTGTGACGCATTAAGAGCAGAATTTCCTTGAAAAACGCCGCAATGCGCGACACGCCCTGTGGGTCCAGCTCCGCCGACCACTTTAGATTCGTCACGAAGCGGTTTTGCGGTGGTTGTCCGGTTTCGGTATTGATACTAAAGCCGATGTTGATGTTGCTCAGCACTTTACTGGGCTCGTTGGCGTAGGTGTTGGTCTCGCATACGGCCGTCCGAATCGGAAATTCATATACCGACTGCTGCTCCCCGATGATGCTGGGCACAAACTCGCGGTTCTGAATTAGCGGCACGTCGAACAGCTGACCGGGGCCACGCATGTAGCGCTGGTAGGCCGAGTAACCGGTGTCGGGTAGCGGGGCGTTCAGCAACTCTACCTGCACATCTTGCTCGCTGATGGTAAACGGGCGCGGGTGCGCCGACGGTCCATCGGCGTAGGCCACGTGCGTGTTGCTGGTGCCAAAGTCAACCGCAAACGTGAAGCGGCGGGTGCCGCGGTCTACTTCACGCCAGCGCGGCACGATGAGGCCGCGGGCCGGCTCGCCGTTCAGCACGGCGGGCGGGCACGTCAGCTCGGCCAGGTCAAAGTGCGTGCCGGTGATTTCGTAGTACGTGCTGCCGGCCGTAGATACACTTTTCTGCGTTCGCTCGAAGCGGGTGGCGCGCTTGGAAGCGCCTTGTTCGCTGATGCCCGATCCGTCCACGAAGAACTTTAGGTCGTAGCGACGACTCACCATGGTAGGCGAGTTGTCGGCGTCTACCAGCATCACCTTGTAGAAGTCGTTGTACTCGGGCTGCGAGCGGTGCTTGTAGAACGGAAACACGCCCAGCCCGATGTTGGCCTTCACAATGCGGCCCTTTTCCAAAATCTCCCTACCCTGCGCGTCCTTAGGGTTCTGCGGGTTAGGGTAGTAGCTGCGCTCGAAGGTGATGAAGCGCCCTGCCTGCACCGGAATCCGGAGCTGCACGCGCACGTGGTTCAGGTCGATGGTGAAGGTGAGCAGCTCGGCCAGCTCGTTTTCAGTGAAGTACTCGAAGAACGTCTGCCGCAACGGCAGCAGGTACGGAAACCGCGCCCTACCCTGCGTATCGGCACCATACTGGAACGACACCTTGCCAGTGTGGAAACGCTGGGTGTTCAACTCATACGGCAGCTCCACCAGGGCATCTTCTAGGAAGTCGCCCACCGTGAGGTAGGGATATTTGAAGCCTTTGCCAGGTAGCACGCGGTTTTCCAGCGCCAGCTCGTCGAGGTAGGGCACCACGGTGCGGTCGTCCCAGGGCTGACCGTTGAGGTAGTTGGCGCCGGGCATGGTAAGGTTGGGGCGCAGCACCAAGGGGCGCGGACCATTGCTCACAGCCGCCCGCATAGGCTGTATGAACAAGTCGGAGCTCGTCACGGCCGACTGGTCGGCGCGGCCGGGCAACGGCACGTTCTTCACCCCCGCCGGATTGCCCTGAATATCAGCCAACGACGGGTATTTCGTGGCAAACTGCTGGGCCGTGTGCTCGCCCTGCATCTGCATCTGGTTGATACGACCACGATCTAAGGCGGCATACACCGACCCGGCAAACTCGCGGCGTTGCAACTGCGGGTAGGCCAGGAACAGCTCGTACACAAACTCCTGAAACTGCGGCGAGCGGTCAGCCAGCAGCACAATGTTGTGGTCGAAATAATGGCCGCGGGCCTGGGCGCGTTCCAGTTCCAGCGGCTGGGTATTGGGCGCCGTGAAGAACAACGTCAGCGGCGAAGTACCGCCCAGCAGGCGCGGCCCGCCCGCCAGCTCCGGCGACTCATAGAACACCAGGTACATATCCGAGAAGTCGCGGAACCGCTCGTCTTGCAGGAACAGCTGCAAGGTTTCGCCAAGCAGGCGCGTGCCTTCGTCGGCGCGCATGCGCTGCACCTCGGCGGCGGCGTTCCAGCGCCGCAACGTGATTTTACGTCCGGCTTGGGTGTAGAGGTGGTAGTTGTAGAGCAGCTCAAACAGGTCCCAGAAGTGCGTCACCAGCTCGTGGTACACGGAGTTGGGGTTGCGCTGCCCCTCCCGGGCCACGAAATCAAACGCGGCCTCAAAGAGGTGCATCCGTGCAAACGGAGTCGGGATGGACACAGCCACGTTGCGGGCTTTGCTCCCCGTAGGGTCCGTTACGGTGTTGATTTCGGTACTGGTGATGGGCGCGGTTTTCTGCCAGCCTTGGATTTGCTGGGAACCGTTGTTGTGCAGGCGAAGGACTTTGGGCATAGTAATTTTCGTTCAGACGGCGCGGGTGGTGCAGGCGGCGCGGATTGGAGCAGGGTTCCCAGGGTTGAAGCCCAGGGCTATGGAGCAGATTAGAGGTTCTTTCTGCGCGGACATCCCAGGGTTGAAACCCTGGGCTACGGAGCGGTTTGGGTGGGGTCAGTGTAAAAAGCGCTGCTTAGCCCTGGGTTTCAACCCTGGGACGTTAAGGTACCCGTGCCATCCTCTCTAACATTTCCATTTCCTGCCAGTAGTCTTGTTCTTGAT
>NZ_JAHWGL010000081.1 GCF_019334315.1 Hymenobacter profundi
AAGCGAAGAGGCGTAAGTAGTGAACTGGTAAAATAGCGAGTAAACAAACGCGCCTGTTATCCTGAGCTCTCGAAGGACCTTATTGCTTTAAAACGAGTCGTTAGCACGATGTCAACTAGCATAAGCTCCTTCGAGAGCTCAGGATAACAGGCGCGTTTGTTTACTCGCTATTTCACTAACTCACCTTATTGCCCGAGGTGCACGCGACGGACTCCGCTTCGCTCGCCGCTGGTGCAACGCACAATGTAGAAGCCGGTGGGTAGGCGGCTCACGTCGATGTTGGCGGCCTTGTCACCCGAAATCATATCCTTGGTCATCACGGGCCGGCCCTCGTCGTCGTTGATTTCCACTCGAACAGGGCCGGGTACATCCGTACGCACAGTTAGGCGCTTACTAACGGGATTTATTTCCGCCTTCACCTTCACGGCATCGGATGAGGTAGCGGGAGCTTCCATTTTATCCGTTACCAAGGCAACTGGTTCCGATGTAACCTTCGCTGCGGCAGCTGTCTGGTTGGCGGCTGTTTGGGCATTAGCAGTAGTGACTAGCATCAAACAAAGTATGCTTGACAGCATTGATATAACTATTTTCATATCACCTTTACGTTAAACATGTACAATGATAACTTAAAAACAAAAGTACGAATTGTATTTATTCGCGACTCGACAGTTAGTAAGTCTCCTCGATTAACAGCAAAACCATTGCCAAGAATAGCTACCCTCTAACTACCTCATTCCCAACCCATCGCTAGATACTTTGCTTTTAGATGTAAAAACAACATTTATTTCCTTTCAAAAATTGCGGTGATATCAAATCTTCTATTACCTTTGCAGCTCAATTCTATCGGGGTGTAGCGTAGCCTGGTATCGCGCCAGCATGGGGTGCTGGAGGTCGTAGGTTCGAATCCTGCCACTCCGACAGAAGAGCTTACGGCTCGAAAAGCCGCTGGACTTTGGTTCGGCGGCTTTTTTCGGCCGATAGCGAAAATTTTCCTGATACGCTGTGTGCTCAGGCTGCACCAGCAACTCGGGGTGTAGCGCAGCCCGGTAGCGCGCGTCGTTCGGGACGACGAGGCCGTAGGTTCGAATCCTGCCACCCCGACTTTTCTTTGATTCCAGCTAAAATAAACGGCCCGCTAAGCTTTGTGCTTAGCGGGCCGTTTTTATTTCAAAATATATAAATAAACATATTATACAATATGTGCTTTACGACACCGTTAGCAGCAGCATATATTCAATAAATTTTCTTCGTTATGAAAAAAATAATTCTAAGTGGGGCTCTACTTAGTATAGCTTCGCTCAATGCGTATTCTCAAATTTCTGCTGGTACTGTCTCAATAGGAGGTGCGCTTAATTACGTAAGGTCATCTGTTAAAAATGAGATACCACCAACAGCTATAGGGATAAATAGCAATTACACTACCTCCTCACTGAACATTCAACCTATTGTAGGCTATTTCATAAGCGACAATTTATCCATAGGAATAAATACAGGTGTTAGTTTCGGCAACTCTGAACAAGCTGAATCTGGTCGTTTTGCTGATTCAAATCAAAACTACGAGCGCAACAGTAGCAGAAAAGAACGCATAGTATCCCTGGGCCCCGTTGCGCGTTATTACAAATTCATAGGAGATAAATTTGCCTTATTCGGACAATTTGGAGCAGGATATAAAAACAACTATTTTTCTGATTATAGTAATTATAGCAATTCGGTATATTCTTACAATGGTCGTTCACAAGGATTTTATGCTAATCTATCTCCAGGTATTACATTTTTTCCTACTAAGAAACTAGGCATAGAAATATCTGTAAACGGTTTGAGTTATGACCGTATAACGCAGAAAAAGGATGGATTTAAATGGTCTAATAGTTCTTTATATACAAACTTTGGTTTAAGCTCTTTATTTATAGGAGGGTCTATCTATTTAGGTCGCAGTTAACAAGCATCGCACAAGAAAATACCCCGACAGTACATACTGTCGGGGTATTTTCTTGTGCGATGCTTGTCATTTCACCACAGCCATTACCTCGGCTGGTGCATCAGCGGGAAACTGCTCCAAATAGATTTTAGCCGAAGTCAGTTTCTGCTCTTGCATAAAGTTTTTCGCGCCGGAGTACAGCTTATCCGGCGCTACCATGTAGCTGGCGTTTAGGTGGGCCTGCACCACGCGCTGGCCGGCCGGGAACGTGCGGTAACGGTAGCCGGGGGGCAACTGTTGGGAGGTGGTATCGGCTACCACCAGGCCTACAAAGGCGCGTACGGTATCGTCGGATGCTTCTGGGTCGCTGTAGTAGATGTTGCCTAGCGCGCCACGTAGCTGGCCATTGTCGAGTGCCTGCTGAGCTTGCCGGAATAATGGGCCAAACTCGGTGCTATTTGCTTTGCCCTCGAAATAGCGACCAGCTAAATAAATGGGTTGGGTAGTGGTCGTGAGCTGCACATCCGGGCTGCGGAAACCGCCTAGGTAGGCATACCACACAGCCACGCTTAGCGACACAAGTAACAACCCTAAAAAAAGCCAACGAGTCATAGAAGGTGAATGAGAAGGATAAATATCATCATGAGCCTGTGAAGGATCTTATCAGATGAGATTGGGCCATTGCTACATTTGCCACTCCAAGATGATAGGATCCTTTGCAAGCTCAGAAGGACAGCTATACTATTCGTTTACATACTGCATCTGGTAGAGTTGGGCGTAGAAGCCACCACGCCGCAACAGCTCCTCGTGCGTACCAGATTCCTGAATTTCGCCCCGGTCCAGCACAATGATGCGGTCGGCTTTCTGGATGGTGCTGAGGCGGTGCGCAATGACCAGCGATGTGCGGCCTTCCATCAGCTTGTCAATAGCTTCCTGAATCAACTCTTCCGTCTCCGAATCAACGGAGGAAGTGGCCTCGTCGAGAATAATAATGCGCGGCTGGTAAACCATGGCGCGCACAAAGGAAATCAGTTGTCGCTGGCCTACGGAGAGGGTAGCACCACGCTCCATTACCTGATAGTGCAGGCCACCGGGTAGGCGCTCAATAAAGCGACGGGCACCTACCAGCTCGGCAGCTTCCCAAATTTGCTCTTCTGTAATGTCTTTGTTGCCCAACGTAATGTTGTCGGCAATGGAGCCCGCAAATAGAAATACGTCTTGTAGCACCACCCCAATTTGCTGGCGCAGCGCCTTCAGGTCGTACTCGTGCAGGTCGTGCCCATCAATACTGATACTACCTTTGTTGATGTCGTAGAAGCGAGAGAGCAGGTTGATGATGCTGGTTTTGCCGGCACCCGTAGCACCTACAAAGGCGATGGTCTGACCAGCTTTTACTTCGAAGTTGATGTCCTTGAGCACGTAGTTTTCCTCGTTGTAGGCAAACCACACGTGGTCGAAGCGGACGTCGCCGCGCAGGGTAGTAGGCAGGAAGGTACCGTTGTCGGCAATTAGCTCCTTGCTGTCCAGCAGCTTCAACAGACGCTCCGTGCTTACCAAGCCGAGCTGCAACGTGTTGAAGCGGTCGGCAATTTGGCGTATTGGCCTAAAAAACAGGCTATTATACAGGATAAAGGCAATCAGTGCTCCTTTAGTTATCGTGCCCTCAATCTGCCCTTGCGCTGCATACCATACCAGCAGGCCGATACCTACGGCGCCCAGCACCTCAGCTACGGGGTAGTACACTGAGTAGTACAGAACAGACCTGATGTTGGCGCGGGTGTGCTCTTGGTTGATCTTCTCGAACTTTTGTTGCTCGCGAGCCTCGTTGTTGAAAATCTGCACCACGCTCATGCCCGTGAGGTGCTCCTGCACGAAGGAGTTCAGGCTAGCCACAGCCGTTCGTACCTCCTGAAACGACTTCTTTACCTTCTCCTTGAACACGTAGGTACTGAACAGCAACGGCGGAATCACAGACAAGCTGACCAGCGTCAGGCGCCAATCAATATAGAACATGAAGGCGATGATGAACACCAGTTGTAGGATGTCGCCAATCATGGCTGCCAGCCCTTCACTAAATACGTCGGATAGCGTTTCTACATCGGAGATATTGCGCGTTACGAGCACCCCGATGGGCGTGCGGTCAAAAAACTTCAGGCGCAGATCGAGGATGTGCTTGTAGAGGTCTACCCGGATGTCGCGCACGATGTACTGACCCAGCCAGCCGCCGTAGTAGGTTTGCAGATAGCTCACCAGCGTGTGTCCTACCAGCAAAACAATCAACCAGATAAACATGCGGTTCACTCCCGTCATATCACCCTGGTCGATGCTGACATCGACCATTTTCTGGATCAGAAAGGGCCGCAACGTGCCCAGGGCCGCCGTGGCAACCGTCAGGAAGATGAGGAAATAAAATACGCGCCGGTAGGGCCGCACGTACGCCATCAGCCGGCTCAGCACCTGCCAATCGAAGATATTGCCGGTTTTGGTGGCAGTAGTGGTTTGCTCCACGGAATATAAACTTGAAGGGGAATCGATTAGCTAACCAGTAGTATACGGGGAAGGTTATGCGTTGCTATGTATGAAGGTAAATACGTCTGTCATCTTGAGCGGAGCGAAGGACCTTCTCACGCCAGAACGAGTCGTTGTTATAACCGTCGTTCACGCGTGAGAAGGTCCTTCGCTATTCGCTATGCTCAGGATGACAGATGATTGCCCTACCCCGCAAAATACGGCAGGCCTGTAGGTAGCAACTCCGTAGGCACCAGCCCGGCTAGATACTCTACCCGACACAAAAACAGCCCCTGCGCCTTGGCCGCGCCGCTGGCGTGCACCCGGTTCAACGACTGAAAAACCTCCCGAAACTCGTCGGATGTCAGCTTGCCTTTGCCTACCGTCAGCAAGGTGCCTACTACCAGCCGCACCATACCCCGCACGAACCGGTTGGCCCGGATGCGGAATACTACACCACCCGGCGTGGGGTGCCAACCGGCCTCGTAGCAAAGGCAACGGTAGTGCTTTTCGCTACCTCCTACCTTAGAGAAACTCGTAAAATCATGGTCGCCGATGAGGTAGGCGGCGGCTTCGTTCATAGCCGCTACATCGGGAGAACGGTCGAGGTAGAGGGCATGGGGAGCCGCAAACGGGTCGGGCACAAGGCGCACGTGGTACTCGTAGGTACGCACCCGCGCATCGAAGCGGGCGTGCGCCGTGGGCGGAACCGGATGCACCAAGTAGCCCCGCATATCGGCAGGTAGGGCGCGGTTGAGGCGGTAAAGTAGCGTATCAAGGTCGAGGCCCTCGGGCAGTTCCGCGTCGAAGTGTGCTACCTGGTGGCTGGCGTGCACCCCTGAGTCGGTGCGGCCGCTGCCCAGCGAATACACCGGCTGCCGCAATATCTGCGACAGGCATCGGTCTAATTCCTGCTGCACCGTGAGTGTACCCGGCTGAATCTGCCACCCATGAAAGCGCGTGCCATCGTAGGCGAGGTGAAGAAAGTAGCGCAACGTGGTTTTGGTTGGTTGTTGTTGGTTTTTGGCTATCTACAAACAGGTGTTCCTCTGGCCAAAAACCAACAACAACCAACCAAAAACCGACTCAGTTACAGCTTCTCGTAAATAGCCGAAGCACCTTGCCCTACCCCTACGCACATGGTTACGAGGCCGTAGCGGACGTTTTCGCGGCGTTGCATTTCGTGCAGCAGTGTGGCTGTGATGCGGGCGCCGGCGCAGCCCAGTGGGTGCCCAATGGCAATGCTACCGCCATTAACGTTGACTTTAGCCGGGTCCAGCTCCAAGTCGCGCATACAGGCAATGCTTTGAGCCGCAAAGGCTTCATTCAGCTCAATCAGGTCGATGTCGTTCATGGTCAGTCCCGCGCGCTGGAGCACCTTCTGGGTGGCCGGCACTGGCCCAATGCCCATGTAAGCTGGATCGACGCCCGCCACAGCCGACGCCACAATGCGGGCCATCGGCTTCAGGTCATAGCGCTTCAGGGCTTCTTCGCTTACTACCAGCACGGCGGCGGCACCGTCGTTGATGCCTGCCGAGTTGCCGGCCGTTACGGTGCCATTCTCAATAAACGCCGGCCTCAGAGCAGCCAGCTTTTCCATGCTCGACAGGCGCGGGTGCTCGTCGGTATCAAACAGCGCCGTATCGCCTTTGGGCTGGGCAATGAATACGGGCGCAATTTCCTTTCGGAAGCATCCTTTCTCGTAGGCGCGCTTGTATTTGCGTTGCGTATCGTAGGCAAATTGGTCTTGCTCCTCGCGCGTGATGCCATACTTAGCAGCCACGTGCTCAGCAGTTTCGCCCATCGTATAGGGCAAGTGCATGGCCGAGAGCTTAGGGTTCACGAAGCGCCAGCCCAGGGTAGTATCATGGGCGGTGAAATCGCGGCCGAACGCCGTGACGGATTTCGCCATCACGAAGGGAGCGCGCGTCATGTTCTCAGAGCCGCCCGCCAGGTACACGTCGCCCTCGCCAGCCCGAATAGCGCGGAACGAATCCATAATGCTCTGCAAACCCGAGGCGCAGAGGCGGTTTACGGTGTTGCCGGGCACCGACAGGGGTAGGCCAGCCAGCAGAGCAGCCATGCGGGCCACGTTGCGGTTGTCTTCGCCGGCCTGGTTAGCGGCGCCCATTATTACGTCTTCAATGGCGGCGGGGTCGATGCTTTTGTTGCGGCGCATCAGCTCGCGCAATACGTGCGCGGCCATATCATCGGGGCGGACGCTGCTAAGTGCGCCGCCAAATTTACCAATCGGGGTGCGGACAGCGTCCACGATATATGCTTGGGACATCAGAAGGGTTGGAAGTGCGGTTATTCCGGTCGTTGTTGGCTACTTTTGCGGCTTCGGTACCTGTTAGCACCCGCCCAAAACTGTTCAACTACAAAGATGATACAAAGAATTCAAAGCGTATTCCTGCTTTTGCTGGCCCTGGCGATGGGCAGCGTTTTATTTCTGCCTATTTGGAGCAAAACTGATCCTACCACCGGGCAGCACCTTGTGCTCACGGCTTTTGAACTAGGCTATGTTCCTTCTGACCCCGGTATGTCCGTCTCCACCAGCACCTGGCCGATTGCGGCGCTGGCAGCGGCCGCAGCGGTTATAGCCTTCATCGAGATTTTCCAGTACCGCAGCCGTTTGCGGCAGTTGCAGTTGGGCCTACTGAACCTATTGTTCATGCTCGGCACCATTGGCACCAGCTATTACTACTCTACCCTGGGCGAGCAAATGCTGAACCTGAAGCTTACGGGCAGTTTTCATGCCGGCTTCTACCTCCCTACCCTCGCGCTGCTGCTGAACATCCTGGCCAACCGCTTCATCCGCCGCGACGAGCAACTGGTGCGTAGCATGGACCGCCTGCGGTAAGTGGTGAGTAAAGGTTGTCATTCCGAGCGCAGCGAGAAATCTGGGCAACAGGTATATAAATCCAGATTTCTCGCTGCGCTCGGAATGACATAGACGTAATAAACAAGGGCTTCCGCGCATCGCGGAAGCCCTTGTCATTCCTAACGGTTTCCTACCTATCTCATGGCCGTTGCATAGCACCGCTTAGGCGTTGCAACTCCTGAATGCTGGCTTCAAAATCGAAAACGTCGTAGACGCGGCTGAAATTTTGGGGGTCGGCTACGTAAGGGTAGGCATATTTGGCTAGTGCCAAGCGGGAGCCTTCCATGCTGAGCGTCTGAAGCAGACGTACCAAGTCGTTGCTTTGAATGCTGGTTTGATTGATGGTTTGGCGCGCTAGGCTCAGGCGAGTTTCGTCGGAAGCCGTGCGCTGCATCGACTCGGCGAGGTTTGTTACTTCTGTCTGCGTGAGGGAGCGGTAGCGTGTGGCGTTGTTGTAGCCGCCGCTGCCGGGGTAGTTAGGGGTAGGGCTACCTGCTTGGTTAGGGTAGGGAGCGTTGGGCGTCGGGTACGAATTGCTGGGCTGGTTGCCTGTATTCGGAGGGTAGCCGTGGCCGCCGGGGTAGGCCGCGCCTGGTACTGGCTGCGGTGCGGGGCTAGCATTTGGGTAGGCATTGTCGTTGCGACGGTAGCCGTAGTCGTCGGAGTATTGGCCGTAGGGCGTGGCGGGTGGGTAGGGAACGGATTCCCCGATAGCATACCCGCGTCGGATGGGCGCTTCCGCCACTTTGCGCAGCTGCAACCCATAGCCGGGGCGCGCCAGCAGCACATAGCTGCTTTCCAAGCCAGGGTCGAGGAGCACGCGGGTGCGGTAGGCCACCACCCGGCCGTAGCCGGTCGGAATCAGAAACTCGGCCCAATGAAAGCCCGCCGTCAGGCGGTCGATGCGCACGGCGCGGGCGCCGGGCTGCGTGAGCGGGCGACCATCAAAAAACAACTGAAACGCCACGCCGCGCTCCGACGAGAAGTTAACTACAGCCGGCGCCGCTCGTAGCTCTCCACCTAGCAACAGGAGCAGTAGCAAAGCAAAAGCAGATAAGAGCTTTTTCATGGCAGTAGAGAACAGAGGAGGAGAGAAGAGAAAGCAGACTGCAAAACAATTACGTTCTATAAAAGCCAAGTATTGTGCCAAATCCAGCTTTCTTTTTTTGCGGCTGCCTCGTGGCTCTATCTGTCTTACAGCTGACCTAAAATACAAAAAGTCTCGACAATTTGCCGAGACTTTTTTCTGATAATGAGCGGTTTACCTACTAGTCTGCAATTCGCGTCACTTGGAACTCGGTGCGGCGGTTCTGCTGATACTCGGCTTCTGTCTTAGCGTTCTTGATGACGGGTCGAGTTTCGCCGTAGCCCTTGGCCGTCACTCGGTTTGCTTCAATCCCTTTCGATATAATATAGTCCACAGCCGACTGGGCCCGGCGTTGCGAAAGGGCCAGGTTATAGGCATCCTTACCCCGCGAGTCGGTGTGGGAGCTGAGTTCGATGGTGATTTTCGGGTTGTCCGTCAGCGTTTCTACCAGCTTATCCAGTTCCACGGCTGCATCAGGGCGAATGTTCGCTTTGTCATAGTCGTAGAAGATGTTTTCGACCACAATCGCCTTGTTCTTCACAATCTCGGTCAGCGTCAGCGTCACGGGTATGCGAATCTCCGTCAGGTCGTTGGTGAGCTGGTCTTGCGGGGGGCGCTTGCCTACCGTCGTCACACCTTGGCGGGCCGTGAAGTAGCCCGTGCGCTCGGCCACCAGCGAGTAGGCTGTAGCCGAATCCAGCTTCAGGCTGAATTTCCCATTGGCGTCGGCCGTCACGTCCTGCAACTTTTGCCCCTTTGCATATACTGCTACCGGTTCACCACCGAGGGGTTGCATGGCACCACCCTTGGCCGGACGCGCCTGCACAGTACCATCTACGAAGAAGACCACGTCCTTAAACATATTGCGCTTGAAGGAGTAGAGGTCATCGGCGCCCTGCCCGCCGCTGCGGTCCGATGCAAACAGGCCTGTGCTATTGGTGAGTAGGTAGGGCGCGAAGTCGTCGCCGGGGCTATTGATGGGCGCGCCCAGGTTCTTCACTTTGCCTTTCTCTACCACAAAAATATCGAGCTTGCCCAAGCCGGCATGCCCGTCAGAGGAGAAGTAGAGCGAGCCATCGGGCGCCACGGACGGGAAGCTTTCGTTACCGGGCGTGTTAATTTGCTCACCCAAGTTTTCGGGTGGTGAGAAACGGCCATTTTCGCTTAGCTCCGCCTTATACAGATCGGTACCGCCCTGGCCGCCACTACGGCTGGAGGCGAAATAGAGCGTTTTGCCATCGGGCGAGAACATGGGCGAAAAGTCGTCGGCCGAGCGGCTGTTGAGGCCCCGCGCCAGTTCCGGCTCCGTCCAAGCTCCGTTCTGGTAGGCCGACATATACAAGTCAACGCTTTGCAAACCGAGTTTCGCCTGCTTCTTGGTACCGTTGTTGGAGCGCGCAAACACCATAAAGCGCCCGTCGGGCGTGTAAGTGGCGCTGGCCTCGTGCATGTCGGCAGTGTTGATAGGGGCGGCCAACTTGCGCACAGTGCCGCCACTCATTGCATTCTCGTCGTCAAACTTAATGGCATACAGATCGTTAAACCCTAAGCCATTGCCCAAATACGTTTTCCCTTCCCTACCCGACGCAAATACCAGTTCCTTGGTTTGGGGCATGAAAGCAGCGCCAAACTCAGAGGAAGTTGAGTTCAGTTGAGCCACGGGCTGCACCTCGTCACGGGTTCGGGTAGCGGCTAGCTCTTGGCTCAGCTTGCTGTTTTTGGCTTCCAACTCGGCGCGGGCTACCAGCGTGCGGTTGCTGCCATTTTCGGCGTAGGTTGTGAAGCGCTGCGTGGCTTCGTCATAGTTGCCGTTGGTTTTCAGGGCTGATGCGTAATAAAACGGTGCATCGGCACTACGCACTTTAGCATCGAGGGCAGCTTTGTAGTACGGTTCCGCTTCCCCTATGCGGTTTGAGAGGCGATACGATTCGGCAATACGCAAATTGGCGTAACCCGTATTACGGCCTTTCGCCAAGTCCTTCTTATACAATTCAATAGCTGGCTCATATTCGCCGCGCGTGAAACGCTTATCGGCCTTACTTCCACCGCCCGCCGTAGCGCAGCCACCCAATAATCCCGCCGAACCGGCTACAGCACACAAGTAAATAAGTTTTCGCATGGATAGATTGCCGGTAGGCAAGAAATAAGGGAGGAAAGCCGGCCGGTTAGCGCGGCTTAGACAAGTATACTAGGTTTTGGGGTAAATAGCGCGGATGCAGCCCAGCGCCTCACTGCTTTACTTTCGCATTATTTCCCCGCAAAATACCGCGCCAGCCACGTTTCGGCAGCCGGTGCGGGCCACGCCTGTGCCAGTTGCGCGTGCCGGGCAATGGTATTGTCGAAGTAGGGCGTATCGGGGCGGAGCTGGCCTTCGGCTACGGCCGTGCGCAACTCACGCCGATCAAGCAAGCGCACCTCGCCATCGACCAGAAACGCCAGCCGTGATTTTTCCAGTAGCTCCACACCCAAAGCGGCTTCCAGGTCGCGCACAAACCGCACGGAGGCATCAATGGAGCAACCGCTGGCATCAGCTACGGCCTCATCCAAGCCAATAACCAAAAACTGGTGATGCAGAATAGCAGCCGAGGCGTGCAAGGTGCGGCCGTGACTGGTCCAGGCGGTAGCAAACTGCGCCAGAGCGGGCTGCACACGCGCTAGCTCGGTATCGGTCAGAGGCCGGTTGGCCTGGTATATCCAGATGCGCGCCTCGGGCGGCAGTTGGTCGAAAGAAACGTACATAAGCGAAGTAGCAAAAACGGTATTTCTATAACGTACACCGCTTGTTTTTATTGACAAAGTAACAGCCCCGGCGGGAAGTTCCGTCGGGGCTGTGAAAGAGGAGTGTCATTCTGATCATTCTGCTTGCTGCGCAGAACGACAATCTACGCGTTTAGGCCTTCGGCTGAAGCTACTAGCTCAGCCAGATCGAACACCTGCACGTTATTTTCGCGCTCTTTGTTTTTCACGCCATCGGCCATCATGGTCATGCAAAATGGGCAGCCCACAGCAATGATGCTACCCTGGTCGTTTGGCTTGGGAGTAGGGGTAGCGCCTTCGTTGCCGCTTTCCTTGCCCTGGATGCGGGCCAGCGCTTCGGCGTTGCCGTCGAGGGTAGCCAGAGCCTCTTCGGTGCGCTCAATGTTGACGTCTTTCTTACCGGGCTCAGGTTCTTTCCACATCTGGGCACCGCCGGCACCACAGCATAGACCGTTGGCTTTGCTGCGCTTCATCTCTACCAGGTCGGCATCTAGGGCTTCGAGCACGGCGCGCGGCGCTTCGTAGATGTTATTGGCGCGGCCCAGGTAGCAGGAATCGTGGAAGGTGATGCGCCGACCTTTGTACGCCTCGCCACCTTCCAGTTTCACCCTACCCTCATCAATGAGCTGTTGTAAGAAGGTGCTGTGGTGAATCACTTCGTAATTGCCGCCCAGCGCCGGGTACTCGTTTTTGATGGTGTTGAAGCAGTGCGGGCAGGCCGTCACAATCTTCTTCACGTTGTAGCCCTCGAACGTGGTGATATTCTGCATGGCCTGCATTTGAAACAGGAACTCGTTGCCGGCTCGCTTGGCGGGGTCGCCGGTGCAGGTTTCTTCCATACCCAGCACGGCATATTTCACGCCCACGTGCTCCAAAATGCGCACAAAGGCCCGGGTTACGCGCTTGTACCGGTCGTCGAAAGCACCGGCGCAGCCTACCCAGAACAGCACTTCGGGTTCCTCGCCACGGGCGGCGAAGTCAGACATTAACGGTACGTTTATCTGGCGTTTGGCAGTTTGTTCAGCCATATGGTTGGGAAGCTGTTAGCTAAGGGCTGTCAGCTATTCTTTTTTTTAGAGAAAGATTGATTTCGTCCGTTGTTAGCTACTGGCGCTAACAGTTGGTAGACAATAGCAAGCGGCTATTTTTCTGCCACGTACAATTCATCGGCCCAGTTGAAGCGGTCGGAGGGCGAGAAGGCCCAAGGCGCACCATTATTTTCAATATTCGAGAACATCACGTTCAACGAGTTGGGCGCCGCCGACTCTTCCAGTACCAGGAAACGGCGCATCTCAATGATGCTTTCTAGCGGGTTAATATTCACTGGGCAGGCCTCCACGCAGGCATTGCAGGTAGTGCAGGCCCACAGCTCCTCGGGCGTCACGTAGCCGCGCAACAGCGTGTGGTTTTCCTTGTCGAGCTGTTCCTGCGGCTCGTGCTTGGCAGCAGGGCCGTAGAGCGCCGGATTGAAAATGAGGGGCGAGTTGTACTTCTCCTCCATCCGGTCGCGCGTGTCCATGATGATTTTACGCGGCGAAAGCAGCTTGCCCGTCAGGTTAGCCGGACACACTGAGGTGCAACGGCCGCACTCTGTGCAGGAGTAGGCGTGCAACAGGTTGGTCCAAGCCAGGTCGTTTACATCCTTTGCCCCGAAGGTAGTAGGGGCTGCTTCGGCACCTTCCGAGGCCGGAGGGGTAGGTACTTGGTAGGTGGGGTCCATCATGGCCTTCACCTCATGCGTGATGCTGTCCACGTTCGAGAACTGCCCCTGCGGCATTAGCCGCGAGAAGTATACGTTCGGGAAAGCCATGATAATGTGGAAATGCTTACTACTTGGCAAGTAGTTTAGAAACAACAAGATGCCTACAATATGCACCCACCAGCCTATGCGCTCCAGCACGAGTAGTGTAGCAGCATTATCCGGTAGCAGACCCGTTAGAAAGCCGCTGATAGGGTAGACGCCCGGCAGATAGGCATTCTCCACCTGATGCAGCTTCAGGTCAGCGGTGTTCATCAGGAATAAGGCCAGCATCAGCGCTGCCTCGATGTAGAGAATAAGATTGGCATCGAGTTTAGGCCAGGCGCGCATCTCGGTACCGCGGAAGCGCCGTACGGGCTCGCTCCGATTGCGCCGCCACCAGAACGCGATTACGGCAACAATAACCAGGGCACTCAGCACCTCGTTGGTAGCAACCAGCACATTGTAGAACCCACCCGTAAAACCTAGAATCCGGTGTGTGTTGAATAAACCATCAATAACAATCTCAATGACTTCGATATTGATGACCAGAAAACCAACATACACGATGAGGTGTAGCAGCGCCGGTGTGATGCGCTTAAACATCTTCTGTTGCCCGAAGGCCACAAGCAATGTTTTCTTAAGCCGCTCGCCTACGTCGCCGGACATATCCCGGTCGCGGCCGTGAGAGATGTTGGCGCGAATCTTTCGCACCTGCCACGCAAACAGCCCAAAGCCGGCGAGGACAACGAGAAGAAAAATAATGTTCTGGATGGTCACGGGATAGAGTGGAATTGGTGGGACCGAAAAATACTCGTTATGCCTAACAAATTTACCCTTTTCGCTGGAAAGATTTTTCGGCTGCACGATGTCAGTGGTTCTAGAGTACGCAAACTCGCCCACGAAAACCACTCAAGCATATTTTTTTTATCAGCGCTTGTATTCCTCAATCTCTTTACTACTTTTGTGCCTCCCAAGGCGCTCAGCGCTACCGGGAAGCTGGTAACATAGCTCAGTTGGTAGAGCACAGCACTGAAAATGCTGGTGTCGTTGGTTCGATTCCAACTGTTACCACAACGAAAAAGGCCTTTCTGCTGAGCAGGAAGGCCTTTTTCGTTAATACGGGTTTGTTACTGACACTCCTGCACTGCCTCCGAAGCATAGAGATATCCCAACCGCACGGCGCGACGAAAAAATTCACACGCGGCCCCGGTATTGCCTTCCTGCTGTGCCAACCGCCCCAATAGGAAATGCACCTGCCCATTCTGCGGAGTGATAAGCAGCACCTGCCGGTAGTCAGTACGGGCGGCGGCGTAGTTGCCTTGCTTGTAGTAAGCTAGCCCGCGATAGGTTAGGGGCTTCACATCTACCGACCAGCCCGCGGCGGTTCGTTGCCGCAAGCCGGTAGAGAAATCCTGGATAGCACCTGCAAACTGTCGTTGCTCAAATAGCCGGATTTCACCCCGTAGCAGGTAGGCATCGCTCAGCAAAGAGTCTTGTTGCAGCGCGCGGGTAAGGCTAGTAGCAGCGGCTTGCGAAAGCCCTAATTGCACCTCACACTGCCCCAGCCGCGCCCACAAAGCAGCTGCGCCTTTCCCTGTTGGCTCTTCCGCCAACGCTACCTGGTAGTCGGCCCGGGCAGCGGCGTAATTGTGGTTGATGTAGTGCTCAATCTCGCCCCGGCGCCGGTGTGCCGCGGCGTAGGTAGGACGAAAAGCAATAGCACTCGTGAAATAGCTGCGCGCAATTTTCCACTGCCGGTTGGTATAGGCACGCAGACCATAGCGGTAGTTGCGGGTAGCCGACACATAATCCAGCGTCACTTTCACTGATACGCAAAACAGCACCAGCCCCACAATAAAACCTGTCAGGAGCCACCAGTCGCGGCGGGTGAAACGGCGGCGCTTGGGAATGGGACGGTAGTACCGCTCAGCGGAGCCGGCGGGTGGGCGGGTACGCAGGGGGGCGGGCGGCGGCATGGGCACGCCGTACACGTGCTGGCTGTGCGCCCGGTAGTGCTGGGCACGCCGCTGCTCCTCGGCCCGGCGTACAGCCATGCGCAGTTGATGGTCGTAGGTGGCACGACGGCCGGGGTCCGATAACACCTGGTAGGCGGCCGCCACAGCTTTAAATTCCTCCTCGAACTGTGCACTCCCGCCGTGCATATCCGGATGATATCGCACTGCCAAGCGTTTGTACGCTGCTTTTATTTCCTGGGGTGTAGCAGTGGCCGCCACGCCCAGTACGTGATAGTGATTCTGACTCAAAGTGCGGGAGTTATCAGTAAAAATAACGCAAAACTCAGACGTGATAGTTGCTTTTGCGTATGACAAACCATTTGGCTGATCCGCTTTCCTAACGGCTAAATCAGCGTTTTGCTACTAGCTTTACCCATCTGCCATCTTTTCTTTCCGCCGTATGGCCTTCAACAACGACGCTAAAACACCCCACAACGATAGCCTTTTCGGCAATCTGAAAGGCTACCTCGATACGCGTATCGATATTCTTCGGCTAGAAGCCCAGGAAAAAGCAAAAACAGCCTTTGTGGGTGCGGCTCATGGCATTACGCTGGCCGTAATTGGCCTGTTTTTTCTCATTTTCGTGAGTGTTTTTGCCGGCCTGGCGCTCAACTCGGCGCTCGATAGTCCGTTTTGGGGCTTCGGCATTGTGGCAGGTTTCTACCTATTGTTGCTCATCATCTTCTTGGTCGGCGTCGATAAAAAAGTGTTTCAAGGAGTGGCCGACAAGCTGCTGGATAACACGATCTACAAATCTGATAAGCGTCAAGCATAATCCGCATGGCTGAGCTACATAATCCGTTATTCGAAAACGAAAAAGAGTTTCTGGAGCGGCAGAAACTGGAATACGAGCGTGCCCTGATGGGCGACGTCGAGGAAATCAAAGCTAAAACCCAGAAAGTAGGCAAAATTGCGCTTATTGGGGCAGGGGTAGCCAGTGGCGTATGGCTGCTGAGCAAGGTATTTGGTAGCAGCAAGTCATCGGCCAAAAAGCTGGGCACAGGTTCCAAAAACCGAAAGAAAAAGAAGCGCCTGAAGTCTGGCGCTCCGCTGGGGGTAGGCGCTGTAAGCGACGATCTGGGCTTTGGCAGCGCACCGCTTACGGCCTCGCATAGCCATGGTCGTCCGGCCCAACTGGCTCCCGACGTATACCACACCGACGCGCCCGAAGCCGATCCATTTCCTCCGCTTCCACCACGGCCCACCCAGTTCGCCGCGCCCAACTACCATGCCCCAGAACCTGAAGAGGAAGATTCAGGCTTCACGTCCATTGTTGCCGATGGCGTACAAGCCTTTCTGAAATCAGATACCGGCAAGATGCTGATGGCACAGGCCACGGCTGTGGTAATGGCCTACGCTGCGAAAAAGGTAGGAGAATATTTGCCTATGGTCAAAAATCCCGACCTTGCCACTTCTCCCGAGCCAGAAGTCCGGGATATTGACTTTACCTTTCACGACGACGACGCGCATGCGCCTCGACCCGCTATATGATACGTTTGTAACCCGTCGCTTGCGCGGCCAGAAGGCGCTGGCCGTACTTCTCGATCCCGACCAGCTAGACCAAGCAGGTTGCGAGCGGTTGCTAACGCTAAGTGAACAACATCCAATAGATTACTTTTTTGTGGGCGGTAGCTTGGTGACGACAACGCACCAGGCTACCCTCATTCATTTTATAAAGCACCGTAGCCCGGTGCCTGTGGTGCTGTTTCCAAGCCATAGCCTGCACCTAGACGCGCAAGCCGATGGAATTTTGCTGTTGTCGCTGATTTCGGGCCGCAATCCGGAGTTTCTTATCGGGCAGCACATTATTGCCGCGCCTGCGCTCCGGCAGAGTGGCCTGCAAATCCTGCCTACCGGCTATATGCTAGTAGATACTGGCCGGCAGACCACCGCTAGCTACATGAGTGGTACCACTCCCCTACCCTACGACAAGCCTGCCATTGCGGCCTGCACCGCTATGGCAGGCGAACAATTAGGTCTTCGGCTGATCTTTCTGGATGGGGGCAGCGGCGCGCTCCAGCCCATCACACCAGCCATGATTAGCGCCGTGCGAACAGCCGTAGATGTTCCGCTTATTGTAGGCGGAGGCATCAATACTACCGAGAAAGCACACGCCGCCTTCACTGCTGGCGCCGATGTGTTGGTGGTAGGCAATCAGATTGAAAAAGACCCAGGATTCTTAGTTGAAATGGCTCAACTCGTGCACAGTTTCAACGCTTCGCTTGCGGAGTAATTCCCTAAATCACTACCTCTATAACGCAACAACGCCCGGCCTAAGGCCGGGCGTTGTTGCGTTGGTTGCATATCAAGCGTCCACAAAATCCGTGGAATCCGATAAAATCTATAATTAGATGTTCATAGCCGACTCACGGCGGCGCATCTTACCAGCGGGAATACCAAACATCATCTTGAAACGACGGCAGAAATACGCGGTATCCTTGTAGCCTACCTCTTTGCCGATGTCGCGGATGCTCTTCTTCGTGGTACGCAGCAGGAATACGGCGCGCTCCATACGCTGGTATTCGATATAGTCCTGCGGATTGATACCGGTCAGCATTTTGAAGTACTGGCCCACGTAATCTTCGCTCACGTTTGCCACGCCCGAAAGTACCTTGTTGGACAAGTCGCCGCCGATGTTCTCCTTGATATAGTTGAACAGGTCGATGAGGCGCGGATCCTTGAAGTAGGTACTGTTAGTAGCGAGCTGTTCCACGAACATCTTGTTTTTCAAGATGTAACGCACGATTTCCACTACAATATTCTCGGTGTAAATCGTAATCAGTCGCTCACGGCCGGGGAGGTCCTGTAGACTTTCCTCTACTACCTTGATGACCAAATTGGCCAACTTGGAGTTGTTGGAAATAACGAAGGCCGGTACATCCAGCGAGGAGAAGAAGTTAACCGAGTCAAACACCTTGGCTTCAAAGCTCACAAAGCTGTGGCTTTCCTCAGCGTCACCAATCAGGTCGAGGTCAGAGTTGGAATGAAAGAACTTGTCTTTGTTGGTAATCAGGTCGTCGTTGCTAATGAGCTTACCGCCGCTCTGGCCATAACTTACCCGTGTAGCCCGACCACCTGGAATAAACAACATTTCGCCTTCTTCTATTACTTGTTCCTCATCACCAAAAGCGATGCGGCCCTTATGTAATAGAATAAGGTTGTTCCCCATATCATAGGAATTACGAACAGTGAAGGGCTGCTGCAATACCAGATTTTTCGCTTTGATGTAACGAACTCCCAGTGATTCAATCACTTTATTGTAATCTTCCATTTCTTAGGGGGAGGTGCTATATTGTGTTAATACCAGACGTAAGTAGGTCTTTTTCTAGACAATGCAAATAAACATATAAAAATTCACAAAAACGAAAACAAAAACTTAACATCACTAAGTTTTGTACAATAAATCTCAAAATTAGACAACATATATGGTTATTTTAATAGTTCGCGTGAGATTACAATTTTCTGAATCTCAGAAGTTCCCTCGTAAATCTGCGTAATTTTCGCATCGCGCATCAAGCGTTCTACGTGATATTCCTTCACAAACCCATATCCTCCATGGATTTGTACTGCTTCTACGGCCGTATCCATAGCAGTTTTGGATGCGAATAACTTGGCCATAGCCCCTGATTTGGCGTAGTCTTGTCCGTTATCCTTGTCGTTGGCTGCTTGCAGGCAGAGCAGGCGGGCCGCGTCGATATTGGTAGCCATATCGGCTAGCTTGAACTGTATGGCTTGGTGCTTAGAGATTTCAACGCCGAAAGCCTTTCGCTCCTGCGCGTATTTCAGCGACAACTCTAGCGCACCGGATGCAATACCCAGTGCTTGTGCGGCAATACCAATGCGGCCGCCCGCCAATACCTGCATGGCAAACTTAAACCCGAAGCCATCTTCACCAATCCGGTTCTCCTTGGGTACGCGCACGTCAGTAAACATCAAGGAGTGCGTATCGGAGCCACGGATGCCAAGCTTATTTTCCTTCAGACCAATTACAAAGCCGGGTGTGTCTTTCTCTACAATGAAGGCGTTGATACCACGGTGCTTCAGTTCAGGATTGGTTTGGGCGATAACCAAATACACAGAAGCTGACGAGCCGTTGGTAATCCAGTTTTTGGTGCCGTTTAGTAGGTAGTAATCGCCTTTGTCTTCGGCCGTGGTGCGCTGCATGGTCGCATCGGAACCTGCTTCGGGCTCAGAAAGGCAAAAGGCGCCAATTTGCTCGCCGGACGCTAGCTTGGTGAGGTATTTCTGCTTCTGCTCCTCGGTGCCGTACTTCTCCAAGCCCCAGCACACCAGCGAGTTATTTACTGACATAATGACGGAACAGGAGGCATCTACTTTCGATATTTCTTCCATAGCCAGCACATAGGACACGGTATCGAGGCCGCTGCCGCCGTACTCGGGGCTGACCATCATGCCCATAAAGCCCAACTCGCCCATCTTGCGAACCTGCTCTGTAGGAAACTTCTGGTGTTCGTCGCGCTCAATCACGCCCGACCATAATTCGCTTTGAGCAAAATCGCGGGCAGCAGCTTGTACGGCTAATTGTTCTTCGGTCAGTTGAAAATTCATACTCTGGTAATGTGGGTGGGGTGGAATTCAGACATCAAATTTACTCCGCAAACGTTAGCGACATGGCGAATGGCCTAATTTTTCTCCTATTTATGCTTCCTTAGAGAAAATAGACGGGCACTAAAAAACCCTCCGCCATAGGCAGAGGGTTCCTTTAGACAATAGTATAATGCGAGGTTACGTGCTACCTTAACGCCGGTCGCGGCCACCCATGGCAATACTTACATAATAGAGCAGCGTAGCCAATGAGGCCAGTGCAGCCACTACATACGTCATAGCTGCCCACCACAGGGCGTCTTTTGCCATCGCGTGTTCCTGCTGCGTTACAATGCCCCGGCGGTCAATCCAGGCCAAAGCCCGACGCGAAGCGTCGAACTCTACGGGTAGGGTCACGAAGCTAAACAGGGTAGTAAGCGAAAACAGCGCAATACCAATCCAAAGTGGTATGGCTGTAGTTTGCAGCATGAAAATACCCGCGAGCAGAATCCAGGTCATGTACTTAGAAACGGAGCTGAGCATTGGCACCATAGCCGACCGGAACTGCAACGCGGCATAGGCCGTGGCGTGCTGCACGGCGTGGCCGCACTCGTGGGCCGCTACGGCAGCCGCAGCGGCGCTACGCTCCTCGTACACGGCTTCGCTCAGGTTCACCGTTTTGTCGGTGGGGTTGTAGTGGTCGGAGAGCTTGCCAGGGGTAGAGATGACGCGGACGTCGGTGATGCCATGGTCTTGCAGCATCAACTCAGCAATCTGCCGGCCCGACAAGTTAGATTGCAGGCCTACTTGGGCATACTTAGCAAATTTGCTGCGCAAGCGCCACTGAATCAGGCCACTCACAATCATGGCCAGAATAATCAGGAAATACATCGGCGTTATGTGGAACATCGTACAAGGGAGTCGTTAGGGTTGAAACTGTTGGCGGATACGTTCGACGATACGGGTAGTGCTGTACCCGTCTACCAACGGTACGGTACGTACCTCGCCACCGTTTTGTAACACCGTTTCGTGGCCCACAATTCCACTGATTGTATAGTCGTCGCCTTTCACCAAAATATCGGGTTGAAGCTGCTCAATCAGGGCCAGCGGGGTAGGCTCGTCGAAGAGCACCACGGCATCCACAAACAAAAGCGACGCCAGGATGCGAGCACGTGCCATTTCGTCTTGCAGCGGCCGGCCAGGTTTCAGATTGCCCACCGATTGGTCGGTGTTGAGGCCAATTATCAGCGCATCGCCCAGGTGCCGAGCCTTTTCTAGGTAGTCGACGTGGCCTAGGTGTAGCAGGTCGAAGCAGCCGTTGGTGAATACCACGCGGCTGTTGCTGGTGCGCCAAACGGCGCGCTGGGCTATAGCTGCCTCCAAGCTCAGAATTTTGTCTTTACTCCACAACATGCGCGGGGGATCTTGCGACCTGCGGTTTCGCAGATACCTGGCGGCCCGCCCGGCCCGATTGTACCATACTCAGGGCGAAGCTGATGCCGCCCATCAACACCACCAGAAGCGTTTGCGAGCCGTGCACCACCAAGGCGTACACGATACCATCTTCTTTTGAAATACCATAAACCAGCAACGTACTTTGTACTAGCACATGGTATACACCGAAGCCACCCTGTACTGGGGCAGCCATTCCAAACGTGCCGAAGGTGAGCACCGCCAACGCCGCTACCAGCCCCAAGTGCTGAGTGGCCGGAAAGGCAAAAAATGCCAGGTAGCCCATCAGGAAGTACACTACCCACGTGAAGACGGTGTGCAGCAGAAAGATGCCCTTGTGTGGCATCCGGCGAATGCTGAAAACACCTGCTAACATTCCTTTCACAAAGCTGAGTACTTTGCCAAATACCCGATGCTGCCGCAGCCGTTCCAAATTACGCCACAACAAATAGACTGAGACAAGGCCCAGCCCTAAGCCAATAACAGCCAACGCAATAAGCGTCTGCTTGCTTTGCCCCAGTGTGTCGTATTTGTCGGTTACGAGCCCCGTAGCAAAGCTCCAAAATTTGTTGAACGCCAAGAGCAGCGTGGCGCCCAGAATCAATCCTAGCACTACTACGTCAATGATGCGCTCCGTAATCATGGTGCCTACCCCTACCTGCACCGGCACCCCGCTGGTACGGCGTAGCACCGAGCATCGCAACACTTCGCCCAGGCGGGGCAGCACCAGATTGGCGAGGTAGCCTACCATCATGGCGTGGTACACCTCCCAGTAAGATGGGTGGTAGCCGGTGGCATCAATCTGCATTTTCCAGCGGTAGGCCCGGCTGAAATAGCCTAGCGCCGACAACACCAGCGTCAGGCCCAGCCACCAATAGTTGGCTTGCAGAATAGACTCGCCTACCCTACTCAAGTTCAACCCACGCACTGCGTACCACATCATAGCCGCCGAAAAGGCCAGCAGCAGCGCGTATTTCAGAACATTGAGTAGTTTCTTCATCAAGTTGGGTCCGTTTAGAAGTTGCGAGTTACTAATTATCAGAAAAAGAATGTCATCCTGAGCATGTGGCGCATCAAGCCAGTGTCGAAGGACCTTTCTACGTGAGAACGAGTCATTACTATACTATAGCAATCGTTCTGGTCTAGCA
>NZ_JAHWGL010000082.1 GCF_019334315.1 Hymenobacter profundi
GGTCCTTCGACACTGGCTTGATGCGCCACATGCTCAGTAGGACAGACTTTAACAGACTACACTATTTCCACTTTTGGGCGATGCTGATGGCTGTTTCCAGCATGTGGGGCGCCCACTGCTCTAGCTGCCAGTCGGTATGGGCGAGGGAGGAGGCGCGCAGGCGCTGTTGCGCTTCTTCGTAGGAAGTGGCCGTTTCCAGAATCTGCGAGAGTTGGCGCTGCTGTGCGTGGAGGGCTTCGTCGTGGGCGGCCGGGCCGGTGGGTAGGGCTGCTGGCGGCTGGAATGCGTTGGGCTGATGGCTGGGCGCGCGGTGCCGACTGGCCTCTACTATAGCAGCCATCCGTTGGAAATCCTGCCGGAATTGGTGTTGGCTGGCCTCGGTGCGGAGGCCGGTGCCGAGTTGCTCCAGCACTACGTACTTCAGCTGCGGGCACTGGGGGATTATGCGTTCCAGCAGAGCAAATACCTCATCGGGCACGGCCTCGTCGTGGGTGTCGCGCCGGATTTGCCTACCCTGCTCCACCCGCGAATCTTCCCAGCTGCCGCCCGAAATGTGGATTTCCCGCACCCGATGCAGCGGGTAGAGCGCCAGCAGCGAGTCGGTAGACAAATCAAAATTATGCAGCTGACAGTACAGGTTGTGCAGGTCCAGAATCAGGAAGCCGTTGACGGGCGTCAGCAGCTTCTCCAGAAACTCACCGTGGCGTTGCACTTCCTCCAGGGAGTAGGCAAAAGCTAGATTTTCCAGCCCTACTGGGCACTGGCAGGCGTCCGCTATGCGCAGAAGGCGGTCTTGACCCAGACGCAGGATAGCGGCCGTGTAGGGCACGGGCAGAGGCGCGCCGGTATGGAAGTTTTGCCCCGTAAAGGAGCCGAAATGCTCCGTGATATGGTCGAAGTGAAACCGCGTTGCGAGCAGGCGTAGCTGCTCCAGCCACTGCGCCTGCTCGGGTGTCCAGCGGCCCGAAAGCAACGAATAATACACGCCGTGTCCAATCAGCCGGCCCTGCTCGCCGTAGGCAGTCAGCAGCTCGGCAAACCAATTAGGCAGCTGCCGGCCGTCAAACAGGGTATCAAATGACCACTCCACGGCCTCCACCTGACCCGCTTCGAGCAGCGGCAAGGCTGCGGCCAGAATGTGGTCGTCCAGATTGCAGGCAATAGCCGATAAGATGCTCGGCACGGCGGGTACGGCAGCCATAGTTTCTGGCGCGTGGCTTAGCCCAGGCCACACGCGGGGCAGTAGACGGGCGTTTTTTTCTCGCTACCCTTTGCTACTTTTTCACCTTTCGGTGCGGGCTCGTCGCCTTTTGTGCAGGCAGTAGTTTGCGCCGTGATGCCGACCAAAACGGCTCCGAGTAAAGCTTTCGACAATTTCATAATCATCTGTGAATGAATGGAAAGATGGGATACAGTAGCTAGAGCCTCGCCGGTTGGGCAGCGGTTGCATATCGATCATAAAAAATAAAATTTCTCGTACGTCTAAGGCGGCTTACTAGACGCAGCACCCGCGCAACGCAACTTTTCAAGACCTTTGCCCCCATGAAACTTCTGCTGCTTCTCCTACTCCAGACTGCACCCGAGCAAACTACCAACCCTGTACCCCGCCTGATTCAGGAGCGGGAAGCGCTGGTGCGGCAGTATGAAGCCGCCAATGCTCAGCGCAATGCTTTTCTAGCTAACAAACCCAGCAAAAGGGATTTAGAAGAAGTGGTAGCTGCTCTGAAAGGCATCATCCGCAAGGACACCGAGATTGTGCAGGCTGTGAAGGACGATGCCCTGCGCCAGACCGCTGGCCTAGTGGCCGAGCGCCAGCAGGTGCAGCAGCAGGCCAGCGTGGCCCAAAGCGACCAAAGCACCACCCAGGAGCGGTTCTACGACCTGCAACGCCAGATTACGAACTTGGAAGAGCGCGAGCGACAGCACCAGAAGAAACTGGCCGAAGCCCAGGCGCTGGCCAACGAAGCCGACCAAAGCCGCACCACCCGCGACCTGCTCACGGCGGGGCTGGCCGTGCTGAGCGTGGGGTTGCTGGTGTACGTGGGGCGCCTGCGCGGCCAGCGCCGCGCACCGGCTAAGCGCAAGCGGTAGGCTTCCAGGCTATGCTGGTTCCCGCCGCGCGCTACCTCACGTACACGGAAGCCGTTGTGCTCTACAACGAGCTGCTACAGGCCGATATCGTGGCGCTGGTGAAGGCCCACGGTCCGCCTTCCCTACCCTACGGCGAGGGGATGTACTACCAGTTGCTGATTGAGGAAGCGTTGGTGGAAGTAGCCCAGCCCTTGCTCACCGATTTTGAGCAGGAGCGCACCGCACCGAAATTACCGCGTTGTCCACGTTGCGGCAGCCTGGCCGTAGCCCCTGCCGAGCGCGTAGCGTGGTGGCGCCAATTGCTGTATGTGGGCACCACGCCTATGCGGTGCGCCACCTGCCAAAACGTGTTTGCCGGGTAGGGCCAGCTTAGCACAACTAGGACTTCCGCCTGAGTCGAGTGCCGATCGGAAGTTCTGACAGCATAAATCCCTTTTTATCAATCATACCCGCGTTGCATTAATAAAAATATAAGGTAGCAGTGCATTTCACTGAAATAGTTGCGTAATCGGCAATGCTTTTCTAAAATTGACGCAACGGCGTGGGCAGTTATTCGTCCATTCGTCAAGTAGCTTTCTTTCTTGCACGAAGCAATGAGGTTTTTCCATCTGATTCTGTAAGCAGGCAGATTGTGCATCACACTCGCAGCATCAGCCGCTAGGAACCTGCCCAAGAAAGCACCCAAAGCACTATCAGTTCGCACCAAACCACTACTCTATCGAATGAAGCGTACTCCTTTCTTTGTGGCCGCCCTGCTGGCGGCCAGCCATATTGCGCCGGCCCAAAACCAAGGCGGCACCTCCCCTACCCGCGCTGAAGCGAAGCCCGCTGCTACTATTGCTTCTATTACCCAGGGTGCCAAGAAACAAGACGGCTATTTTCCGTTTTACTACGACGAGAAAACCGGAAAAGTCTACCTTGAGCTGGACAAGTTCGACCAGGAGTTTCTCTATTTCAGCTCCCTACCTGACGGCGTAGGCATGGGCGGCCCCGAGCGGGGCGGCGCCTCCTCGGCCATTGCCAAGTTTGTGCGGGTAGGCCCCAAGGTGATGCTGGTGGAGCCCAACTACAACTACCGCGCCTCCCGCGGCGGCGATGAGCAGCGAGCCGTGGAAAGCGCCTTTGCTAAGTCGGTGCTGTGGGGCTTTACGCCGGTGGCTGTGGAGGGCAACAAAGTACTGCTTGACCTGACGCCCTTCCTGGTGCGCGACAGCCAGAAAATAGGCGACCAGCTGGGCCGGCGCAGCTTTGCGGGCCTGCGCGGTGGCAACGCTGGCGGTGGGGCCTCGGCCGGCTATCGGCTGGATGAGTCGCGCTCGGCTGTGAACCCCGAAGCCACCAAGAACTTTCCCAAAAACACCGAGTTCGACGCGCTGATTACCTTCACGGGCGGCCCCAACGGCGGCCAGGGCTACGGCCGCAGCATCGCGCCCGACCCCAATGCCGTGACCGTGCGCATGCACCAGGCCTTCGTGGAGTTGCCCGACGACAAGTACCACCCACGCAAATTCGACCCGCGCTCGGGCTTTTTCCAGTTTTCCTACCTCGACTTTTCGGCGCCCATGACCGAGCCGCTGGAAAAGCGCTTCTCGCGCCGGCACCGCTTAGAGAAGAAGAACCCCGGCGCCAAAGTGAGCGAGCCAGTGGAGCCCATTGTGTACTACGTGGACCGCGGCGCCCCGCCGGACATCAAGAAGGCGCTCATCGAAGGCGGCGCGTGGTGGAACCAGGCCTTTGAAGCGGCTGGCTACAAGAATGCCTTCTTGGTGAAGGAGTTGCCCCAGGACGCCGACCCCATGGACATTCGCTACAACGTGGTGAACTGGGTGGACCGCGCCGGCAACCCGCGGGCTTTCTCCTTCGGCTCGTCCTACATCGACCCGCGCACGGGGGAAATCATCAAGGGTGTGGTCACGCTGGGCTCCGACCGCCACCGCCAGGACTACCTCATTGCCGAGGGCCTGTTGCAGCCTTATAAAAACGGTAAGAAAGTGTCGCCGGAGCTGGAGCAGATGGCGCTGGCCCGCATCCGGCAGCTGTCGGCCCACGAAATCGGCCACACCTTGGGGCTGTACCACAATTTCACCTCCTCGGGTACCCAGGACCGCGGCTCGGTGATGGACTACCCCTTCCCACGCTTCTCGCTGAAATCGGACGGTACGATTGACGTGTCGGATGCCTACGCAAAGGGCATTGGCAGCTGGGACAAGCGCGCTATTTTGTGGGGCTATCAGGACTTCACGAAAGGCACCGACGAGGACAAAGCGCTCGACCAAATTCTGGTGGAAACCTTGAAGCAGGGCCACATTTTCATCCCTGACATCGGCGGGTACGTGCACCCCGAGTCGCACCAGTGGGACGACGGCAGCAACGCCGTAACCCAGCTCGACAAGCTGATGAAGGTGCGCCGCCACGTACTCGACAACTTCTCTACCAACGCCATTCCCGACAACGCCCCCATGGCCACGCTGGAAGAAGTGCTGGTGCCTATGTACTTGCTACACCGCTACCAGGTGGAGGCGGCGGCCAAGTCGCTGGGCGGCCTGTACTTCACCCACGCCGTGAAAAACGACGGCCAGGTGGTGACGCGCATGGTAGAGCCCGCCGAGCAGTGGCGCGCCTTCGATGCCCTGATGGCTACCGTATCGCCGGAGGCGCTGATGCTGCCGGAGAAGCTGCTGCAACAGCTGCCGCCCCGCCCGGCGGGCTACCCCAGCAGCATGGAAACCTTCGCCGGCCACACTGGCCCTACCTTCGACCCCATGGCCGCGGCCGAAGCGGCGGCGGCGCCTACCATCCTGTCGCTGCTGAATCCGGAGCGTGCTACCCGCCTGGTGGAGTACCACGCCCGCGACAGTAAGCAGCCGGGCTTCATGCCAGTGGTCGATAAACTACTGAGTCAGACCTGGAAAGCACCTCTAGCCTCCGGCTACAAAGGTGAGTTACAGGTGCTGGTGAATAACCTCACGCTGAAAAGTCTACTCCAGCTTGCCGCCGACCCGCAGGTAGCCGAAAGCGTGCGCGGCGAAAGCCTAGCCGAAATCGACGGCCTCAAGCAGTGGATGACTGGCAAGCTAGCCAGCGCCGAGCCCCGGCAGAAGGCTAATTTGCTATTCGGCCTCTCCCAGATCAATACCTTCACCACCGACCCCAACAAGTTCACCGTACCCGCCCCCCTGGACATGCCCCCCGGCGCCCCCATCGGCATGCCCGGCCTGGACTTTTTGGGGGATGCTATAGCATATTAATGTCATTCCGAGCGCAGCGAGGAATCTGAGTAAACAGCAGCAGTACCACCCAAACTCCTCGCTGCACTCGGAATAACATGTGTGCACCAGCATCCTTAAACACAGACTAACAACCTTCGTAACAGGCGGGCGTAGAGTTTGAATAACCTTGTTACTCTACTACTTACCCTGTCTGCCATGTTCTCTCGTCAGTCTTTGCTCCTATGGTGGGGCATCACTGTTACCATCGCCTACCTCATCACGCAATACATCGGCAACACGATGGAGCACGGCCACGCGGCCGTACTCTGGACCTGGGGCGTGGCCATGGCCATTCCGACTGTGATGACGCTGCTGCTGGGCAAAGAGGCGAACACGCTTATTTGGGTGTGGGTGCTGATTACGGTGGCCGCTACGCTGGAAAACGTATGGGTGCACGCCACCGAGTCGAAGGGCCTGATGCCGTTTAGCTACCACGCGCTGTGGTTTGTGTTCGGGGCAATAGGCTTTGGCTACACGGCGGCTGTAGTAGATGGTGCCAAGCGCAAACAATTGTACGCTATTGCCGCGGCCCTGCACGTGATAGGGGCGGTTATCGTTTTCATTGACAAGGACTTGATGAAGGGCTACGAGTATATTGTGCTGGCCGTAATTCAGGGCGTACCCATGCTGCTGGACCTACCCCTGCGCAAGCAACACGACCACGCCGCGGCGTAGACTGCTGCACTCCTCCTAGATACCCAAAAGGCCGGACCCTAAACAGGGTTCGGCCTTTCTTATTATGCTATGTCTTTTGCAGCAGCGGTTTTGCCCAGAATTGCTCTAATGCTTCCCCGCATCCGTCGTACCTTGCTTGCTATGAGCGCCACCTACCCTTTCTTGATTACTGATCTGGAAGATCAGGCCACTCCGGGCCGCCAGGAGCGCATTCTGGTGAATCTTTCGGACATGGACGATTACTACAACGTGTTCGAGAAATACGGCTTCAGCGGCAGCGGCGCTAGTTGGGCCGAGCATATCGAAACCATTCTGGAAGAATACGCCCCTGCCCTTCTCGACCACGTGGAGCTGTTGGGCCAGGGCGAAATCTTTGGGGCGTATACTGATGGCCCCGCCGCCACCGAGCAGTTTTTGCAGTTGATTCAGCCCATTTTTGGTGATTTGGGCAGCCTCAGCAAGTACCTCAGCCAAGCTGACCCCGGCGACTTCTTCGAGTAAGAATATTTCCAGCCCGTTTCCTGTATCCGCTAGGCAAGCCATTACGGCGTGTGATTGATCGTTAGGCCGAGCGTGTGGCACAGCGAGTCAGCGTCTGCGCTGCTGCGCTTACACAGCAAGGGCCGCCGGTGGTGCGCGCTACTCTGCTACATCCTACCGACGGCCCTTGCCATATAGCAACCAACGTGTTAGTCTACAAACTGTCGGCGCAGTTTTTCGCTGGCATCGCGCAATCCTGCGCCCCACGAGCCGGCCGTCGCTTCGGCAAACAGATCCTTGCCGGGAATGCCTAGGCGCCAGCGTACCACTTTATTGGTTTCGGGGTTGCTACCGTCTTCGCGCAGGTACACGTCGGCGGCTACGATATCCTGCCGGAAACGCATCACGCGGCGCAGCTCGCTTTCTACTTGGTCTACTATTGCCGAGGTTTCTTGAAAACCAACGGTTTGCAAATCCATTTTTACGTTATCAATATTATACTCCATGGTGGTTGGGTTGGGGTTGAGAATAGGGTAGCACCACGTGCTTACGCACGCTTGGCCCTACTTCTTTCTGTTGCGTACGCTCGTCTGAGAGGCGCAGTAGCGGCGCCCTTACAGACGAGCTCTTACTTGACTTAACGCAGTAGGCGGCTATTGGTTTTCGTTTATTTAGTACCCTACTACGCCTTTATGGTACTACCTATCGTTGCGTAGGCAGTAACTTTACTACCAATGCGGTGCGGTGCTTACCACCACTTTCATCATAGACTATTCGTCTTATCTTCAGACACATACTAATCTTTGACTACTGCTATGGCTTCTTCTATCCCTACCTATTCGCTCCACTATTTTTCCAACCCTGCTGATAAGCCAGCTGAAGTGTTTTTTCTGGATGAGCACACGCATTCGGCTGGTCCGCCGCTGAACGCCCCCTACCGCGGCAACTACTATAAGATTGGCATATGCTTGCGCGGTACGCTGGAGTTGAAGGCAAATCTGGAGACTTACTCCATCGAGCCGAATTGCCTGATGCTCATCACGCCACACGTGATTAAAGAATGGGCGCAGCTATCCGACGACCACGACAGCCTGTCTGTATTCTTCACCAAAGAGTTTATCACCAGCCACAACAGTGTGCAGGCCGACAGTTTCCATTTTCTGGAGAACATTACCCGGCACGTACTACCGCTGTCGGAGGCGGAGGCCACCACCATCACGGCTTCGTTGCGTTTTCTACAGCAGAAATTTCCTACCCCGCACCCGTACCGAGAGCAGGTAATTAAAAACCTGATTAATAGCTTACTATACGAAGTTATTGCCATCTATGACCAGCATCACGCGGTGCTACAATCCACCCAAACGCGTGGTCAGCAGCTGACTTCTGCGTTTAAGAACTTAGTGAATGCCCATAGCGCGGTAGAGCGTAGCGTGAAATTTTATGCCGACCAACTGTGCATCACGCCCAAGCACCTCACCGAAACTGTGCGGGAAATCACCGGCAAAACCGCCAGCGACTGGATAGAACAAGCCGTGCTGCTGGAAGCCAAAGCCTTGTTGCAAAATCAGCAGCTATCGGTGGCGCAGATTTCCGAGTTGCTGCATTTCACGGATCAGTCGGCCTTTAGTCGGTTTTTCCGGAAAAGCCTTGGCTTTTCGCCTACCGCGTACAAACAGGCTGGCTAGCGGTGCTTTCCGACTTTTGGCCCAATACTACCGCCATTTAGCTCTTTTGCCTGCCTACTTTAGGCGGCACCTTTGCAGTACAAACATCACCTAATGTACTGTATATGATTCTCATCACTGGTGCTACCGGCCACATTGGCACGGCCGTTATTCAACAACTCCTGACCAAAATCGACCCCAATCAGGTGGCGGGCCTGGTGCGCGACGCTGCCAAAGCCATCCACCTGCAAGAGCTGGGCATTGACCTTCGCCTGGGCGACTACGACGACCCGGCTGCTCTGGAACGCGCCATGCAAGGCATCGACAAAGTGCTGCTGGTATCGGGTGGAGGCGACGACCACGGCCTGCAACAGCACTACAACGTGGTAGATGCCGCCAAAAAAGCCGGCGTATCGTGCATTGCCTACACCGGCCGCGCCCTACAAGACCGCGACACCCTGGCCAACGACTTGATGGTGCGGCACTTCCAAACGGAAGACTACATCAAGGCCAGCGGGTTGCACTACGTGCTGTTTCGCAACATTCTGTACATGGATACGCTGCCACAGTTTGTGGGGCCTGCCGTGTTTGCGTCGGGCATTCACCTGCCCGCTGGCGAAGGTAGGGTTTCTTTTGCCCTGCGTAGCGACATGGGCGAAGCCATTGCCAACGTATTGGCCGAAGGCGACTGCGAAAATCGCACCTACACGTTTACCAACACCGAAACGTATTCTTTCGCCGATGTGGCCGCCGCGCTCAGTGAGCTATCGGGCAAAGAGGTGCGCTATACGGCCCTCGACGATGAAACTTTTGCGGCGCAGATGAAAGCCCGCAACATACCCGAAACCGTTACTCAATTTGTCCTCGGTTTTATGACCGACATCAAGCATGGTCAGGAATCAGCAGTCAGTAATGAGTTGCAACAGGTACTTGGCCGCAAGCCGACTGCACTGAAAGAAGGACTGAAAACGTTGTTTAGCTTGTAAAACAGAAGGCCCTAGAACCGTACGGTTCTAGGGCCTTCTGTTTTATCAATAAATATATTGACCTACAGCAACTTATCCAGCGTAATGGGTAGCTCGCGCACGCGCTTGCCGGTGGCATGGTATATGGCGTTGCCAATGGCCGCCGCTACCCCCACAATCCCGATTTCGCCCAGGCCTTTGGCGCCCAGCGGGTTCACAATGTCATCGTGCTCTTCTACGAAAATCACGTCGATGTTGTGGATATCGGCGTTGACGGCTACGTGGTATTCGGCCAGGTTATGGTTCATGAAGCGGCCGAAGTGGTGGTCGAGCACGCTTTCTTCTTCCAGCGCCATGCTGATGCCCCACACCACGCCACCCAAGATCTGGCTGCGGGCGGTTTTGGGGCTGATTACGCGGCCACCGGCAATGGCGCTTACCACGCGGCGCACGCAAATCTGGCCGAGGTCCTCATCCACCTCCACCTCCACGAACACCGCCGAGTGCGTGTTGCGGGCGTATTGCATCTGCTTGAGCATGTTGGGCATGGTGGTGGTTTCTTCCTCAATGAAGTTCACCTCGCCAGCGCGCATGGCCTCTACAATGGAAACACCCGAGGAGTAGTCGCCCTTCAGCTGCACCTTGCCGTCCACGAACTCTACCTCATCGAAGCTAGCGCCTGACAGCGGGGAGTCTTTCACGTCTTTGGCCATGCTGAACACCTTCTTCGCCACAGCTTCGCAGGCTTCTTTTACGGCTGATCCCACGGAGGCTACCGTCCAAGAGCCGCCTTCCAGCGGCGCTACGGGCAGGGTCGTATCGCCCAGCTTGAAGGTCACGGCATCGAGGGGCAGGCCCAGGGTTTCGGCGGCAATCATGGTCATGGCCGTGTAGGTGCCCGTGCCAATATCGGAAGTGGAACTACCTACTACTAGCTTGCCGTCTACCGACAGGTTGGCTTTGGCAGCCGATTTCTGCTGCTGCGCGTCCCACATACCGGTAGCCACACCCCAGCCGATGAGCTTGGTACCCTCGCGCATAGAGCGTGGTTGTGCGGGCCGTTTGGCCCAGCCAAACTTAGCGGCACCCTGGGCGTAGCAAGCGCGCAATTCTTTACTAGAGAAGGGCTTTCCTTCGAATTCGTTCTTCTCGGCGTAGTTTTTCAGACGCAGTTCCAGCGGGTCGATGCCTACTTTGTAAGACAGCTCATCAATGGCTGTTTCGAAGGCGGCGATGCCCGTTACGGAACCCGGTGCGCGCATGTCCAGGGGCGTGTAGGTGTCGAGGTTGCGTAGGTAGTAGCCCAGCTCTACGTTGTCGCAGTGGTAGAGCATGCCGGCCCAGTTCACCACTACCTCGGTATATTCCTCAAAACGAGAGGTTTCGCCTAGGGCTTCGTGCTTGATTGCCTGCAGCATGCCGTCCTTGGTAGCGCCCAACGATACGGTTTGCAACGTGGCCGGACGGTGCCCGAACGAGAACATTTGCTGGCGCGTGAGCACTACGCGCACCGAGCGGTTTAGCTCTCGCGCCGCCATCACGGCCAGGTATAGCTGATACTGCGGCCGCAGGCCCGAACCAAAACCACCACCCATGAAAGGGTTAATCACGCGAGCTTCTTCCTTGCTCAGCCCGAAGATCTTGGTGATGTATTTTTGGCTGTTGGCAACACCCTGCGTCTTGTCGTATATTTTCAGCTTGCCGTCTTCCTCCACAATTACCGTAGAGGCAAACATCTCCATTGGATTGTGGTGCTCGGGCATGTGGAAGTATTCGGCCTCAAACTGCACCTCGGCGTTTTTGTAAGCTTTGGCAGCGTTGCCCCGGCTTTTAGGTGGTGTGAAGCCTGTTTTGCCGGTAGGGGCCTTGTGGCCTTTGGGCTTTTGGCGCAGGTTGGTTTCCGGCGTTTCGGCCTTATACTCCACCTTCACCAGCGACGCGGCGTATCGGGCCACCTCAAACGAGTCGGCCACCACCAAGCCAATGGGCTGCATGCTGAACTGAATTTCGGCACTGTACAGCGGCTTAAACTTGTCGCCTACCGGCGAGTCGTCGTCCTTGAACTTGCGGTCAAAGTAGGCCGGGCGGGGGGCGTTTTCGTGGGTGAACACCTGCAACACGCCGGGTAGGCTGAGCGCGTCGGAGGCGTCAATCTTGGTGATTTTCCCTTTTGCGATGTCGCTGGAAATCACGTAGCCGTAGGTCAGGCCGGGGGTGTTGAACTCGGCGGCGTACTTCGCCTCGCCGGTTACTTTGGCGCGACCGTCCACGCGGCTGGTGGAGCGGCCAATATAGGTAGTAGCAGCCATTTAGTGTTGTCCGTTAGCGGCCATGGTCAGCGCGCGCACAATGGCACGCTTAGCCAGTTCAATTTTGAATGTATTGGAGCCGTAGCCCTTCGCGCCTTCCAGCAGCGAGGCGGCCACGCGCTCGAAGTTCACCTTCGTCGCGGCCTGGCCTTTCAGCAGGTCTTCGGCCTCGGCCTTGCGCCAAGGCTTGTGGGCCACGCCACCCAGGGCCACGCGGGCTTCCTTAATGGTGTCGCCGTCCATATCCAGCGCCGCCGCCACCGATACCAGCGCGAAGGCATACGAAGCCCGGTCACGTAGCTTGAGGTAGGTGAAGTTCTTGGCAAACCGCTCTCCATCGGCCGGCAGGTCGATGCTGGTCACGATTTCATCAGGCTTCAGGTTGTTGTCGCGCTCTGGCTCGTTGCCGGGTAGGCGGTGGAAGTCGGCAAACTCCACGGTTCGCTCGCCAGTGGCGCCGGTCACATTCACAGTGGCTTTCAGCGCGGCCAGGGCTACGCACATATCCGAGGGGTGGGTAGCAATGCAGCTTTCGCTGGTGCCCAAGATCCCGCATACGCGGTTGTAGCCGGTAATAGCCGAGCAGCCCGAGCCGGGCTCGCGCTTGTTGCAAGGCGTAGCCAGATCGTAGAAATAGTAGCAACGGGTGCGCTGAAACAGGTTGCCGCCGTCGGTGGCCATGTTGCGCAGTTGGGCTGAAGCACCAGCCAGAATGGCCTTGCTCAGCAGGGGGTAGCGCTCCTCCACTCGCTCGTCGTAGGCGGTGTTGGCGTTGGTGGCGAGGGCACCCAGGCGCAGGCCCTTGTCAGTGTCCTCAATCTGGTTGAGGGGTAGGCGCGTGAGGTCTACCAGGCGGGTAGGACGCTCCACGTTTTCCTTCATCAAGTCCAGCAGGTTGGTGCCGCCGGCGATGAACTTGGCCGTGTGGTTGGTCGAAACTTCGCGTGCAGCCGTCTCAACGGCCTGGGCGCGGGTATATGAAAAGCTGTTCATCGCAGGATTACTGGTTGGGTTGGCACTTGTGCAGAGCTTCTTCTACGGCGGCTACAATGCCCACATAGGCGCCGCAACGGCAGATATTACCGCTCATCAGCTCCCGGATGTCATCGGCCGTTTTGGCTTTGCCTTCGTTGATAAGCCCCACTGCCGAGCAGATTTGCCCCGGTGTGCAATAGCCGCACTGGAAAGCATCGTGCTCAATAAAGGCTTCCTGCACGGGGTGCAGCTCGTCGCCCTTGGACAGACCCTCTACCGTCGTGATTTCGGAGCCGTCTTTCATCACGGCCAGGGTAAGGCAGGAGTTGATGCGGGTGCCATCTACGAGCACCGTGCAGGCGCCGCACTGTCCATGGTCGCAGCCTTTTTTGGTGCCGGTCAGGTCCAGGTATTCGCGCAGCAAATCGAGCAGCGAGGTCCAGGGCGCAACTTGCAGGCGCTTGGTCACGCCGTTGATGGTCAGGGTGATTTGCTCGAGTGGCGGTAGGGCCACCGCCACATCCCCGACGGGTTCTTGAGTTACTTTCGTGCTCATAGAGCAATAGGTTTTAGGTGAGTGAATAGGAGTGCACGTCTACGCCGAGGCCGGAAAGAGGAAGTATTCTATACGTTTTCCTACCTCCTTGCATACTTTGAAGAGCATGGCAAAAGCTACCATGTCTACCAGGTTCCAGGCATGCGCGTGGTTTTGGATTCTCTGCCTACGCCAATTATTTTAGCTTTGTTAACTAGACTGATTCTATAAAGAGCTGCGTATCATCTTGATACACCGTTATATACAACCGCACACAACCTTGTTCCAACCTCAACAGCTGATTTAATAAGGTAGTAGTTAGCGTCTTAAGGTTATTACTTGCTATGCCATCTATAAGCTTCCCCACATCCTTGCCGCAGACAACGCCAGCCAAAATTTTACAGCACTATTTCGTTTATACTCTGCCGAGTATTTATCGCCGTTGTGCTACGTTGAAAAAACAGCGTATCAGCCGGCTGCGTATGATGCAGAAACACAACGCTTTCAGTACTGAACTCCAATTAGGCGCGTAGTCCCACGCGGGTTCCCTTTTCTGAACATTGCCTACAACGCAACGTCAGCACCACCAACACGCCCATGAACTTATCTGCATCCATACTATTGAAAATCAGCTTAGCAACGGGCCTGCTTTTTCCCGCGCACGCCCCCATCCAGCAGGATACAGTGCCGGTGACGGTAGTCATTACCAACTTGGTCTCACCTACCTCCACTATCACGCTCAACTTTTACAATTCCTCTGAGTCGTTCCTGAAATCGGGTAAGGCTGCTTTGCATAAGAAAATAGTGCCCCAGCAGCAAAACACCGTGCAGTTTCAGGTAGAGCTAGAACCGGGCGAATGGGCCATTGCCTTGTCGCAGGACGTGAACGACAACGGCAAAATGGACCGCAACTTTTTGGGTATTCCCACCGAGCCGTACGCGTTTTCCAACAACGTGCGCCCCCGCTTCAAAGCTCCCGATTTTGAGGAATGCATGTTTGTAGCTGAGGGTGAAAGCCAGACCGTAGCCATTCGGTTGGAGAAGTAGTGTGCCCTACCCTTCTGGTAAGGCTACGTACGGTTGGCTGCAACTACAGCGCATAATTCCGACCTTCGGCCACCAATTTTCCGTTTTCGTTGTTAGCAACGGAATACTTAATCTCCTACCCTGTTGGCTGAACAACCTATTTATACAGACCCTTACGCCCTCGAGAAAGAATTGCGCCACACCCAGGCTTTGCTGAAGCTAGAGCAGCAGGAAGACCTGGAGCAGTTCAAGATCAAAAGCGCCAAAACCACCATTGCCGAGCGCCAGCAGCGTGGCCTGACGTGGTACCCCGTGAAGATTACCCAGGAAGATATTGGCTTCGGCGGCAAGCTGGTGCTGGAGCTGGAGCGCCCGGCAGGCCAAAACGGCCTGCACCTGTTTCAGGTAGGGAAGAATGCTGCGCTGTTTGGCAACATTCCCAACCGCGCCGGCTCTGACCGCCCTACCCTCAACGGAGTCATTACCAGCGTAAAGCGCAATAAAATCCTTCTCGCCACCAATAAGGAAGACCTACCCGACTGGGTGGACGATGGCAAATTGGGCGTAGACCTCACCTTTGACGAGGTGAGCTACCGCGAGATGGAGTACGCGCTGGGCAAGGTGATGGGCGCTTACGAATCGCGCCTAGCTGAGCTACGCGACGTACTGTTGGGCGCCCGCCCCGCCCGCTTCCGCCCCGATAGCGAGGTGCAGCCCTACTACCCTTCGCCCCTGAATGACTCCCAGCTCGCGGCCGTGCGCCACGTGCTGGCGGCCCAGGATGTAGCCATCATTCACGGACCGCCCGGCACCGGTAAAACTACCACGCTAGTACAAGCCATTCTGGAAACCATCCGGCGCGAGCGGCGGGTGCTGGTGTGCGCGCCCAGCAACACAGCCGTAGACTTGCTGACCGAAAAGCTGGCTGAGCGCGGCGTGAACGTGATTCGGATGGGCAACCCTTCGCGGGTGTCGGATTTGCTGTTGCAGCACACGCTGGATGCGCAGATTATGGCGCATAAGAGCTATCCGGAGCTGAAATCGATGCGGCAGACGGCGGAGCAGTACCGCGAAATGGCCGGCAAGTTTAAGCGCCATTTTGGCTGGGAGGAGCGCGAGCAGCGCCGCGTGCTCAAGCAGCAAGCCCACGATTTGTTGCAGGAGTCGGACCAGTTGGAGCGCTACATCACGGAGGATTTGCTGGAGCAGGTGCAGGTGATTACCTGCACGCTGGTGGGCGCCAGCAACCGCGCCATTCGCCACCTCACCTACGAAACGGTATTTATTGACGAAGCCGCGCAGGCGTTAGAGCCGGGCTGCTGGATTCCCATCGGCAAAGCCAACCGCGTGGTGCTGGCCGGCGACCATCAGCAACTGCCGCCTACCGTAAAAAGCGAAAAGGCCGGCGCCCTGCGCGAAACGCTGTTCGAAAAGTGCATCAAGCGCCAGCCCGACACGGCCCGCATGCTGACGGTACAGTACCGCATGCACGAGCTGATTATGGAGTTCAGCTCGGAGCAATTCTACGACGGCAAGCTGATTGCCCACGACACCGTAGCCCACGCCGACCTCTCGGCCTACGACCTGCGCTTTGCGCCCGACGTGGCCGTGGAGTTTCTGGATACGGCCGGCTTCGGCTTCCTGGAGCTGGGCATTGCTGAAAGTCGCTCGGTGGCGAATCCAGAAGAAGCTGACTTGTTGCTCAAGCGCTTATCGGAACTGCTAGCCGTGTACGCACCCGAAGAACACCAGGAGGACTTGCTAACGGTAGGCGTGATTGCCCCCTACCGCGCCCAGATCAACTACCTGAAAGACGCGGTGGAAGACCTGCCCGAGCTAGCCGAGATGCTCACGCACCGCCTGCTCAGCATCGGCACCGTAGATTCCTTCCAAGGCCAGGAGCGCGACATCATCTGCATCACCATGACGCGCAGCAACAGCCAGGGCGACATCGGTTTCCTCTCCGATATCCGCCGCATGAACGTGGGTATGACCCGCGCCCGCAAGAAGCTGCTGATTGTGGGCGATTCCAGTACGCTTGGGTCGCATCCGTTCTACAAGGCCTTTCTGGACTACACGGAGCTGATTGGGGCGTACCGTACGGCGTGGGAAATGCAGTAGGCACCCCACCCCCTAGCCCCCTCCCCTCCGGGAGAGGGGGAACTAACTTTTAGCTTTAGCTCTAAAAAAAACTAGCCCCTACTTCATTATTGAGGTAGGGGCTAGTTTTTTTAGAGCTAGTTCCCCCTCTCCCGGAGGGGAGGGGGCTAGGGGGTGGGGTACTTACGCCGCTCCGTGGGGCATTTTATCCACCGGCTTCGGCGGAGCATACTTAGCGTGGAGTGGCTTCATTTGGCCGTTCAGCTCGTGGCCTTCCACTTGCACGCCCAAGCCGGCCGATACGCCTTTGCCCAGCTTCTCGTCTACCTTGAACCACAGTTTCAGCTGGCGCTCGATGATTTCTTTACGTTTGGGTCCTTCGATGCCGTCCATGTGGGCCACGATGTTCTTGATGGTGTCGTCCTGCGCCTTTTCCGTCATCAGGCGGAACAGGTCGCCGGGCTGGGTGTAGTGGTCATCGTCGCCAGGGGCGTTGCGGTCGTAGCGACGCACTTCGGTGGCCTCTACCGGGTAGGCAAACTCCTGCACGCTCTTGTCCTCAGTAGGGCCGTTGAAGGAGTTGGGGAAGTAGTTGGGGCCGGAGCCGCCGTTATTACCCAGTGCCATGGCCCCGTCGCGGTGGTAGTTGTTGTGGCTGGCTACCTTGGGCGCGTTGGCGGGTAGGAACTCGTAGTTCACGCCCACGCGGTAACGATGCGCGTCGGCGTAGCTCAACAGGCGGGTTTGCAGCATCTTATCCGGCGAGAAGCTGATACCGTCCACCACGTTGGAGGGTGAGTAAGCGGCCTGCTCCACAAAGGCGTGGTAGTTCTCGGGGATGCGGTTCAGCTCCATCACCCCTACCTCCTGCAACGGAAAATCGGCGTGGGGCCACACCTTGGTCACGTCAAACGAGTTCCACTTGTAGGTAGCGGCCTGCTCGTCGGGCATGGTTTGGATGAACATCTTCCACTTCGGGAAATTACCCTGCGTGATGGCGTCGGAGAGGTCGTTGGCCGAGAAATCGGGGTCGAGGCCGGCCATTTCGATGGCTTCGGCGTCGGTGAAGTTCTTGATGCCCTGCTGGGTCAGGAAGTGAAATTTCACCCACGTACGCACGTTATCAGCATTGAACATCGAGAACGTGTGCGAGGAGTAGCCGTGCATGTGGCGGATGCCGTAGGGCGTGCCCCGGTCACTCATCAGAATCAGCACTTGATGCAGGCTTTCGGGCATCAGGCTCCAAAAGTCCCACATCATGGTTTTGCTGCGCATGTTGGTGCGTGGGTCGCGCTTCTGCGAGTGGATAAAGTCGGGAAACTTCAGGCCATCCTTCACAAAAAACACCGGCGTGTTGTTGCCTACCAAGTCCCAGTTGCCGCCCTCCGTGTAGAACTTCAGCGCAAAGCCGCGCGGGTCGCGGTTGGTATCGGCCGAGCCCCGTTCGCCGGCTACCGTGCTAAAGCGCGTCAGCATCTCGCAGGTATTGCCCACTTTGCTGAACAGCTTGGCGCGGGTGTACTTCGTGATGTCATGCGTCACGGTGAAGGTACCGAAAGCCCCTACCCCCTTGGCGTGCACCACGCGCTCGGGAATCCGCTCGCGGTTGAAGTGCGCCAGGCGCTCGAAGGCAATGTAATCTTCCTGCAACACCGGCCCGCGCCGGCCCGCCGTGATGGAGTTCTGAATGTCGCTGACCGGGCGGCCGGCGTCGGTGGTGATGTGCTGACCGTTGCTCAGGTCAGCGGGTTGGGGCGTATTGGGGGTGTCGAACTTCGGTGGGCTTTTGGCCATGGTATTGAAAAGGTTAAGTAGGCAATGCGTGCGTTAGCAGCCGCTTAGTGGGTAGGCAGCAGACGCGACTTGCTTCCGGTTGAGCTTGTCTACGCAGAAACGGCGTTGCGCAACGTTGATTTCCTAATTTCTTTTCTTAAAAAAAACGTCCCCCACCCTAACGGGCAGAGGACGCAAGCAATATCGACTCCTACTAGGCTACGGCAGATCGATATACGATTCCGTATGCGGGGCGTCGGATTTGGTGTTTACGAAGTGCTTCACAGGGTTGTCGTAGTTGGAGATGTACAGGCGGTTGCCTTTCAGCAGCACCTCCGCCGGCTGGTCAATTTTGCCGCCGGCGCCGTCGGTGTCGGGGTTTTGGGCCAGCGTGGTTACGTTGTTAGTTTTCAGGTCGATGACAAAAATAGCGTTCTGCCGGGCACCCGTGATGTAGGCTTTATCCGTCTTGCGGTCAATAATGAAACCGTCGATGCAGGTGATTTTGTCACCCTTCAGGGGTAGGGCTTCCTGCTGGGCTAGCGTGCCGTCGGGCTTGAGCGTCATCTTGTAGAACGTGCCGTCGCCAAACGAGCCAGTGTACAGGTTACCCTGGCTATCGTAATCGATACCGTCGGCACCGTTGTCGACGCCGGTTTCGTTCACGGTGGTCGTGAACATAGCCAGCACGTGCGGGTCCTTGGTTTTGGGTTTGAGGTGAATCAGCCCTCTTTTCAACTCATTGAGGGTGAACACCATCACGGCACTACCCTTGTCGTTGTCGGGCATGTCCCACTGGCTGTCGGTTACATAGAGCGTGTTGCCTTTCCAGACTATCCCGTTCGCCAGCCGGAAGCTGTCGACGGCGGTTTCAATCGTGCCGGGCCGCCCGTTTTTCATGTTGATACGCATCAGCCGCGACACGTACTTTTTGCTGTTTTCGTACTGATTCTCTGCGTAGTACACGTTGCCATCGGGTCCGTACGCCAGGTCCATTGGCGCGGCTTTTTTAGTGGTCGGCTCCACGGGCAGGTTGGTGGCGAAGGGCTTATAGGAATTGCCGGTGATTTCCAGAATAGTGGCCGGGTAGCTATTGTTGGCCAGGTTAGGCACCGACAGCAGCAGCGTACGCCCATCGGGACTTAGGGCTAGGCCATCGGGCGTGTTGTGCTCGTTGGGCAGCGTAAACAGCAACTGGGGGTTGCCCACCGTGGAGATGGTACCCGCGGGCACACCCATTGTGTCGGCGGCGGGGGTAGCGGCAGTGGCCGTAGAGTCGGCGGCCGTGGTAGCGGTGGTTTCGTTGGTGGTAGTGCCGGACTGACATGCCGCCAACCAAGCGCCGCTTAGTAGCAGCACCGATAGTGTGGTAGGTTTCATCGTGAGGAGGGGAAAAGCGAAAGAAATAGCGGTGTGGCCGTGCAAAAAGTCAGGACCATATCCGTTGCGAAATGTGTTTCTTAACGCAGGGCATGTAAGGCCGTTAGCCCAATGCCAAAATCTTACTCCCGGCTTATACCACGCCTATTTGCTGCTAATCACCGACGTTTTCGGGTCATTTCCGTAACTAGCAGGAGTAACCCTTCTCTCCCAACCCCACTTGCTATGACCCAGATCAGCCCCCAGAAAGTCGTTTCTATCACCTATAACCTGAGCGTAACCGACGAAAACGGCGAAAAGCGCCTAGTAGAATCGGCCGAGGCGGATGCGCCGATGGTGTTCCTGTTCGGTATGAGCGGCCTACCCGAAGAATTCGAAAACCAGCTCAGCGGCAAGCAGTCCGGCGACTCGTTCAGCTTCTCGCTCACCCCTGAGCAAGCCTACGGCGACTACGACCAGCAGGCCGTGGTGGAGATTCCGAAACAGGTATTCGAAATCGACGGCCAGGTGGACGCCGATATGCTGCAAGAAGGTAACTACCTCCCCATGGCCGACAACGAAGGCAACCACATGCAAGGCAAAGTGGTAAGCATCGGCGACGAGGTAGTACAAATGGACTTCAACCACCCCCTCGCCGGTATGGTGATGCACTTCGACGGCAACGTAGCCGACGTGCGCGACGCTACCCCCGAGGAAATGGACCACGGCCACGTACACGGCGACGGTGGACACGACCACTAGTCTTTTGCTATTGATTAAGAATGAGAACGGGGCCATATGGCCCCGTTTTTTTTGTGTGTCATCCTGAGCTTGCGAAGGACTTTCTGGCAGTTGAACGAGTCGTTAGTACACTTGTCGTTCTGCCATGAGAAAGTCCTTCGCAAGCGCAGGATGACATCTATTTCGCTTATCAATTCAACTTCTAACAGTTCCCACATACGCGCGCACCTGCGGCCAGAACTCCCGAAAATCCGCTTCGTATGCTGCATAGTTGCGCTGCAACTCCGCCACGGCGGTTTCCATACCAGAGCCGGGGGAAGCGCGGCGACTGAGGCCCCGGAGCGACTGCCCTACCCCTTCGAAATCGGCGTAGCGTAGGAGCCAGTTGTCGCGCACCAGGTAGGGTAGGAATTGCTGCACGCGGGCAGGCATTTCGGCCTGGCGGGATAGGAGCAGGGCAAACACGCGCTGGGTAAAGTCCAGCAGCGGTTCGGCGGAAAACTCTGGGAAGTTTCGGGCCAGGAAATGGTCGAAAAACACGTCGGAGACCACGCCGGCGTACTTGCCGTAGCCGGCCTCGCGCAAGCGGGCGGTGGTGCGGCGCACCACGGGGTGCTGATCGGTGTAGGTGTCGATGAGGCGGTGGAGGCGGATGCCGCACTGCACGCCGGGTAGGTAGGCTTCGAGTTGGCGGCCGGGCACCGAGTCGGCAATGAAGTTGCCGAGAAGCAGGTCGGGGTCGGCGGGGTCGGAGAGGTAGAGGTGAGCCAGGAAGTTCATAGGGGTAGGGCAAGGTACAGCAAAAGCGGCAGCAGTGGCGCCGGGCACAACCCGCACCGAAGCCGGGCCGTATCTGAAGGGGCGCCCCGGCCAACTGGCTACGGTGCCGCACCATTCTTTCAAGACACCTAAACTCCCCTACCATGTCGCACGAAACGCACGTTCTGCACGACGTTCAGAAGCTATTCGATAAAATCAAAGACGTAAAAATTGCCATGCTCACAACGACTGCCGAAGACGACCAGTCGTTGCGTAGCCGCCCCATGGGCACCCTCAAGCCTGGGGACGACGGCTCCTTGTATTTCTTCACCGATAAAGACGACGCCAAGGTATACGAGGTAAAAAAAGACAGCCACGTAAACCTGAGCTACGCCGACCCAAGCAGCGACGTATACGTATCCGTCTCGGGCCGTGCCAACGCCTACCGCGACCAAGCCAAAATCGACGAGCTATGGTCGGAAGATCTGAAGGCTTGGTTCCCAGAAGGTAAGAACGATCCCAACATCATGATTCTGAAAGTAGACGTGGACAAAGGCGAGTACTGGGATACGCCTAGCGGCCTGCTTTCCCGCGCCTACGCCTACGCACGAGCCGTAGTAGCCGGCAAGAAAAACGATTCCGACGACGTGAACGAGCACGCCAAGGTAGATGTGAAATAGTCTAGCGTTGCTGAATTTTGCTGAAAGGCCGGAAGCAATTCCGGCCTTTTTTTGTTGGTTTACTTATCATTCTGAGACAGTCTGAACCACGGATTCGCTCGGATTAAACGAATGACGCGGATTTTGTGAATGAGTGAGCTACGCGATGAATCTAGT
>NZ_JAHWGL010000083.1 GCF_019334315.1 Hymenobacter profundi
TAAGCGTAACAACGACTTGTTCTCACGTCATAAGGTCCTTCGCTCTGTTCAGGATGACAGTCCTGTTTTCACTCACCACTCACCGTTTCACCATTCACTATTTCGCCACTCAGCCACGTCTGCATCCGAATTAGAATAGCGAGGGCGATGAAAAAGAACGAGCCGATTTTATCGACTTCGATCAACTCGTTAAGAAACAGGTGAAAGATGATGATGACTAGCGACAAGCTAGCGGCCAGTACGATATGCCGGTTTTCGGGGCGGGCGCTTTGATGGTAGAGCCGCTCGCAGAGAAGCAGTGCAGCGGCTAGTACCAGCGCAAACAAAACAAATCCCGGAATGCCCTGCTCAGCTAATAGCAGCAGAAAGTAGTTGTGAGTGGTAGAGCGCTCGGGGTTATCGCTCACGTAAGTGTGGAAGCTCCAGACCGTGTAGCGCTTATACTCGGGGTAGAAAGTGCTGGGGCCACTGCCGGTCAGGGGCTTGTCGTCAATCATGCGGGCAGCGGCTACCCAACGGTACACCCGCTCCATACCCGACATGTCCTCTAGTTTATAGGTAGCCTCCAGGTGCTTGCTGAAGTTCTTACCATTGAAAACAGTCTTCTCAAAATCGGGCGCGTAGAGCATGTAGTTGTTCTCGTGCACAAAATAGAGCACCGCCGACAGCGCGCCCACCACGGTACCCAGCAGTACTAGGCGCGTGAGGCGGTAGCGCAACACGAAGTAGTACAGGCCCGCAATCGGCACCGACAGCAGGGAGGCCCGAGTGTACGTCACCAGCAAGCCCATAAACAGCAAAGCGGCCGCCCCGCTCCAAGCCCAGCGCCCAATGCGCTGCCGGGCTGCCCGCGCTCCGTAAATCGTGTATGGGAGCAGCAGCGCCAGCACCGTGGCGTACGTCACGTGGTTAAAATAAAAGGGCTCTACTGACCAGTTGATGCTATCAAAGGTGAACCCACGGGTGGCGTGGCGTACTAGGCTATACACCACCGTAACGCAAACCCCTGTAACGTATAGCCCGCTGATGCGCCATACCATAGCTCGATTGCGCAACAGCAGCAGCGTACCGAACAAAAACGGTCCAATGTACCAGGTTTTGGCCAGTAGAAATTTCACTGATTTCAGCGTATCCACCGAGAACAGCGTGGTGGCCCCTGCCCATATGTAGCCTAAGCCCAACAGGATTACCAGTGGGTGTAGCACCTCGCGGCGGGGTAGGGCGTCGGGCTGTAAAATGAGCGTGACAGCTACGCTGCCCAGCAACAGCAGCATGAGCGGCTCGGAGGGCATATCCATGCTGAAGCCGCCGCCTATACTAATCTCGCGCGAGAAAGCCAGAACTAACAGAAACAGGTAGTAAATCAGGCGCCACTCAATGGCTAGCACGGCCACACCCAACACCACCACCGCAGGCAGCAACGTCAGCGGCGAATCGGCCAGCGGGATGAGCGCACCCCCACCAATAAGCAGCAGCACAAACAGCAAAAAGATGCGCTGAAGCTCATCGGCTGGGCGTAGCCACTGCAACAATCGAATCATTATTAGTTGGTTACTAGGTGGTGGCGGTTGGCGCGGTACAGCTCCAGCAGCACAATCAACAACACCGACAGCACAAACGTTAAGAATACTGCCGATACCACAATCAACCAGCGTACGGGCTCTGCCTGCTTGGTAGCAGGTAGGGCCGGCTGCACGATATAAAGTGACGATACTTGGCTCTCCAACGATACTTTGGCAGTTTCGTAATCGCCCTGCGCTTTCACCAAGCGCCGGCTCAAGTCCTCGGTGCGGGTAGTGAACAGCTCTAGCGAGTCGATGCCCTGCACGTAGTTTTCCAGGTTGAGCACGTTGCCACCATCGGCGCGGGTAAGGCCGGTCAGGGCCCGCCGCAACCCGGCAATGGTAGCTGCCGAGGCGCCGCTGCCCTCCGCCTCACGGAGCTTCCGCTCGGTTTTCAGAATCTCCTTGGCTAAATATTTAGACTCTTGTTCCAGCCCGTAGATACCGTAGCGTCGCCGGGCGCTTAGTAACTGCTGCCGAGCCTGGGTGAAAGATTTCGTCATGGCCTCATACTGCTGCCCGTAAAGCTCTACCACTCGCCGACGATTGGTAAGGGTGAGCTGCTGGTTCACAGAGTCAATCATGGCTACCAGGGCATTCGCTACGTTGGAGGCCAGAACTTTGTCCTCATCCTTGAATGTGAGCTCAATAGCATCGCGCTCATTGTGCACAATAGACATATTGTTAGTAAACTCGCGTAGCACCGCGTTGTCGGCTTTGTCGTTGCCGGGCGTGCCCGCGTTATAGTGCTCATAGAGATGAAAGCGCCGGATAATAGCCTCCGCAACGGGCTGCGACTGGCCGATGGTGATAACGCGGTCCAAATCTTCGCCGCGGCCTCCCGGCGCTAGGCGGCTACCCTCCACCATAATGCGGTCGGGGTCCGTGGTTTCGGGGTTAGTAGGGTAGAAGATGGCCGTGGACTTATAGATATTAGGCAACAGCAAAGCCACTATCAGGCTGACTACCAGCGCCGAGCCCACAGCTACGCCTACCAGCCGCTTCCAACGGTTTATAATGGGCCATATATCAAACAGTGAATACGATCGAACAGCCATACCTGCGGTAGAAAGGGGAAAAGGTCAACGATAAACAGAAAAGCAACGGTAGAAACCGGGTAAAGATACAGGGAAAGTTGATGGTGCATACCACTAGCCACTGCGCCGCTGGAGATTGTTTTAGTAGCTTAGTGGCCACTTTTTGCGGTTTATACCTTCTTTCTCATCAAACGCTTCCTCGGAAATATCAGCTTTGTAGTGCTACTCAACCTGCTGGTGAAGCCAGGGTGGGTGGTAGTCGAAAACATGGTGCAGAACCGGGTAGGGCACGCCAGCTACGGCTTGTTTGCCGCCTTGCTCAACCTGGCGCTCATCACGGCCGTGGTTGCCGATCTAGGCCTGGCCCAGCACACCACCAAGCGCATCGCCATCACGCCCGACTACCTAACGGAATACTTTCCTACGGTGCTACCGCTCAAAGCGGTGCTATCGGGGCTATTTCTGGTAGCCACGGTGGCAACAGGGGCGCTCCTGGGCTATCAGGGCTACACGCTTACCCTGCTGGCGCTTATCGCGAGCGTGGTGCTGCTCACGCAATTCACAGGCTTCCTGCGGGGGGCACTGCAAGGTTACCAGCGTTTCAATACCGACGCCGTGCTGTCGGTGCTGGACAAAGGCTTGGCTATGCTGCTGGTGCTGGGCGCGCTGGGGGTAGGCGCAGCCCTGACGCTAAGCGGCTACGTGTTGATTCGGCTGGCAGCGGCGTTGTTCACCTTTGTGGTGCTGTACGCGCTGCTGGCGCGACTCTACGGCCGCGTGCGTTACCGTCCGCGCCTAGCCCACGCGCGGCTGGTGCTGCGCGAAAGCCTGCCCCTGGCGTTCATTGCGCTGCTCTACGGCCTCAACGAACGCGTAGACGGGCTGATGCTGGAACGCCTAGTATCAGCTAAAGAAGCGGGCTACTACGCCGGCGCCTACCGTTGGGTGGATGCCGTGATGATGTACCTGTGGACGATCCTGCCCCTGTTCTTCGCCAAATTTGCTCACGCCATTGCTCGCCGCGACGAGCAGCGCACCTTGCTCTGGTTCGGGCAGCGCATCGTGACGGTGCCGCTGCTGCTGATCTGTGCGTTCGTGCTGTTTCGGGGGGAGGTATTGTTCTGGCAGTTCACGCGCAGCACGCCCGCCGAGCTGCTGCGTATGACGTGGTGCGTGAAGCTGCTGTTTCTGAACGTGCTGGTACACGCGTTTTTTGCTATTTATAGCACCCTGCTTACTAGCACCGGGCATGAGCGTCCCGTAAGCTGGCTAGTGGCGGGTAGCATTGTGCTCAACATTGGCCTGAACCTGCTGCTGCTTCCGCGATATGGCGCCCTGGCCGCCGCCGCCGATACCTTGCTGTGTGCGGTTTTCGTATCGGGAGGCTATGTGTGGCTGGTGGCACGCCGGGCCAGGTTAGCCGTGCCGTGGGCTACACTGGCGCGGCTGCTGCTGGCCTTTGGGCTGCTGTGCGCTGTGTGGTGGGGCCTGCGCTGGTGGCTGCATACGTGGTGGCTGGAGGCAGGGCTGGCGGGCGTCATGTACGTCGGGATTCTGTTTCTAACCGGCAATGTGCGCGTAGCGGAGCTACGGCAGTTGTTGCAACGTAAATAAAAGAAGTTACGGGTCATGAGTTGCCAGTCGTCTGGTAGCCGTATAAGTACTCACAACCCGCGCTCCGCAACTCACAAATCAAATACAGTCTTGAACATTGCCGTTAACGTCCGTTTTCTGCTGCCCGGTGACAAGCTGGAGGGCATTGGCCGCTTCACCTACGAAGTGCTAAAGCGGATCGTAGTGGCGCACCCCGAGCATACGTTCCACTTCCTCTTCGACCGGCCCTACGACGAGCGGTACCTATTTGCCGATAATGTGGTGCCGCATGTGCTATTGCCACCGGCCCGGCACCCGTTTTTGTTTGTGGCTTGGTTTGAAGGCGCCGTGGCGCTGTGGCTGAAAATGAACCGCCCCACTGCGCTGCTCAGTACCGACGGCTTCACTACCCTAACTACCCATGTGCCGCGCCTTACCGTGATACACGATCTGGCATTTGAGCACTATCCCGAGAATATGTCGGGGCTGGAATGGCGCTATTACCAATACTTTGTGCCGCGCTTTGCGCGTGCTTCGGAGCGGCTGGTGGCCGTGTCGGAGACTACGCGCCAGGATATCGTGCAGACATACGGCATTGCGCCCACCAAAATCAGTGTGGTCTATAATGCTGCCGATGCCTGCTTTCGACCCCAGCCCCAGGCTACGCAGCAGGATACCCGCGACCGATTTAGCGCGGGCAAGCCGTATTTTCTGTTTGTGGGCGCGTTGCAGCCGCGCAAAAACCTAGTGAATCTGCTGCGCGCCTTCGACCAGTTTAAAACTGCTACTGGTTCTCCTATGAAGCTGCTCATTGTGGGGCGCACCGCCTGGAAAGCCGGGCCTATCTTCGAGGTGTACCAGCAACTGCAACACCGCCACGATGTGCACCTCACCGGCCGCGTGACCGATGCCGAGCTGGTGCAGCTGTATGCCGCCGCGCTGGCTACCACCTATGTGCCGTATTTTGAAGGCTTTGGTATCCCTATTGTGGAGGCGCAGGCCTGTGGTTGCCCGGTTATCACCTCCAACGTCAGCTCCCTACCCGAGGTGGCCGGCACCGCCGCCCGCCTTGCCGACCCGTTTTCTGTGGATAGCCTAGCCACGGCGCTAATCGAGGTGGCAGGCAACGCCAACCTACGCGCTACGCTGGTGGCGCAGGGGCTGCAAAACGCCCGTCGCTTCTCCTGGGATGCTAGCGCCGCCGCGCTGTGGACCGCGCTCAGCGAAATGCTGAACGAATAAGGAGAGGTGAATAAGTTGATTGGCGCAGGAATACAAGCTGTTGAAGCTCGTCGATGCTGGCGCTGTTTGTTTCATCTTTGCTCAGTCAACGAGGAGACCTAACTATCATGTCTTGAGCGCATACACCGACAACGTACTACCTTTAGAATAACGACTACAGCCTATGCGTATATTCCGAATGCCTGCGTTGGTTCGTCGTCTGGTGCCACAGGGACAGTGGCGAATGCCAGTAGCCGCCGGGGAAAAGACGCTTTACCTCACTTTCGACGACGGCCCTATCCCCGATGAAACGCCCTTTGTGCTGGAGCAATTGGCCGGGGTAGGAGCGCAGGGTACCTTCTTCTGCGTAGGCGACAACGTAGCGCGCCACCCCGACGTGGCCCGGCAGGTGCTGGCCGGCGGCCATCGGCTTGGCAACCACACCTATCACCACCTCAACGGCTGGAAAACGCCCACGGAAGAGTACCTCGCCAACGTAGCACGCTGCCAGCAAACGCTCGATAGTCTGGCCCCCCCTGTTGTTGCGGAGGGGCGGCCGCTACTGCGGCCGCCCTACGGGCGCATCACCCGGCCATTGGCTCACACCCTGGCTGCCACGCATCAGCTCATCATGTGGGATGTCTTAACCTACGATTTTGATGTCACTTATGCCCCCGAGCAGTGCCTACGCACTGCCTTACGCTACTCTCGGCCGGGTGCCATCGTCGTATTTCACGACAGCCTGAAAGCCAGCCGCAACCTGCGCTATGTGCTGCCGCGCTACCTGCAATATTTCGCCGAGCGAGGGTATCAGTTTAAAGCGTTGTAGATGAGGGTAGGGGTATGCGCTGGGTAAACATTCGTACCACACCCAATCAGTAAAAATCAGCTTATAGAGCAACTGCGTAGCAACCGACGGCGATACCAACCCAACTACCATCCTGCTACTGCTCCGCAACTTGGACTACGATATGATCTGGCTGATTTCCTATTTTGTCTTCTGGTTTTTGCTGATGGGGGTGTCTACGGTGTCGTTGGCGTGGCGGCGCGGGAGCCAGCCCCAGCCGTTGCCCAATGCGTTGCCTCGCGTAAGCATCCTGATTGCCGCCCGCAACGAGGAAGCATCGCTGGGTCGCTGCCTGCAAGCCATCCGGCAACTCCATTACCCCGCGCACCTAGTAGAAGTGCTGGTAGGTGATGACGGCAGCACTGACCGCACCCATGCTGTGGCCGAGGCTGCTATGCAAGGCTACACGGGCAGCTTCCAGTGCCTTCCTATTGTTGATACGCTGGGCACAGCCCGCGGCAAGGCCAACGTACTGGCTCACCTCACCCGCGCCGCTACCTCTGATTACTTCTTCATCACCGACGCCGACATTGCCGTGCCGCCTACCTGGCTCACAGGCCTGCTGGCCCATACCGCGCCGGGGGTAGGCACCGTCACGGGCCTCACGCTGGTGCAAGGGCCGCGCCTGTTCGACCAGTTGCAGGGCTTGGACTGGCTGATGTCCCTGGGGCTAGTGCAGGTAGTGTCCGACTGGGGCGTGCCCGTGACGGCCATGGGCAACAACATGCTGGTGACCCGCGCCGCCTACCAGGCCACTGGCGGCTACGAAGCGCTACCCTTTTCCGTCACCGAAGACTATGCGCTGTTCAAGGCCACATTGCAGCATGACTTCGGGTACCGCATTCTGTTTCGGCCGGAGGTACTGGCCGAGTCGTTGCCGCAGCCCACGCTGCCGGCCTTGCTGCACCAGCGGCGGCGGTGGATGCGCGGAGTAGAGCAATTGCCGTGGTGGCTGCAAGCTAATCTATTGCTGTACAGCGGCTTTTATCCGGCGCTGGCAGTGCTGTTTTGGCTGGCTGGGCCGGCCGTCGGATGTAGCGTATGGGTAGTCAAACTACTGTTGCAGGGAACGTTGGCGCATGTGTGCTACCGGCGGGCCGGGCGTCGGGCACCGCTGCTGCTGGTGCCAGCTTTCGAGCTATATACGCTGCTGGTGGCCGGCTGCTTGCTGGTGTTCCGGCTATTGCCCGTACCGTTTGTGTGGAAGGGTAGGAAATATTGAGTGCTGAGTAGATAAGTGTTGAGCCTTGATTGGCGTCCAAAATACTCCTTGGCTGCATTACGGCCAGGGCTACGCGCTAGGTTCCCTGTTGCTAAAAGTAAAGGCTGCACCCACCCCAAACTAGTCTCCTCTGGGCAGAACTTCCACTGCCAGAATTAGCTCTTATGTGGGCTGCTTACCCAAGTACCCGTAACCGCTGCTATTGGATTCTAACGGGCTTCAATTATGCAAATATCTCATTATCAATGTGCTAAATAAAATGCTAAAACACTATTTTTAACATTCCAAGATTATTACCTATCACAAAGCATTGCATTTATAACAATCCTGTTTCCAGTAAAATAAATTTTCGTTGTAGGTAAACGAAGTACTAATTTACTGCACTTCTATCGTTGACTATGTTTAGTAAATGATTGAATAACAATCGTTTGTCATCAAAAATATACTGTTATGAATACCGTTCTGTACTGTTCTGCATACCGTGGTGGAGGCCTCATTTACAGCACCAGCCACAGGTGCCCGCTAGGTAGCCTCCGGGGATATGCTAAGTGTGCAGGTGAGCACCTAACCGATGCGTTATCGTCACAAAGTAGAGCGCTACCAGCATAGTAATCAAGCACCGGTGCGAGGGCAATGACCTGCATCGCAAACGAGACCACCCACTCTCCAAAGAACATATCCGTTGCCTGATTCTCCGCAGCGAAAAGCAGGTAGGCGCGGGTTGTGCCACGCCTACCCAAATCCCCTCTACGTCGTGTGTTTTCGCACCTGCGGCTGATAGGCACCTGAACCACGCCGCAGACTCCTGCAATCGATTTGAGTATGCCCAGTCGATATACTGCCTCCAAAAGCCTTCCCTATTGTTTGCTTTTTTCCATTCCCACTTCACCCCTTACGCTTTATGAAAAAGTTACTACCCATTCCATTACCCTTTCGATACCCTATCCGAATGCTTTCCGCGCAAGCGTTGGTTACGTGCCTACTGGCAGGCTCCGCAACAGCCCATGCCCATGCCGCATACGAGACGAACCCTGCGCTAACAACTTCTTCGGATTTTTACACAATCGATAACGCAAACGATTTCATCGTTTCTGTGCCGTTGCGTGCCGATGTGCCGGTGTCTGGTAAAGTACTTGACAGCAAAGGCGGTGTGCTGCCCGGCGTATCGGTGGTGGTGAAGGGCACCACCACGGGCACCAGCACCGATGGCAATGGGGCCTTTACCCTAGTAGTACCTGAGAACAGCGTACTGGTCTTCAGCTTTGTGGGCTACACACGCCAGGAAGTGCCAGTGAACGGTGCGACGAGTAGCCTGAGCGTGACACTGAGCGAAAGCGCCCAGGAGATGGAAAACGTGGTCGTAATTGGTTACGGCACAGCACGCAAGAGCGACCTGACGGGTTCTGTGGCTTCGGTGAGCAGCGCGCAGCTGACCCAAGTAGCTACTTCCAACCCCGTGCAGGCCCTGCAAGGCCGCGTGGCGGGTGTGGAGGTAACCTCCAACAGCGGCCAACCCGGCTCGGGCACCCGCATCCGGGTGCGGGGGGTAGGCACCATCAACAACGCCGACCCGCTGTACGTGGTGGACGGCATCCAGACGTCCGACATCGGCTTTCTGCTGCCCGCTGATATTGAATCGACTGAGATTCTGAAGGATGCCTCGGCCACGGCCATCTACGGCTCGCGCGGGGCCAACGGCGTGGTGCTCATCACCACCAAGCATGGCAAGGCCGGGGCCACGCAGTTTAACCTGTCGGGTTACACGGGCTTTCAGGAGATTCGGCGCACCCTACCTCTTACCACTGCTGCCCAGTACGCAACGCTCGTGACGGAGGCCTACGCCAACGGCGGCATACCGCTACCCAACTACGGTCCGCAGCTGCAAGAGGCTATTCAGACCAACGCCAAGGGGGTTGATTATCAGGATTTGATAACGCAGAAGGGTTTGATTACCAACTACAGCCTGTCGGCCTCGGGTGGTTCTGAGCAAAACCGCTACCTGGTGAGCGGCAGCTACTTCCAGCAAAACGGTATTATCAAGAATTCGGGCTTCAAGAAGTACGTGATTCGGGTGAACGACGACGTGGTGCTCACCAAGCACATCAAGGCGGGTGTGGCGGCCACGTTCACCAACAACAACCAGACGGGTAGCGGCGATGGTCAGGGCGGCTCGCAGCCCTACCAGGTGCTGCAATACGCGCTGCAAGTGAACCCGATCATCAACCCATTTGGGCCCAACGGCAGCTACACGGAAGACGTTATCACGCGCAACGCGCTGAACGTGCCGCGCTACCTCGACGAGCAGCAGTTCAACAAGGTGCAGAACAACAACCTGTTTAGCAGCAGCTACTTAGATATTGAGTTGTTCAAGGGCCTGTCGTTTCGTTCCACGTTTGGCATCAACTACTTCAACAACCACCCCAAGCAGTACCTGCCGCAATACTACATCGGTCCAGTAGACCAGCGCACCCCAAGCCAGCTCATTGAAACACGCACCGAGAACGTGTCGTGGGTATGGTCGAACTACGCCAACTACAACAAGACCTTCGCCGACAACAGCACCTTCTCGGCTACCTTGGGCCAAGAGGCGCAGCGCGGTTACGGCAATGGTATATCCATCACGGCCTACAACGTGCCGGCCACTGCCAGCCTGCAATACATATCGGCCTCGCGTAGCGCCGATAACGTGGTGCGCAGCACCCAGTACGACGGAAGCCTGTTCTCCTACTTCGGCCGGGCCAACTACAACTTCCGGGACCGTTACCTGGTGACGGGTACGTTGCGCTTCGACCAGACCTCGAAGTTCCTCGGACCAGTGCGCACGGGCATATTCCCGTCGGTGGGCGCTGCCTGGAACATCTCCAACGAGGAGTTTCTGAAGAACGTGAACTACCTATCGGTGCTGAAGCTGCGGGCCAGCTACGGCCAGGTAGGCAACCAGAACGCTGCTCCCAACTATGGCTACGCTTCGGTAGCGAACAACAACCAGACCTACATTTTCAACGGAACGCCCGCTCCTGGTTTGGCCATTACGCAGATCAACAACCCAGATTTGAAGTGGGAAACGGCCATCACAACGGATGTAGGACTTGATGCGGAGCTTTTCAATAGCCAGCTGACCTTGACGGCCGACTACTTTGACCGCCGCACCCGCGACATGATTGCCCTACTGCCGGTGCCCGACTACGTGGGCCAGGCCCCTGCTCCCGCCAACGTAGGCTCGCTGCGCAACCGCGGCCTGGAGTTGGCGCTGAACTATCGTAACGAGATAGGCAAGCTCCAGTACAACGTGGGCGTTAACTTCACCAAAATCAACAATGAAGTAACCAGCCTGGGTGGCGGCAACGCCATTGCCAGCGGCAACGTGCTCCCGCAAATCGGCAACGTGACCCTCACCGACGTGGGCCGCGAAATAGCCTACTTCTACGGCTTACAGGCCCAGGGTGTGTTTCACTCGCAGGGCGAGATTGATGCCTACCGCAATGCAGACGGCGCGTTGGTGCAGCCGGGCGCCAAACCCGGCGACGTGCGCTATGTGGACAAGAACGGCGACGGCGCCATCACGGCCGCCGACAACACTTACCTGGGTAGTGGCACGCCCAACTTCACCTACGGTGCCTCGCTCAACCTGAGCTACTCGGGCTTCGATTTCAAAGTGCTGTTCTACGGGGTGCAAGGTGCCGAAGCCATCAATGGCGCGGGCTTTAACCTGAATAAATCGGCGGACTTTGTGGGCGTGTGGAGCAACTTCTACGCGAGCCGAATGGACCGCTGGACGCCCAGCAACCCCAACAGCAACCAGCCCCGCGTCACCTCGGCCGATACTAACGGCAACGACCGATTCAGCAGCCGCTATGTGGAGGACGCCAGCTACCTGCGCGCCCGTAACATGGAACTGGGATACACGCTACCCCAGGCTTTTCTCAGCAAGGTGAAAGTGCGCGGTGCGCGGGTGTTTGCCTCAGTTGACAACGTGTTTACCCTCACCAAATATACGGGCTATGACCCCGAGATTTCGACCTCGGCTTTCTACAACAACCCCTTGGCTTATGGTGTGGACTACGGCAACTATCCACAGGCGCGCACCTACCGCCTGGGCTTCAATGTGCAGTTTTAAGCAGTTTACTACCCTTACAATACGATGAAAATTTCCCATATACTCCCCGCCCTGACCATGGCCGCCCTCACGGTGCTGGTGTCAGGTTGCCAAGATTTCTTGGATAAAGATCCCCTGGGCACCACTACCCAAGACAACCTTTTCAAAGACCCGACTAATGCTGTGCAGGCCATCAATGCCGTGTACGATGTGACGGCCTGGGACCAGGGCCCTAAGTGGGGCGACCCAGCCGGCCAGTACGTGGCCCAGACTTACGAGTGGATGTTTGGGGACCTGATGACTGATGATGCCGCGAAAGGCGGTAGCTCGCCCAGCGACTTTCTCCCCCTCATCGAACTCAAAACCTGGAATATTTCGGCCTCCAACCAGACCGTGACCACACTCTGGGTGCATAGCTTCACGGGCATTGCCCGGGCCAACACGGTGATTAACAACGTTGACGCGGGCACCATCGATGACGCCCTAAAAGCGCGGTTGAAGGGCGAAGCGCTGTTTCTACGGGCATACTTCTATTTCAACTTGGTGAAGGGGGTAGGCGGGGTGCCGCTCTTTGAAAAGAGTGTCGCTCCTGCTGAAGCCGCCAACGTGCGCCGGGCTACCATTGCCGAGACGTACGCTTTCATTGAGAAAGACCTGAAAGCCGCCGCCGCCTTGCTGCCCGAAAAGAGTGCCTACCCAGCCGCCGATCTGGGCCGGGCCACCAAAGGTGCTGCCAATGGCTATCTGGCCCGCGCTATCATGTACCAGCTGGGCACTGTGAATGGCAACAACCACACTTGGCAGGAGGTGTACGACATCACCAGTACCATCATCTCATCGAACCAGTACAGCCTGCTGCCCAACTACGCCGCCATCCACCAGGATATTGGCGAGAACAGCAGCGAGTCGTTGTTCGAAATTCAGTTTGGTACCTCCAACTTCGGCTACGGTCCCATTTCGGTGGGCACCACCAGCAATATTTTCCAGAACAACCGCAACACGTTTGGCTATGGGTTCAACAACCCTACCCAAGATCTGGTCAATGAGTTTGAGGACAACGACCCACGTCTTGAAGTAACCGTTATCAAGGACGGCGACATTGTGCTGGGCATCCTCAACAAGGTCGACCTCACGCAGAATGCCACTGGCTACTTCAACCGCAAGGCCGCCATCATTGCCCCCGCTGCCCCAGAGTCGGGACCCCAGAACATCCGCAAGCTGCGCTATTCCGACATCTTGCTGATGAAGGCGGAGGCTGCTGCCCAGCTCAACAAACCCGCCGAGGCCGTGGCCCTGGTCAACCAGGTGCGGCAGCGCGCCCGCATGTCGACGCGCCCGCCGGGTACTACCCTGGGTACCCTCACCTATGCCCCCGCCAACACGCCCTCCGGCACCCTACCCGACCTATCGCCGGGCTTGTCGGGCCAGGCGCTGCTAACGGCTATTTGGCACGAGCGCCGGGTAGAGTTTGGCGAGGAGTCGCTACGTTTCTGGGACCTGGTGCGCACGGGTCGCTACCTGGGTGTGCTGCCCGCCGACGTGCGGGCGCGTGCCGCGTCGCACGTCACCACGGAGGCGTCGGTAAACCCCATGCCCCTGCTGCCCATTCCCCTAACGGAAGTGCAGAGCTGGAATGTACCCCAAAACCCTGGGTACTAAACCGCCAGCCTACGCAAAACGAAGCCGGCCCGCAGATAGCGGGCCGGCTTTTTTTAGTCGGTCCTAGCCTACGGCCAGCGCGGGATATGGTGCCGGTGCAATACGCGGCTGGCTACTACTACAATACTGCGGACTAGTGCCGGCAAATACCACGGCGCCTGCTAGTAAAAGCATCCGGATGGTGCTACGCGAAGATAATGTTTGATTGTATCCGGAAAACAGTTAAAAATCAATCGGATACAAATATCTTGTTACCAGGTAATTATATCATCACTATGCTAGCTATTTCTCCTTTCCTGATTCCGCCAGACGATGCTGCCCGCATTGCCACGCTCCGGCATTATGATATTCTTCATTCTCTGGATGAGAAGGCATTTGACGGATTGGTGGCGCTAACGGCACGTGTGTTCAGCCTCCCTATTTCCCTAATTGCCCTTGTTGATGAAACAGAGGTGCAGTACATCGCCAATTACGGTATGCCGGGCAACGATATGCAGTCGCGGCAGGAAGCGCTGTGCTCTACAGTTATTTTACACGATAAGGCAATAGTCTACAAAGATTTATCGACTGAGAAAGAGCCGTTCATCACAGAGCAGGCAGCTCAGGCAGCCTATCATAGCCAGGTAGCCTTCTACGCGGCCGCTCCATTGCGAATGCCCGATCAGCGCAACATCGGCACGCTGTGCATCATCGACTCTCAGCCCCGTATGCTCAGCGAGGACGAGCAGCGTATGCTGGAACAACTAGCCGCCGTGGTGAGCCACACGATTGTAGTACGCCACCAATGCCGAACCCACGGCGCTGCGGGTGAGTTGCAGTGGCAGACCATCCAGACACACTTAACAGCAGAAATACAGGGTCTTACGGCACTGGTGCGCTACATGCTGACGCGCTACGGCGTGCAAGTGCCTCTCTCAAACGATATTCTGGCCCAGATAGGGCGGCGGCTGCCCGATTTGCACGAGGTACTGAAGCCTGTGAGTGAGTGAGTGAGTGAGTGAGTGAGTGAGTGAGTGAGTGAGTGAGTGAGTGAGTGAGTGAGGAGGGTAGGCAGGATGCTCTACCTTTGCACTTCGTTGCTTCCCATCTCACGCTTTATTTCCTTCCATCGTGCACCTCACCGATTCTCACGCCCATGTCTACTCCGAGCAGTTCAAGCCCGACCGCGACGAGATGCTGCACCGGGCCTTCGAGGCCGGCGTAACTACCATCGTTATGCCCGCCATCGACCATACTACCCTAGATAGTATGCTTGAAACGGAAGCCCGGTTTCCGCAGCAGTGCTTTGCCATGATGGGGCTGCACCCTACCTCTGTAGATCAGCACTTCGAGCGTGAACTGTACGCCGTGGAGGAGTGGCTGAACAAACGGCCGTTTGCGGCGGTAGGAGAGTGCGGCCTCGATCTGCACTGGGACAAAACCTACTTTGCCCAGCAACAGGAAGCCCTGCGCGTTCAGATCGACCTGGCTAAAAAGCACAACCTGCCCTTGGTGCTGCACACCCGCGACGCCTTTCAGGAAACTGCCGACCTTATCGAAGCTGCTCAGGATGGTACGCTGCGCGGTGTGTTTCACTGCTTTTCGGGAAGCCCTGCCGAGGCCGACCGCGCCATTGCGCTGGGTTTCAAGCTGGGTATAGGCGGCGTAGCTACCTTCAAAAACGGGGGCGCCGACAAGGTGCTGCCCGGCCTGGATCTGGAGCACCTCTTGTTGGAAACTGACTGCCCCTACCTGGCACCAGTGCCGCACCGCGGCAAGCGCAACGAGCCAGCCTACCTACCGCTTATAGCGCGTCGGGTGGCCGAGTTGCTAGGCAAAGAGGTGGCAGAAGTAGCCGAGGCTACTACCCGAAATGCCCAGACACTGTTCAGCTTGTAGCGTCGAGCACTGTGTAAGGGGTATGTTGTTGCAGTTAGGGTAGACCAAAAGAATAGCAGACTAGGGAAAGTGCCGATTGACTGCTAGCTTGCCGATTCGGCTGCACGATTGTGTGGCTGGCTCCGCGCTACTCTCTCTCGCCTTTGGACTCTTCTTACTTCAACATTGATACGGCTGCGCCGGCCACGCCCGAGGTTTCGGTACTTCTGATTTACACTGGCGGCACCGTAGGCATGGCCTACGACGACGATGGGTCGCTGGTGCCCATGAAGTTTGCCAGCATTATGGGCAATCTTCCGGAACTGCGCCAGTTTCGGATGCGCCTGACGGTGCACAGCCTCCCCACACCCATCGATTCTTCCAACGTGACCCCTACGGTGTGGGCCGATCTGGTACACATCATCACCCACAGCTACGACGAATACGATGGCTTTGTGATTCTGCATGGCACCGATACAATGGCCTACTCGGCCTCTGCGCTGAGCTTTATGCTGGAAAACCTAACCAAACCCGTCATCTTCACCGGGGCACAATTGCCCATCGGCCGCATCCGCACTGATGCCCGCAAAAACCTGCTTACGGCGTTGCAACTGGCCTCGGCCCGTCACAAAACCACTGAGGCGGCCCGTATTCCCGAAGTGTGTATCTATTTCCATAATGTGCTGCTGCGCGGCAACCGTGCGAAGAAGGTAGAAAGCGGCCATTTCGACGCCTTTAAAAGCGAAAATCACCCGCCGCTGGTGCGCGCCGGCATTGACCTGGAGTTTAATGATGCCGCCATCCGACCCCTATCAGCGTTGCCTCGTAAGTTTCACCAACACCTCGACGAGCGGGTGGTAATCCTAAAGCTGTTTCCGGGCATCAGCGAACAGGCCGTGCGCGGTATCTTGGCTATCGACAATCTACGCGGCTGTGTACTCGAAACCTTTGGCTCGGGCAATGCGCCCACCGCTTCGTGGTTTACTACTGCCCTACGCGAAGCTCTGGATCGGGGCTTGCATATTCTCAATGTAAGCCAGTGCGACGAAGGCCGCGTGCAGCAAGGCCGCTACGAAACCAGCGCCCACCTGCGCGACCTAGGCATCATTGGCGGCGATGATATCACCACCGAAGCGGCCGTAGCGAAGCTCATGTTTGTACTGGGCCTAAACCAGGATGCCCCTACCACGCGCCGCCTGCTGGCCCGTGACCTGCGCGGCGAAATTTCCAACTGGGAGGAGTAGCTGCATGGCGTTCTACGGTGTGAATGTGGAATGAAAAGCAAGCCCTTTACTCCTTACATCGGGCAGCACGCAAAGCGCAACATGCCGAAAGGTTTGCGTTTCTGGTAAAAGCCGCGTTTCTTTGCGCCACCATTAGCCCTAGAGAGGTGTCCGAGTGGTCGAAGGAGCACGCCTGGAAAGTGTGTATAGCCCAAAAGGTTATCGTGGGTTCGAATCCCATCCTCTCTGCATGAAACCCCGTTTTCAGCTTGAAAACGGGGTTTTGCTTTTCAGGAGCGCCATCTATAAGCACAAGTGCGGATACTCGCTCAAGTTTCTGGTACAGAAACACACGGTACTATCCCGCTGTATTTCTTCTGCATAAGCTCTATAGCTACTATATAAGTCAGGCTATGTATCTGAGAAACCAATCTGAACCAAGTAGTAGCTTACTTTAAATAGATAAAAGGCCCGCACATCTACTGATTGTGCGGGCCTCTGTGCTTACGTTGAAAAAGTTATACGGCAGCGGGTACGCTTAGGTCTTCACAGGTCCGCGTGCGTTTGTGGATTTGCCAAACAATGAGCACGACTAGAAGAGCGCTTATCAATAAGGCCAGTCCAGATAGAAGATCTGCCCCAAATACTTCTCGCATCGTTTCCTTCTTGCTGAGGTCGGTGTCTGTCATCGCAAGGAAGGCTAGTAGGTTATTAAGCATATGCGCTACAATGCATAGACTTAGTGACCTGGTTCGGTAATACAACCAACCAAATAGCAACCCTATCAGGCCGGCTCCTACTATTTGCGCTGGATTCATATGCATTAGCCCAAACAACAAAGCCGACTGGCTAATAGCTACCCAAGGTCGATAATTACGCAGCAGACCCGTTAGCATAACGCCACGGAAGATCAACTCCTCTAGTAGAGGCGCTGATACACAAAAAAGAAACAGGGCGAGCAGCGGTTGCTCCCATTAAGTTGCTCCCATTGAATAGAGTAGGAGGAACGATAGATGGTCATAATGATAGCAAAAAGCCTCAATGTCCAGGCCTTTTTTATGTTTAGAGAGAAATAGCTGGTTTTCCAGATGCAGCTAGTAGACCCGCACAATGCGCTTCTGGCTTGCTAAAGCACTGTGGGAAGATGTACTCTTTACTTGCAGCCGCAATCCTTGCACTCTTGTAGCGTGTTGAAGGGTACTATCCCGCCACAGCCGCCCCAGGTAAACGCCTTACACTTCTTTTCTCGCGGATCGAAGTAGTAGCGCACAAAGGCAGCATTACAGAGGCCCGCATCCGGCACGAGTAGACAAAGAGGAGTGGGTTCAATAGCGGGTTCGGGCTCTGGATCATTGTCCTTTTGGCTGCAAGTAGCAGAAGAGAGTAGGGCTGTGGCCGAGAACAATAGTAGCGTCTTTTTCATACCGCTAGGAGCCTGCTTTGTAGGCGATAGTTGCAATGGTGTGTCTCGAAAAATGCCATGTCGTATAATGTTCGAATAGATTGGGTTATTTCCAACCAACAAATAGTGTCATAAAAAAGGCCCTAACTCTCAAAAGAGCTAGGGCCTTTTTTGTGCGAAATCGTATTTTTATACAGAGAAGCTTTCGCCGCAGCCGCAGGTACGGCTGGCATTAGGGTTGTCAAAATAGAAGCCTTTGCCGTTTAGCCCATCCGAGAAATCAAGTTCAGTGCCGGCTAGGTAAAGGAAGCTTTTCATGTCTACTACTACCCGGACGCCTTTGTCTTCAAACTCCTGGTCCATGGGCTTCACCTCGTTGTCAAAGTCTAGCTTGTAGGACAGGCCCGAGCAGCCGCCGCCTGCCACCGACGCACGCAACCGGTAGGTCGCATCAAGTTCGGCATCGCGCATGAGACGTTCGATTTTATCTTTTGCCTTGTCAGAAACAGTAATCATGGCAGTAAGGGTAGGGGTAAGCGAAGCTAGCCGATGTGGCCATTTCTATTACAAAAGTACACCCTGAAAGGTTTAGTTTATCTGATACGTTTCTAAATAATAAAAGGTAGGAAGCACCAACTATTTCAGCTGCTTCCTACCCTCTACAACGTTATGCACCCGGTAGGACCGGAGCTAACTTAGTGGTGCGACTTCTCCATCTCCAGAGCGGGCAAACCGTTCTTCACGCGGTAGTCCGAAATGGCCATTTTAATAGCGTCTTCTGCCAGTACCGAGCAGTGAATTTTCACGGGCGGCAGGGCCAACTCTTCCACAATCTCCATGTTGTCGATAGCCAAGGCCTCATCCACGGTTTTGCCTTTCAGCCATTCCGTTGCCAGCGACGAAGAAGCAATAGCCGAGCCGCAGCCAAACGTCTTGAATTTGGCGTCGGTGATGGTGTTGGTGGCTTCGTCTACCTCGATTTGCAGGCGCATTACGTCGCCGCACTCAGGAGCGCCTACCAGGCCAGTACCTACAGTTTTTTTGCTTTTGTCCAGCGTGCCCACGTTGCGGGGGTTGCTGTAGTGGTCAATTACTTTATCAGAGTAAGCCATGACGTTGTCAATTAAGAATTAAAAATTAAGAATTAGAAAATTGAGTTTCAAATCAAAAGAGGACTATAATAGCGAACCGCCTTTTAATTTTTAATTCTCAATTTTTAATTGATTCTAGTGTTCTGCCCACTCAATGGAGCTGAGGTCGATGCCTTCTTTGTGCATCTCCCACAGCGGCGACATTTCGCGGAGCTTGGTTACGGCTTCTTTTACATGGCCGATAGCGTATTCAATTTGCTCGTCGGTGGTGAAGCGCGACAGACCAAAGCGTAGTGAGGAGTGTGCCAGGTCGTCGCTCAGGCCTAGGGCCTTCAGCACGTAGCTGGGCTCCAACGAGGCCGACGTACAAGCCGAACCCGACGATACCGCCAAGTCCTTCACGCCCATCATCAGGCCTTCGCCTTCTACATACTTGAAGCTAATGTTGGCTACGTGAGGTAGACGGCGTTCCACCGAACCGTTTACATAGCTTTCTTCCAGTGTCAGCAATTCTTTTTCGAGGTGGTCACGTAGCTTGCTTAGGCGCTCTGCGTCCTGTGCCATTTCGAGGCGGGCCAGTTCACAAGCCTTGCCAAAACCTACGATGCCGGGTACGTTCAACGTGCCAGAGCGCATGCCGCGCTCGTGGCCGCCGCCGTCCATTTGGGCCGTCACCTTCACGCGAGGCGACTTACGCCGCACGTACAATGCGCCTACCCCTTTGGGGCCATACATTTTGTGAGCCGTGAAAGCCATCAGGTCGATGCCATCGGCGATAACGTCTACGGGAATCTTGCCTACTGCCTGCGTACCGTCGGTCATGAACAGCGCGCCGTGCTTGTGGGCAATCTTGGCAATTTCCTGGATGGGCTGGATGGTGCCGGTTTCGTTGTTGCCGTACATGATAGTCACCAGAATCGTTTCAGGTGTCATGGCGGCTTCCAGGTCTTCTAGGCTAATCAGGCCTTGCTCGTTCACGGGCAGGTAGGTAACCCTGCCGCCTAGCTTTTCGATGTGCTTGCAGGTGTCGAGCACGGCTTTGTGCTCGGTGGTAGCCGTGATAACGTGGTTGCCCTTCTGAGAATACATCTCGAACACACCCTTAATAGCCAGGTTGTCCGACTCTGTGGCGCCCGAAGTGAAAATAATTTCCTTTGGGTCACAGTGAATCAATTGCGCGATTTGCTCGCGGGCGTAGTCCACGCCTTCTTCCGCGGCCCAACCAAAGGGGTGATTGCGAGACGCCGCATTGCCGTATACTTCTGTGAAGAACGGTATCATGGCATCCAGCACCCGCGGGTCGAGAGGGGTAGTGGCGTTGTTGTCGAGGTAGATAGGTAGCTTGAGCATGGCTCGGAGTCAGTGAGTTCAGCGGAGAATCATTCGCATCTAGAACAGCAAAACTACTAAAGAGGTTTTACTTTGTCAGTAGAAATGTCTCTATAATCCTAATACTGCTATAGAAGCCTTCTATGGCTCCTTCTTACAACCACCTATGCTCACAAACCTCGAACATTTGGGCTTGGCCGTCCACGACCTGGAAGCGGCCACGGCCCTTTATACCACGCTGCTCGGCGTGGCACCCTACAAGCAAGAGCATGTAGCCAGCGAAGCCGTAGATACCGTGTTTTTTAAAGTAGGCGGGTCCAAAATTGAGCTGCTAGCCGGTACTTCTGCTGATAGTGCCATCACCAAGTACCTGCTTAAAAAGCCCGAAGGCATTCACCATGTGGCGTTTGAAGTAGATGATATTCGGACCGAGATGGCGCGGCTGCGGGCCGAGGGCTTCGTACTGCTCAATGAGGAACCCAAGCGCGGTGCCGACAACAAGCTCGTTTGCTTTGTGCACCCGAAAAGCGCTGCCGGCGTGTTGGTAGAGCTGTGCCAAACGATAGGGAGTAGTGAAATTGCGGAACCGGAACTGTCATCCTGAGCATGTGGCGCATCAAGCAGCGACGAAAGACTTTCTGCCAGTTGAACGAGTCGTTGT
>NZ_JAHWGL010000084.1 GCF_019334315.1 Hymenobacter profundi
GTGAGTTTCTCGACCTCTACCATGTACTTTGTTGAATCTTATTCTTAGCCGTCATCCTGAGCCCAGCGAAGGACCTTCTCACGTCAGAACGACTATTGAACGATAACCGTACCAACGACTCATTCTGCGGGCATAAGGTCCTTCGCTGGGCTCAGGATGACAAAACCATTTTGGCAATACTTTATTTCGGCATGGAAGGCCGCATCTGAATCTCCGAAATCATGGTGGCCTTGGGGGCTTCCAGGGCGTGCACGATGGCCTCGGCAATGTCTTCGGGCTGCATCTTGTGCGGATCGGGTTCCTGGCCAGCTTCCATGCCGCCGAAGTTGGTTTCCACCGAGCCGGGCATCACGCACGTTACGCGCACGCCTTGCTGGCGCACCTCTTTGAATAGCGCGTCCGAGAAGCCACGCACCGCAAATTTGGTGGCGCAGTAGCCCGCCATGTTGGCTGTGCCTCCCGTACCGGCCAATGAGGCTACATTAATGATATGGCCTTCGCCTTGCTCCTTCATGCGCGGCAGCACCGCCTTGGTGCAGTAGAACACGCCGTGCACGTTGGTAGCAAACATAGCGTGCCAGTCGTCGGACGAGAACCCATCAATTGGCCCCATGTTGCCGATGCCGGCGTTGTTGACCAGCACCTGCACCGCACCCAGCTTATCGATGGTAGCGGAATAGGCTTGCAGTACTGATTGCTCCTCCTGCACGTTGCACTCGAAAAAGTGGAAGTTCTCGTGCTGCAAATCGTCGGGAGCCGAGCGGCTCCAGCCGGCTACTACTGCGCCTTTGGTCAGCAGCGCTTCGGCTGTGGCTTTGCCAATGCCTTTGCTACCCCCTGTGATTATCGCTACCTTGCCGCGTAAGTCCATATGCCTGTCTTGATGTTTCAGATTGCGTTGCTGCCGCAAGTTAACCGCCCTACCCGGCTTTTACGCATAGGATTAGCTAGCGGCCTGCTTTTGTTGCTCACAGCCTGCGGCGACGGCCACGAAACCGACTGCCTGAAAAGCACCGGTCCTATTACCACCGAACGACGGGAGATACCAGCCTTTGAGCAGATCTACATTCATGACAATGTTGAAGTGATACTAGTACAAGACTCCGTGACGTACGCCGAAGTGCGCACTGGCAAGAATTTGCAGGAAGACATTGAACTGACTACCTCGGGCAACCAACTGATTATCAACAACACCAGCCGCTGCAACTGGACCCGTCGCTACGATACGCCGCGTGAAATCACCGTGCATACGCCCGACGTGCAGGATGTTTTGCAGTACGATCAAAGCACGCTGCGTATTCCCGCCCCTTTCCGGGCCGACCAATTTTTCTACCACTTCTTGGGTGCTGGCGAAGCCGATTTGAACCTGGATGTGCAGTACCTGAATATGGATATGTATGAGCTAGGCGATGTGACCCTGCGCGGCACCGTTACCGGCGACGCGGTGACTCTGCTGGGAGGCAGTGGTACCCTCAATGCCACCAATTTAGCAGCGCGTAACCTCACTCTTCAAACTACCCGCAGCAGCATTGGCGACGCACACATGCGCGCAACGGGCACGCTAGGTATCTATCATGCCGGTGCGGGCACCGTTTACTACCGTGCCCCTACTCCCCACGTAGAGGTGACGGGCCGGGGCAAGGCGGTGGCTGAGTAGAGCCATTAAACGGCATGCAGAGCATAGCAAAACATCTCACATGCTGATGAAGATAATATTCAACATCAGCACGCAAGATTCCTCGACAAGCTTGGAATGACGTTCAGCGGTTTTTCTTATCCCCTAACTCCTAAATATCGCCCAGTTGCGGCCGGATCAACAACTCTTCGACTACAGCTTGCTCGGAGAGCTGATAGGTCGCAAATACGGCCTCGGCCAGGTCTTTGGGCTTAATGAACCGCTCGGGGGGTAGGCCAGCTCCAGCCCAGCTGTCGGTGTAGGTGGCGCCGGGTAGCACCGCCGTCACGCGGATGTTATGCTCCTTTAGCTCTTCACGCAGGTTTTTGGTGAAGCCGTAGAGCGCGTGCTTGGCAATGCCGTAGGAGCCACCGTTGGGGTAGGCCATGAGACTGGCCGTGGAGCAAATAGTGAAAATATGCCCGTGGCGCTGCGCTATAATGCCGGGTAGTAGCGCTTGGGTCACATCGTAGGCGCTTAGCAGGTTGGCGGCCAGCATCTGGCGCAGTTGCTCCCCATCAGCAGGCTCGTCTTGCAGGCGACCGGGTACGAAGGCGCCAGCATTGTGCACCAGCACTTCTACTTCGCCCGGCAGCGCCTGTACAAATTTGCCAAACCGAACTGCGTCGGCATGGTTACTAAGGTCGGCGGGCAGGGTATGCAGCACGGCTCCGGGCGTGGCCTGTTGTACGGCGGCCGCTAGGGTAGCCAAGTCCTCTGCCGAGCGGGCGCAAGTGACGACCGGAAACCCGGCCTGCACAAACCGCTCTACCAAAGCACGTCCAATCCCGCGGCTGCCGCCAGTTACGACGATATTTTTTTGCATTCCTTTGTTTATATGTTGAGGTTTTACGTATGGTGCAACAGGCCTACTTCCGCGTGTGCGCATAGACCTGATTTTTTCGCAAGTTCCTGCTTTTCTCTTTCCGGACGCTTTTTATGGTAAAGACCTTCGGCTCTTTTCTACTCTTTCTCCAAAGCATGGTTTCCCGCGGCGAGCGGTTCAAAACGCTTTGGGCCCGCACCATCGATGAAGCCATTCTCATTGGGGTCGATTCTGTTTTTATCGTGTCGTTGGTCAGCGCCTTTATCGGGGCCGTAACCTGCGTGCAGATTTCTTACAACCTGATCAACCCGCTCATTCCCAAAGCCACCATTGGCTATATGGTGCGCGAGATGACTATTCTGGAGCTGGCCCCTACTATCACCAGCATTGTGCTGGCCGGCAAGGTAGGCTCTAGCATTGCCGGTGGCCTGGGCACCATGCGCATCACCGAACAGATTGACGCTTTGGAAGTAATGGGCATCAACTCTTCTTCCTACCTGGTATTGCCTCGCATCTTGGCCTCGCTGCTGATGTTTCCGCTGCTGGTTATTCTGGCTATGGGCTTGTCCATCATGGGCGGCTACATTGCAGGCACGCTATCGGGCTCTATCTCGGCACAGGAGTACATTGAGGGTATCCGCGAGGATTTCATTCCCTATAACATCCTGTTCGCCCTGATCAAATCGTTGGTATTCGCCTTCCTGATTTCGGCCATCTCGTCTTTCAAAGGCTTCAACACCCGCGGAGGCGCATTAGAGGTAGGAGCAGCCAGCACCGGCGCCGTTACCAATTCCATTATCGCTATTCTGATAGCCGACTTCGTGCTGGCAGCTGTTCTGTTGTAATTGGCTTTTAGGGACTTGTAGGCTTGAAAACTTGGTTATCCTATCTACCAAGGCGTCAATTCAGGCTATGAGGCCCTAAAATCCTAAGACTTAAAACAATGATTGAGATTCATAATATTCAGAAGTCATTTGACGGAAACGCTGTGTTGAAGGGCATTAACTGCACCTTCGAAACCGGCAAATGTAATTTGCTGTTAGGTGGTTCGGGTACCGGCAAATCGGTGCTGCTCCAGTGCATTGTGGGTCTGATGAAGCCCGATTTGGGTAGTATCACCTTCGACGGCACTGTTTTCACTAATAACAAGGTGAATATCCGGCAGGAAATCCGCCGCAAAATCGGGATGCTGTTTCAGGGTTCGGCGTTGTTCGATTCCATGACGGTATATGAGAATACTGAATTTCCGTTGAAGATGCTGACGCCCGAAATGACTAAGGAGGAGCGCCGTGACCGGGTGGAGTTCTGCCTGAAACGGGTAGGGCTGGAAAATGCCGGCAACAAAATGCCCTCCGAGATTTCGGGTGGTATGAAGAAGCGTGTGGGCATTGCTCGCGCCATTGCGCCCAATTGTACCTATCTGTTCTGCGACGAACCCAACTCCGGCCTCGACCCGCTCACCAGCCTCAAGATTGACGAGCTGATTCACGAAATCACGCACGAATACAACATCACCACCGCCATCATCACCCACGACATGAACTCGGTAGTGGAAATTGGCGACCATATTATCTTCTTGCATAAAGGCATGAAGCTGTGGGATGGCGACAAGGACACTATTCTGAACGCCGAAGTACCTGAGCTGAAAGAATTTATCTTTAGCAGTAGCCTCGTGCGGGCCGCTAAGCGTGTGGATGACGAAGGCGGTTTGCAAGACGTGCTAGACGACGACCCTGTGCAAGCCAAATAGTCTATAGTGAGGTATTCACAAAAAGGTCCCGCTGCTCTTAGTGCAGCGGGACCTTTTTGTTGATACTACCAATGGTGCGGGGCTGCGCTCCGTGTCTACTAGTGCAGATTTCTGGCCGGCCATCTTCCGCAGTATTCCAACGCATTGTTCTGACAGTGCAGGCTAGAATAGACACGGGGCATAGCCCCGCGTCATTGCTACTTTATACCCTACCATTGCTCCCGCCGCCGCAGCTCGGTAATGTGCGCTACGTGGTGCTGCCCGTGCCAAGCATACAATACCAGCGCCTGATCGAGCGTGAACGTACGTTGAGAGCTAGGATGATAGAACGTGCGCTGCCACTGTGCCTCCGTGAGCTGCCGCAACAGCGTAGTCCAGCGGATGTGCAGCGCCTCCAGCAGCGCCAGCGATACGGCGGGTTTGGTGACAGCGGTGTCGGGCAGTTCGGCCCAAGCCTGCTCATCGTAGGGGCTGATGGTAGGGTTATCCTCCGTGAGAGCCAGCTTGAAACGTACGAAGCTGTTGAGGTGGCTATCGGGGAGGTGATGTACTACCTGGCGCACCGTCCAGCCGCCGGGGCGGTAGGGCGTATCCAGCTGCGCCGGGCTAAGGCCCGTTACGGCTGCTCGGAGCTGGTCGGATAGCAGGGCCAGTTGGGCCACGTAGGCAATGCGGGCACCTTGCGCTAATGGCTCCGTGGGCAAGGTAGGTTGGCCGATGGGGTAGCGCAAGTCGGGAAGGTCTGTTGTCATGGATTGAGGTGAATTGGGAAACGCAAGGTAGCAGCAAGGCGTCAGTGGCGGCCTTCGGGGTAAAACAAAAGCCTCTCCCAAGCTGGAAGAGGCTTCTTTGGCAGTGTCATGGCCGCGTTATTCCTTGTTGCGCTTGTTTAGCTCGTCGCGGATTTTGGCGGCTTTCTCGTAATCTTCTTTTTCCAGTGCCTGGGCCAGCATTTTGGTTAGCTCGTCCAACGACACTTGCCCGCTTGGCTCGCGTGGCTCCGGCGCAGGCTTGCTGCTGCCGCTCGTGGTGTCGTCATCGTCGTCATCATCCTCGTCCGACTCTTCGGGGTTTTCGTCCAAGTCGCTCAAGATGATACCAGCTTCGCTCAGTACGCTTTCTACCGTATAAATCGGCACGCCAAAACGCAGGCCGATGGCAATAGCGTCGCTCGGGCGGGCATCCAACTCGAAAGTAGTAGCCCCATCGGAGCACACAATTTTGGAGTAGAAGACGCCTTCCTTCAAGTCAGAAATTATGACTTCCAGAATGGCTACGTGCACCTGCTCGGCAAAAGACTTGAAAAGGTCGTGCGTAAGCGGACGATTAGGATTTATTTTTTCTATCTGAATCGCGATACTTTGGGCCTCAAACATGCCAATGATGATGGGCAACCGGCGGTTGCCCGTCTTCTCCCCCAAAATCAGGGCAAACGACCCCGATTGGGATTGACTGGAAGAAAGTCCTAGTATCTCGAGCTGAATTTTTTTCACAGGAGAAAGTATGTGCTGGTAATGAGGTGAATGCGCTTAATAGGATTGCAAAGAGCGTTTAATATAGATTAAAACGCTCATTATCAATCGGTTTACGCCTTAACCTAGTTCCTTAACGGCTTGGGTTAGTTTCGGTAGTACGTCGAATACGTCGCCAACGATGCCATAATCGGCCGCTTTAAAGAACGGAGCCTCCGGGTCTTTGTTGATGACCACAATCACCTTGGAGGAATTGACACCCGCCAAATGCTGAATGGCGCCCGAAATACCGCAGGCAATGTACAGGTTGGGCGAGATGGTGATACCCGTTTGCCCCACGTGCTCGTGGTGAGGGCGCCAGTCTACGTCCGATACGGGCTTGGAGCAGGCCGTAGCTGCACCCAGCGCCTTCGCCAGATCCTCAATCAGGTTCCAGTTTTCGGGGCCCTTCATGCCGCGGCCACCCGATACCACTTTAGCAGCTTCGGGAAGCAGTACGCCGCCTGCTTGCTCCTGCATCACTACCTGCTTGGGCGCGTCGGCAAAGTCGGCGTCGGTCAGGTTGGCCGAGAACTTCTCTACCGAGGCGGTTTTGCCGGCTTCCTGCTGGGCTTCGATGGAGTTCTTTTTAACAGCAATGATCTTGCGGTCGGTGGTGAGGGCCACATCGGCCAGCGCTTTGCCCGAGAAGGCACCGCGCTTCACCACAAATTGTCCGCCTTCGGTGCGGGGCAGCTCTACGGCGTTGGTCGCCAGGCTGGCTTTCAGCCGGATAGATAAGCGCGAGCCTACCGCAGCGCCAATGTTGGAGTTGGCCAGCACCAGTACCTGCGCACCTTCCTGCTCGGCGGCGGTGGCAATGAGCTTGGTATAGGCACCGTTCACGAAGTCTTTCAGGCGAGGCTCAGCATCGTATAGTACTTTGCTGATGCCCTGCTCGCCTAGCTTGGCTAGGTTGTCTTCAGTGGCCTCGCCCACGGCTACAGCTGTGGCCGTGGAGCCCAGTTGCTGGGCTACTTGGCTAGCGTAGGTGGCCACTTCCAGCGAAGATTTTTTCACTTCGCCGTTATCGCATTCTATAACTACTAATACAGACATGGTTTTGCGTTTTGTCATCCTGAGTGGAGCGAAGGACCTTATCACGTCCGCGCCACTTGAAGTAGGAAAACCAACGAAAGCAGCCGTGATAAGATGCTTCCTTCGTCAGCATGACAGTCAAACTAAATTACCTTGGCCTCGTTGCGCAGGAGCTTGATCAACTCGCCGGCGTTTTCGGCGGGGATAAGCTTCACGCCTTGCTTCTTGGGGGGTAGGGCAAACTCGGTTACCTCCGTGCGGGGCGCATCGCCGGTGGGCTCTACTACCTTCAGAGGCTTGGTGCGGGCCGTCATGATGCCGCGCATGTTGGGGATGCGAGGCTCGCACATAGGCTGCTGGCACGACGCTACGAAGGGCGTGTTCACCTCCACGATTTCCTTGCCGCCTTCAATTTCGCGCTCCAAAGTGGCGTTGTTGCCACTCATGTCCAGTTTCATAGCCGGCGCTACCGTGGGGATGCCCAGCAGTTCGCCTACCATGCCGTGTACCTGGAAGCCATTGTAGTCGATGCTTTCCTTGCCCATCAGAATCACGTCGTAGCCACCGTCTTTGGCCACGTTGGCAATCTGCTCAGCCACGAAGAACGCGTCCTTGGGGGCGGCGTTTACGCGAATGGCGTCGTCGGCACCGATGGCCAGGGCTTTGCGAATGTTGGGCTCCGTATCGGCCTCGCCTACGTTAAGCACCGTCACGGTACCGCCGCCCTGAGCTTCCTTCAGCTCAATGGCGCGGGTCAGGGCGTATTCGTCCCAGGGATTTATCACAAATTGCACGCCGGCCTTGTTGAACTCTTTGTTGTCGGGCGTGAAGGTGATTTTAGTCGTCGTGTCGGGCACGTTGCTGATGCAAACGAGAAACTTCATTAGGCTGCGTTAGATAGACAAACAATACGGGAAAGCCCCTAATTTCGGGCGAAGATACAGAAAACTCCTACCCGATGGAAAACACACCCAGCCGCCTTTCGCAACTCCTGGCTTTCTACGCCGACGACCCGCACGATGCCTTCACGATCTACGCGTTGGCCACCGAATACCGGGCGTTGGACCCGCAAAAAGCCATGGAATATTATCAAACACTGCTGGATGAGCACCCCGAGTACGTGGGTACGTATTATCACGCCGGAAAGCTGCTGGCGCAGTTAGAAAAGCCCGATGAAGCCGAAAAAGTTTTCCGCAAAGGATTGCAAGTAAGCCGCAAAGCCGGCCAGATGCACGCCGCCAGCGAATTGCAACAAGCCCTTAATCAGCACTTGGGTTTGGATTACGAGGATGAGGTATAAGGTTTTTGATGGGAACTGAGGGCTGAGAACTGAATAGGAACTCAACTACCATCCCTAACTACCCATACGCCCATCCCCTACCCCACCAAGAACCCCCATGAAAATCCTACTGATAGAAGACGAGCCGAAAGTATCCGCGTTTATTCGGCGCGGCTTGGAGGAGGAACACTATGAGGTGGAAGTAGCTTACGATGGTACGTTTGGTCAGCGGCTGGCGCTCACGCACGCCTACGACCTGATTATTCTGGACGTGATTCTACCCAACCAGAGCGGCCTAGAGGTACTGAGAGCTATTCGTCAGCAAGACCAGCAGGTGCCCGTGCTGATGCTGACGGCACTGGGCACGACCACCGATAAGCTCCACGGCTTCGACGGGGGCGCCGACGACTACCTCGTCAAGCCCTTCGACTTCGCTGAACTGCTGGCCCGCGTGAAGGCCCTGACGCGCCGCCGCGGGCAAACCGCCAAAGGGGCGGTGCTCACACTAGCCGACCTCAACCTTGATACAGCCGCCAAAACCGTTACGCGCAACGGCCAACCCATCAAGCTCACCGCCCGCGAGTTCAACTTGCTGGAGCTTTTCATGCGCAACCGCGGTCGGGTGCTCAGCCGCGCCGAAATAGCCGAAAACTCCTGGGAAGAGTCCTTCGACTCCGGCTCCAATGTCATCGACGTATACGTGAACTACCTGCGCAACAAGATCGACAAGAACTTCCCTACCAAGCTCATTCACACTGTAGTAGGCATGGGCTATGTGCTGCGGGAGGAAGGGTAGGCAAAGGGTATAGAAAGAGTAGAAAGTTTGTCATCCTGAGCTTGTGAAGGACCTTCTCACGGGTGAACGAGTCGCTGTTAAGATGGTCGTTTACGCGTGAGAAGGTCCTTCGCAAGCTCAGGATGCCAGACGCTTTTCTTTATCTACCCTACTTTCTTAGCCCCCTATCCTCCCCCAAACCTTCCTATCCTTCCTACCCTCTTCTCATGACCATCCGCAACCGTCTGACGCTCTTGTTTCTCAGCATGGTAGCTGTTATTCTGGCGGTGGCACTTACGGTAGCGTACGTGCTGCAAGCTCGCTATTCGCAGCGGGAGTTTCGGCAGCGCCTGCGCGACCGGGCGGAGGTGACGGGCTATATTTTTCTGGAACAGGATGAAATGCGGGCTGGGGCTTTTCGGTCGTTTCAGCATCGCTATTTGCAGGCTCTAAACAACGAGGTATTGCAGATTTACGATTCCAACCACCAGGTGCGGTTTCTGGAGGAAGATGAGCGGGTTACGCTATCCGATAAGCTACTGGCCCGCATTGTGGTCGATGGCGAAATGTACTTCACTATTGGCTCGCGGCAGGCCATCGGGTTATTTTACCACGATAACCAGGGCGACTATATTATAGTAGCGGCGGCAGAAAACAAGCTGGGCAGAGCACGCCTGCAAAACCTCGCCCTCATCTTGTCGCTGACGTTTGTGGGCAGCCTGGCCGTTATCTACGTGGCCGGGCGAATCTTTGCGGGGCGGGCGCTGGCGCCCATTGCGGCCGTCAACGACCAGGTGGACCGCATTACGGCCCGCGACCTGCACTTGCGGGTAGACGAAGGCCTGCGCCACGAGCAGGACGAAATTGCCCGGCTGGCCCACACCTTCAACCGCATGCTGGAGCGGCTAGAAGAGAGTTTTGAGGCCCAGCGCACGTTTGTCAGTAATGCGTCACACGAGCTGCGCACTCCGCTCACGGCTACCATCGGCGAAGTACAAGTGCTCTTAAAGCGCGACCGGGAGCCAGCCGAGTACCGCGAGGCGCTGGCGTCGGTGCTGACGGAGTTGCAGCAGCTGAAAGACCTGATCAACAACTTATTGGAATTTACACAAGCTAGCTTCACTAACTTTACTGGCGACGAGATTCGCTTGGATGAGCTGCTATTCGAAGCCCGCGAAGCCATTATGCCCCCCCAGCGGCAGCGGGTGCAAATACGCTTGGGCGAGTTGCCATCTGACCCTACCGCCCTAGAAACCACCGGCAACCACCAGCTGCTTGCGCGCGCCCTCACCAACTTGCTGGACAATGCCCTGAAATACTCGGGTAGTGCGCCGGTTACCGTCAGCTTTCACTACGCCGACAGCCGGGTACACATTCAGATAGCCGATCAGGGCATCGGTATTGCTGAGAAAGATTTGCAGCGCATTTTTCAACCGTTTTTCCGGGCCGATAATGCCCGCGGTGTTATTGGACACGGGGTGGGGCTACCGCTCACGCGCAAAATTATTGAGCTACACGGCGGCCAGTTGCATATTTCCTCCCGCTTGCATGAAGGAACGGTGGTTGATGTGCAGCTGCCTACAGGCAACCCGACTCAATGCTCTACCACGCAAGCTACTATTTGATAATATTTCAGCCTAAAAGCGCTACTGTAGGGCTACTTGGGTGAGCGGCGACGCCCTGTTTCTGCAACCACAGGCAGGCGGTAGCTACATCATCGAACGTAGTCACTACCATCGGCTTTACGTGAATAAGGATACGCTCTGTGGCATCGCGGTCGGGAAATAGGCGGGGGTAGACCCAGGCAATGTAGCGCAACCCGGCCCCTACCAACTCCCGCAACCACCATTGGTCCCAGGTCGACAGATCGACGGAGGTGCTGACGATAGTAGAGGTGTCATTTAGAATTTTGCTGCTGGGCTGCTGGCGCAAAACTTCCAAGAGCAGCAGACCCGCCGCCTGAGATGATTCTTGTGTATGCACTCCCTGCCAATCAGTGTAGAGCCACCGGTTGATTTCATCGTAGTAAATGGATATACCCGGCGTGGTAGCAATCAGACGAAGCTGCATGAGCAAGAGCAATAAGCACTGGTAAGAACTACTGATGATCCGTGTGGACTGACGAAGCTAGTGAATAGAATGAAATTTAATAGAGTGACACTATAATTATTCCTATAAGCTTCAATTTACTTTTATTTTAATCACCTCATTAACAAGCACATATTTCAAATATACGGTTTCTAATCCGTTTCTAATCCAACTCTAATATCAGCCTAATACCGTCGGAGTACACTTGCATATCCAATTATCAGAACCGGATATGTCTCGCTTTCACTCGCTGCTGTTTTTTCTGTTGTTGCTGACCGGCACTGCCCACGCCACGGCGTTCCTACCCGTGGTGGCTGTGCCCGATACGGCCCAGCTAACCCTCGCTGAAGCCGAGCAGCGCTTCACCCAAAACAACTTGTTGCTGCTAGCCCAACGCTACAACGTATCGGCCGCACAAGCGCAGATTCTACAGGCTCGGCTCTGGGACAACCCTACCCTTTCGCTGGAGCAAAACACCTATAACCCCAACACGCGGCGCGCCTTCGACGTGACACGCCGAGGTGAGAGCATTGTGCAGGTGCAGCAGTTATTTGCCATTGCCGGCCGCCGCAAAGCTGCCGCCACCGTGGCCCAGCAGGGCGCTTTGGTGGAGCAGTTCAACCTGGAAGACCTGCTGCGTACCCTCAACTACCAGCTACGCACCACCTTCTTCGACCTGTACTACAAGCAGCAAACCGTCGGCACTTATAACACCGAAATCAACTCGTTTCAGCGGACGCTAACGGCCTACCAGAATCAGTATGAGAAGGGCAACATTGCTCTGAAAGAGGTGATTCGGTTGCGGGCCTTTTTGTTTGACTTGCAAACGGAGCGGCAGGCGCTGCTCTCTGAAATTGCCACGCAGGAATCGGATTTGCGGATTTTGTTGCGCGAGTCGTCGGGCACCTACTTCCGTCCCACGGTCAACGATTCCCGGTTACAAGCCTTGTCGTTAACGGGCTTTTCGGAAGAACAATTGGCCGATACGGCCCAAGTAGCCCGCGCCGACCTACGCGCCCGCCAGGCCGATGTGGAGCAGCAAAACCAGAACCTACGCCTGCAACGCGCCCTAGCGGCCCCCGATCTGGCCGTAGGCTACGTGTACGACCGCGCCGGCAGCTATATCCAGAACTACAACGCCGTGACCCTGGGCGTGGCCGTGCCGATTTTCAACCGCAACCAGGGCAATATCCGCACGGCGCAAGCCCAGATTGAGCAGAGCCGCGCCCAACGCGACCAGCAGCTGCTCACGGTGCGCAACGACGTGCAAGAGGCCTGGCGCCAGGCTCAGCAAACCGACGCGCTCTACCAAACGGCCACCCGCAACATCAGCGACTTTTCGCGCCTGATTCAGGGCATTGAGCAGAGCTACGCCAAGCGCAACATCACCATCGTGGAGTTCCTGGACTTCTACGAGAGCTACAAAAACAACATTGTGCAGCTCAACCAGTTGCGCGCTGCCCGCCTGCGGGCGTTCGAGTCGCTCAATTTCTCGGTAGGACGCACTGTCTTCAACGCCGAGTAAGACTGCCGATACTTTCAACAGACCAAACTAACCGCATACGATATGAACCGCTTTGCCACGTTGGCCTCTACCCTGGCCCTCCCGCTCGCCGTGGGTTTGGCGAGCTGCTCCACCCACACTGAAGCCGAACAGCCGCACAAAGCTGAGGCCGGCTTCTCGCTGTCGGACCAGATGTTGCAGGAGCTGAAGATTGATACGGTGCGCGCCGAGCCCGTGCGCGACGAGCTGCTGCTGACCGGCCAGATTGCCTCCAACGGCGATAAAACCGTGAAGGTGTACCCACTGGTAGGCGGCGTGGTAGAACAGCTCTCGGTGGAGCTGGGCGACCACGTGACCAAGGGGCAAGTGCTGGCTGTGATTCGCAGCGGCGAAATTGCCGACTTGCAAAACCAGTCGTCTACGGCCGGTTCCGACCTGGATATTGCCCGCAAGAACCTGCAAGTGGCCGAGGATCAGTTCGAAGATGGTCTGGCCTCGGAGCGCGATGTGACCCTGGCCCGCCAGGAGCTGCGCAAGGCCCAGAGCAACGTGGGTAAGAGCCGTAAGCAACTGAACGTCTACGGCGTATCGGCCGACGGCACCTACACCTTGCGCGCCCCCATTTCGGGCTTTATCACGGAGAAAAACGTGACCGACCACATGCAGTTCAACGCCGACAACGTGGGCAACCTGTTCACCGTCAGCAACCTGGATGATGTGTGGATTATGGCCAACGTGTTTGAGTCGGACATTGCGAAGGTGCACCAGGGCTACACGGCGCAGGTGACCACCCTCTCCTACCCCGACAAAGTGTTCACGGGCCGCATCGACAAGGTGTTCAACGTGCTCGACCCCGACTCGAAGGTGATGAAGGTGCGCGTGCGCCTCGACAACCCCGGCTACCTGCTCAAGCCCGAGATGTATGCCCAAATCAAGGTGCAAAACACCCAAAACGAGAAGATGCTGGCCGTGCCGGCCCAAAGCGTGGTGTTCGACAAGGACCGCAATTTCGTGATGGTATTTAAGGACCGCAGCCACATCGAAACCCGCGAGGTGAAGGTAGCCAAGACGGTAGGCGACACCAGCTATGTGGAGTCGGGCCTGCACGACGGCGAGCGAATCATTGCCCAGAACCAGCTGCTGGTGTACGACGAGTTGAATGACTGATTTTTTAGCTGTTAGCTGATGGCTATTAGCTATTAGCTTTTGTGCTACAAATCATCGACCCTACTTCTATAGAAAGCTAACAGCCAACAGCTACCAGCTAATAGCTAAACTCAAATGAACAAGTTCATCCAGGGCATTATTGCCTTTTCGTTGAAGAACCGCGGTTTCATCTTTTTGATGACGCTGCTGGCCATTGTGGCCGGGGTGGTGAGCTACCGGAACACGCCCATTGAGGCCTTTCCGGACGTCACGAACACCGAAATCACCATCATCACGCAGTGGCCCGGCCGCTCGGCCGAGGAGATTGAGAAGTTTGTGACGGCCCCGGTGGAAATTGCCCTGAACCCGGTGCAGAAGAAAACCAGCATCCGCTCGACCACGCTGTTTGGCTTGTCGGTGGTGAAGGTGATTTTTGATGATGGCGTGGACGATGCCTTTGCCCGCGTGCAGGTGAATAACATGCTGCAAGACGTGGACCTGCCCGACGGCGTAGACCCCGAGGTGCAGCCGCCCTACGGCCCTACCGGCGAAATCTATCGCTACACGCTGGCCAGCAAAGACAAAACCGTGCGCGAGCTGAAAGTCTTGCAAGACTGGGTGATTGAGCGCAACCTGAAAGCCGTGCCCGGCGTGGCCGACGTAAACAGCTTCGGCGGCGAGGTGAAGGACTACGAAATCAGCGTAAATCCCAGCAAGCTCCAAGACTTCGGCATCTCGCCGCTGGATCTGTACAACGCCATTCAGCGCTCGAACATTAACGTGGGCGGCGACGTGATTAACGCCGGACAGCAGAACTTTGTGGTGCGCGGCATCGGCCTGCTCAACAACATTTCCGACATCAACAACACGGTCATCAAGAACGTGAACGGGGTAGGGATTCTGGTAAAGGACGTCGCCATCGTGCACGAGTCGGCCCTACCCAAGCTGGGCAAGGTAGGCCGCAACTACGACGACAACATGGTGGAAGGCATTGTGGTGATGCGCAAGGGCGAAAACCCCTCGGAAGTTATTGCCGCCTTGAAAGCGAAAGTGACCGAGTTGAACGAGAAAATCCTGCCCTCCGATGTGAAGATCAAGACCTTCTATGACCGGCAGCAGCTCATCGATTTCTCGACGGAAACCGTGATTCACAACCTGCTGGAAGGCATTATTCTGGTGACGGTGATTGTGTTCGTGTTCATGGCCGATTGGCGCACCACGGTGATTGTATCGGTGATTATCCCGCTGGCCTTGCTATTTGCCTTCATCTGCCTGCGGCTGAAGGGCATGTCGGCCAACCTGCTGAGCATGGGTGCTATCGACTTTGGTATCATCATCGACGGGGCCGTGGTGATGGTGGAAGGGCTCTTTGTGGCCCTCGACCACAAGGCCCACGAGGTAGGGATGGAGCGCTTCAATAAGCTCTCGAAAATGGGTCTGATCAAAAAGTCAGGCCGGGAAATGGGCAAGTCGATTTTCTTCGCCAAAGCCATCATTATCACCGCCCTGCTACCCATCTTCTCCTTCGAGAAGGTAGAAGGCAAGGTGTTTTCGCCGCTGGCCTGGACGCTCGGTTTTGCCCTGCTCGGCGCCCTTATTTTCACGCTGACGCTGGTGCCGGTGCTGGCGTCTATTCTGCTGAAAAAGAACGTGCGGGAGAAGGACAACGTCTTCGTGCGTGGCATCAACCGCGGGGCGCAACGCTTTTTCGCCTTCACCTACGCCCGCAAAACCATTAGCTTGCTGGTAGCTACGGTAGTGGTGGTAGTAGGAATGGGCGCCTTCCACTTCTTGGGCTCGGAGTTCCTACCCGAGTTGAACGAAGGCTCGATTTACGTGCGGGCCCAACTGCCGCTGAGTATTTCGCTGGATGAATCGAACAAGCTCTGTAACGAGATGCGGCGGGTATTCCTGAGCTTCCCGGAGGTAGGCGACGTGGTGAGCCAGACCGGCCGCCCCAACGACGGCACCGACCCCACGGGCTTCTACAACAACGAGTTCCTGGTGCAGCTCAAGCACACCCCCGAGGTGGAGGCCGAGATGAAGCACAAGGACAAGCGCGAGGCCCTAATTGAACACATGAAGGAGAAGCTAGCCCGATTCCCCGGCGTGGACTTCAACTTTTCCCAGCCCATCACCGACAACGTGGAGGAAGCTGCCTCGGGCGTAAAAGGCTCCATTGCCGTCAAAATCTACGGCACCGACCTGAAGCTGATGGAAGCCAAAGCCCGCCAGGTATACGACGTGCTCAAGGACATTAAAGGCATCGACGACCTGGGCGCGCTGCGCAACATCGGGCAGCCCGAGCTGCACGTGGAGCTGGACGAGCGGCGCATGGCCCAGTACGGCGTGAGCAAAGCCGACGCCAACGCAGTGCTGGAAATGGCCGTGGGCGGCAAGCAGGCCACCCAGATGTACGAGGGCGAGCGGAAATTCCCCATCGTGGTGCGTTACGAGGAAGGTTTCCGCCAGTCGCCTACCCAGATTGCGGCCCTGATGGTGCCTACCATGAACGGCAACTCCGTGCCGCTATCGGAAATTGCCACCGTCTCGGACGTGAACGGCCCCTCCCTCATCTACCGCGACGACAACAAGCGCTTCTCGGCCGTGAAGTTCTCTATCCGGGGCCGCGACATGGGTAGCACCATCGAAGAAGCCCAGCGCAAGGTAGACGCCGTGGTGAGTCTCCCCAAGGGCTACAGCATGAAGTGGACCGGCGACTTCGAAAACCAGCGCCGTGCCACCCAGCGCCTCACGCAGGTAGTGCCCATCTCGCTGGCCCTGATCTTCTTCATCCTGTTCATCTTATTTGGTAATTTGAAAGACGCCGGGCTGGTGCTCCTAAACGTGCCGTTCGCCATCATTGGCGGCATTGCGGCGCTGCTCATCACGCACACCAACTTCTCTATCTCGGCTGGTATTGGCTTCATTGCCTTGTTCGGTATCTGCATCCAAAACGGCGTGATTCTGATTTCGGTGTTCAAGCAAAACATGCTGAAAAAGATGAGCCTCGACAACAGCATCCATGAAGGCGTGACCTCCCGCGTGCGCCCCGTGGTGATGACGGCCCTCATGGCCACCATCGGCCTAATGCCGGCGGCCATCAGCACCGGCATCGGCTCCGAAACCTCGAAGCCCCTGGCCATTGTGGTAATTGGCGGCCTGATTACGGGCACCATTCTCACGCTGTTCATCTTCCCGCTCATCTTCGAGCGCGCCTACCGCGCCGAGCACACCCACTACGGCGACGACCCAACCCTGCGCCAGCACCACCGCAAGCCGGCGCTGGCAGGGGCATAGTCGCCGCCGGAAAACACGAAACCCCAGTGTCGGAAGGCACTGGGGTTTCGTGTTTCTGAGTAGGAGAAGTTGTTACTCGCCGCTGGGTACGGGTAGCGCCGTGCCAGGAGCTACGGGTGTACCAAAATCGGGCATGCCGTCGCTCTTCCAAGCGAAGGGCTGCATGCGGGGAGTGCGGGAGTTGCTGCACCCCTGGCCTGTCATTGGATTGGCGTGGTAAATCAGCCAGTCCTGGGTGCCGTCTTTCGACTTGAAGAAGCCGTTGTGGCCGGGGCCGTAGGCCTGGTTAGCGGGATTTTTGGTAAAGACCGGGGTAGCCGTTTTAGTCCAGGAATCGGGTTTGAGCGGGTCGGCGGTGCTGGAGGCCGTGAGTAGGCCCAAGGCGTAATCGTCGGTGCTGCAATGGCTGGCCGAGTACACGATGAAGGTTTTGTCGCCGTGGTGCAGGGCTTCGGGACCTTCGTTTACGAAGGGGTAGCCGGTTTTTTCCCAGCCGTAGGTAGGCTGCGAAATCTCTACCCGCTCGCCGGTGAGGGCCGTGGGGCTGCTCATTTTGGCGATGTACAGGCGTTGGGTTTCGTTTTCTACCCCGCCGCCAAAGTCCTTGTGGCCCGACCACACAAAGTAGCGCTGGCCGTTTTGCTCCAGCACGGTGCCATCAATGGCCCATTTATCGTCGGAGGTGGCTACTTTGCCTATCAACGACCACGTGCCGGTGGTAGGATCAGCCGCCGGATTTTCCAGTACCCAGGTGCGGTGGCCGCCGCAGCACATCGGATCGGCGCTGAAGTACACGTACCACTTGCCATCGAAGAAGTAGATTTCCGGTGCCCAGATGTCGCGGTAGCTGCCGTTGGGCGTCCAGATCACCTTTTCCGGGGCCGAGCCTACTTCCGACATCTTCGCGGTTTTACGCAGGCGCAGGTCGCCGCCCGAAGTGCTCATGTAGTAGTAGAAACCGTCTTTCTGATACACCCACGGATCGGGGCCAGAATTGAGCAGCGGGTTTTTGAAGGTAGCAGCCCCAGTGGTAGGCGGCGTAACGGGCGGGAGGATAGGCGGCGCAGGCGCAGGGTCCGACGACGAACCGCCCCCGCAGGCCAGGACGCCCAGCAACATACCAGGCACCAGCAACCGACGAGTAAGAATAGCTGCGAACATAGAAAAGAAGATAGAAGGATGGGGTAAAAAAAAGCCGCCGCACCGTGGCAGGCGCGGCGGCTCTCTGTGTTACTATTGCCAGCCGGGATTTTGCGTTAGACCAGCCGCGTCGATATCAACTTGCGGGATGGGTAGCAGGTTGCTCTTGCCAACTACAAAGTTGTTGAAATCGGCATCGCGGGCTTTCAGCTGATCCACTGTGCTCTGGCTATTCAGCAGGTTCCAGCGCTTTAAATCAAACCAACGCAGTCCTTCGCCGGTCAGTTCGGTTACGCGCTCGTGCATGATTTGCGTGCGTAAGCTGGTCTGGTCGAAGCTGCCACTTGTGAGCGGCGCCAGGGTAGCACGGCTCCGCACGCGGTTGATTAGCGGAATGGCGTTGGCGGTCTGTCCTTGCTCGTTCAGGGCTTCGGCTTGCAACAGCAGCACATCGGCAAAGCGCATCACGCGGTGGTTGATTGGCGAGTCGAAGTTCTCGAAATTACGATAGTAGTCGGTCTGGTACTTGCGCCAGTACACGCGAGTAAGGTTGCGCCTATCGTTTTTGTCATAGCGCGTGAAGAACCCTACCCCATACACCAGCGTGTCACCATCAGCCGGTAAGGCAGTAGAGAATTGCCGTCGATTATAGAATACAGTAGCGGCCAAGCGCGGGTCGCGGGTACCAGCCGTAGTCCCTTCCTTCAGAAATTCAGTTACCACCCAGGGCCGTACCTCTCCATCTACGAAACCGCCGGCATCGGGCGCACCCCAGAACTGGGACCGTTGCCCCCCCTCCGACGAGGTAGCGTCGTCGCCGTCGTTGCCGCCTTGCTTGGCGTCGGAGAACTGCACTTCAAAAATGGATTCTGAATTGTTCTCCGTTGTGTGCCGGAAGTTGTCGGTGTAGGTATTGGTGAGTGAGTACTGATTGGAATTAATCACCTCCGCAAACTGGGCCGATGCATCGGCCCAGCGGCGGTTTTGCATGTAGGCTTTGCCCAGCAGTGTAGCCGCTGCGTTGCGGGTAGCCCGGCCAATATCTGTGCCGGTGTACGAAACATCGAGGTCGGGTTTGGCGGCTAGCAGGTCGGCGTACACCTGGTTCCATACAGCCTCTTCGGTACCCTGGGTAGGCCGGTAATCCAGCGTGGAGGGCTCCAGCGCCAGGGGCACATTGCCATAGAGCGATACCAGATTGAAGTAGAACAAAGCGCGCAGGAAACGGGCTTCAGCAATTACCCGTGCTTTCAGCTTTGCATCCATTTCAATGGCGGGCACATTGGTAACCACTTGGTTGCAGCGCCAGATAGCACGGTAGCCATCGCGCCACAGGTTCTGCGACACCTCAAAGTTGTAGTTCACCTGCGTGAACTTGGTGAAGTCGGCCAGTTCGCCCCAGGGGCTCTGGCTGAAGCCATCGTCAGAGCGCAGATCATAAGCAAAATTGTACCAGCGGCGGTAGGTACCCAGTTGTTGCAGGCCGCTATAGCAGGCATTCACGCCCTGCACGGCATCGGCACTGGTAGCCCAAAAAGAGGCCGTGGTCGGCTGGTTAGGGTTTACCTGTTCCAGCAGGTCTTTTTCGCAGGCAGTGGTTAGCAGTAAGGTGCTCGCCAGCGCGGTTATTTTAAAGAAAGGATATTTCATGACAAAGTAGAGGCGAATAGAATGAAACGACGCGCTTAGAAGCCCAGCTGGATGCCGGCCGTGTAGGAGCGCACCACGGGGTAGGTACCATCGTCGATGCCACGGGCCAGGCTGCCGCCACCCGGCGTTTCGGGGTCGTAGCCACTGTACTTGGTGATGGTGAAGACGTTCTGGCCCGTTAGGTACACGCGCACGCTACCGATGCCTTTCACCTTGTTCAATGCCGTTTGGGGCACGTTGTAGCCAATTTGCAAGTTTTTTAGGCGTAGGTAGGAGCCGTTTTCCAACCAGCGCGTGGAGTTGATACGTGAGTTGTTGGCAGCCGAGTAGGCACCAGCACCGCCGCCGCCCGATTTCACTGCACGTGGGGTATTGGTGGGGTTTTCGAGCGTCCAGGGGTTGTAGTCTGTGCGATAGTTGCTATTGTCGTCGCCGCGGTCTACCCACCATTTTCCTACGTTGAGCACATCGTTGCCCTGCACACCCTGAAACAGCGCGGCAATATCAAAATTCGCGTAGCCCGCAGTGAGGTTTACGCCGTACTGAATTTTTGGAAATACCCGCCCTACGTGCACACGATCGAGGTCGTTGATGATACCGTCGTTGTTGATGTCGCGGTAGCGAGCATCGCCTGGTGAGGCTTCTGGCTGGGCGCTGGCCGCCACTTCGTCAGCCGTCTGAAACACACCGTCGTACTGATAGAGGTAGAAGGAGCCAATTTCGTAGCCCACCTCGGTGCGGGCCGCCCCGTTCGGGCCGGCCTGATAAATCTGCCCATTACCACCTAGCTGCTCCACCCGGTTGCGAATGGTCGTCAGGTTGGCCGATGCGCCATACGTGAATGCACTGCGCGTATCGGAATATCCCACGTTAAGTTCAAAACCGCTGTTTTCCAGACGACCGATACGCTGGTAGGGGTCGGTGCCGGCATTGCCCAGGAAAATCGGGGGCACCGGGTTTACCAACGCCTGCCGCGTTTGGGCAACGTAGTAATCAGCCGAGAGTGTCAGTCGATCCTCCAGCAAGCCCATAGACTTGTTCCTAAATAATCTCTTTTCGTTTTCTGAGATGCCAATTCCAGATTCCGCAAGCCAGGGCCAACAGGCGG
>NZ_JAHWGL010000085.1 GCF_019334315.1 Hymenobacter profundi
GAATGGGCTATTATGAAGTGTTGAGTTTGAGTGTTAAGTATTGAACGTAAAATCGCCTGTCATCCTGAGCTTGCGAAGGATCTTATCACGCTAAAACGAGTCGTTATTGTGACTATCGTTCTGACGTGAGAAGGTCTTTCGCAAGCTCAGGATGACAGGCGATTTTCAGCCTGCTTACTTACATGTACCGCTATTGCGCACTTTCAGGGAAATCAGCAGAGTTACCCAACTCGGCTACTCCTTCGAGCTCTTGCACAAGCTGGGTGAATTTCTCGCGGGCACCTTTTACAGCGGCCTTACCAATGGGTAGGTGCAGGGGTGGGTTTTCCTCACGCACCAAATCGTACATGATTTGCGCGGCGCGGTCGGGGTCGCCGGGCTGCTTACCACTGTAGCTCTGAATGCCTTTCAGGTTTTCGCCTACCGTAGAGCGGTAGTCCTCAATGTTGGTATCCACGTAGGTAGCTGAGCCACCGGCCCACTCTGTACGAAAGCCGCTGGGCTCAATATTGGTAACTTTGATACCAAGCGGTTTCACTTGCTGGGCCAGGCTTTCGCCAATAGCTTCGAGCGCAAATTTTGACGCGTTGTAGATACCTACCCCCGGGAAGGTTTTCAAACCGCCTACGCTGGTAATATTGAGCACGTGGCCGCTTTTCTGCTCGCGCAGGTGGGGCAGCACGGCGCGCAGCACGCGCAGCGGACCAAACACGTTCACGTCGAATTGGCGCTGTACTTCTTTGTCATCAATTTCTTCGATGCTGCCCAGTGAGCCGTAGCCTGCGTTGTTCACTACGACATCTATGTGGCCCAGCGCGTCGATGGACTGCTGGATGGCCTGCTGCACCTGCGCCTCGTCCGACACGTCGCACAGTACGCCCAGGCCTTGCTCGCCGGCTTTCTTCGTGAATTCGTCTACTTGTTCCTGTTTGCGGAAGGTAGCGGCTACTTTATCACCTTTTTCGAGGAGCAAATCGGCTAGCGACGCACCAAAGCCGGTGCTAACGCCGGTTATAAACCAGTTTTTTGTAGTTGCCATGAGGGGTGGAGTTATAAGTAAAAAGTCAGCTAGACGCTATTGTATCGCGCCCGACTGACTTTTCAACTCCAAAGCCCAGCAGAAGGTTGGGCCGGGCCCCGTTAAAAAAACCAACTACCGCACTTTCTCCGCGGACGTCTGCAACGTCACTTCCCCATTCTTCAATCCTTTACCAGTTGCCTGCACGCGCACGGCGCCGGGCTTGCCGGTAGTCTGCACAATGGCTACCAGCTGCCCATGAAACGCGTGCATCTGCGGCGCCTGAAACGACTCCAGCGAGGTAGGGTCGCCGTTACCGATGGCCCGGAAGCTGCCCGCGCCGCTTACCTTGAAGCGTAACTGCTCGGTGTCATCGGGGCAGAGGTTGCCCTGGGCATCCTCTACCCGGGCGGTGATGTAGGCCTGGTCCTGGCCGTCGGCGGTGAGCTGGGTACGGTCGGCTACTAGGCGGATGTGGTGGGGTTTGCCGGCGGTGCGTACGGTTTCTTCGGCTATGGCTTTGCCCTGGGCATCGTAGGCTACCACTTTGATGCTGCCGGGCTGGTACTGCACGTCGTTCCATATCAAGCGGTTGCGGGTGCGCAGGTCGGCGGTATTGGATTTGGTTTGGCGGCCCATGCTCTTGCCGTTCACAAATAGCTCGGCCGAGGGCGAATTGGTGTAGCAATACACGGGCGTGGTCTGGCCTTCGCGGCCAGGCCAAGTCCAGTGCGGCAGCACGTGCAGGGTAGGCGCTTGAGTGTTCCAGCGGGCGCGGTAGAGATAGTACCGGTCTTTGGGCATGCCCGCTAGGTCCAGAATACCGAAGTAGGAGCTGTGCGAAGGCCACGACTCGTCGTAGGGCGTGGGCTCGCCCAGGTAGTCGAAGCCCGTCCACACAAACTCACCGGCCACATAGGGTAGCGTGTCCTGGGCGGCAAACTCGATGTCCGGAATCTGCGACCACACGCAGTATTCCACATCGTAAGAGGACGACTGGTTATCGGGGTATTTCTTCTGTTTCGCCAGCTCCACCGGAAACTTGTACTCGCCCCGCGAGCTAACGGTAGAAGCAGTTTCGGAGCCCAGCAGGTAGCCTTGCGGCAGCTTACTGTTGGCCTCGGGGTAGCGATGAGGCTTATAGTTGAAGCCCGGCACATCAAGTACCGAGGCAAAGTTGTTTTTGATGGCGTCGTCGATGCGGTCCATGCCGGCCGTGACGGGGCGGGTAGGGTCCTCGCGGTGCACAATGTCTTGCAGACGCTTGGCAATCTTGTTGCCGCCGGGCGCGCTCTGGTCGGGCACCTCGTTGCCGATGCTCCACATAATCACCGAAGGGTTGCTGCGGTATTGGTGCACCATATTCACAAGGTCCTTCTCGGCCCACTCATCAAAATACTGGCTGTAGCCGTTCTTCACCTTCGGCGTCTTCCATTCGTCGAAGGACTCCACCATTAGCATGAAGCCCATTTCGTCGCAGAGCCGTACCAGCTCCGGCGCGGGCATGTTGTGGGTGGTCCGGATGGCATCGCAGCCCAAATCTTTCAGCAGCACCAGCTGCCGGCGCAGGGCGGCCGCGTTTACGGCTGTGCCCAGTGGGCCCAGGTCGTGGTGGTTGCACACGCCCTTAAACTTGCGCGGCTGCCCGTTCAGGGAAAAGCCTTTGCCAGCCTCAAACTTAAATGACCGAATGCCAAACGGCGTCTTGTATTCGTCCTTCAGCACATCGCCCGCATACAGCTTGGAGGTAGCCGTGTAGAGGGTAGGCGTTTCCGGCGACCAGAGCTTAGGCGCTTTCACCACCAAGTTTTGTTCGAACTCCTGCTGGTCAGTGGCCGCCAGGGTAGACGAGGTAGTAGCCACCACCTGCCCGGTGGCGTCGCGCACTTCGGTTTCCAGGCGCAGCGGCTGGAAGGTGTTGCCCGGCGTTTCTACCTTGGTTTTCAGCTTGACTTTGGCAAACTCCGTGTTGATTTCGGGCGTGGTGAGGTAGGTGCCCCACACCGGAATGTGCACGTCGTTGCTCACGATAAGGTGCACGTTGCGGTACAGCCCCGCCCCTGGGTACCAGCGCGACGACTCCGGCTGATTTTCCAGGCGCACGGCCAGCGTGTTGTTGCCACCAGTTTGCAGGTAGTCGGTGATGTCGAAATAGAACGAGTTGTAGCCATAAGGCCAGCGGCCAACCTCCTTGCCGTTTATGAATACCTGGGCATTGCTCATTGCCCCATCAAACAGTAGCACCGCCCGCTTGCCGGCCCCAAAGCCCGGCACCTCCAGTTGGCGACGGTACCACCCTACCCCCACAAAGGGCAGGCCGCCCGTACGGCCGGTTTTTACCGTGGCCTGCTCCTCCTTGTTCTGCTCAATCTTCACCTGCTGCTTGTCGTTGTCGGCGCCAAACGGGCCGTAGATGGCCCAGTCGTGCGGCACGCGCACGGTTTGCCACTTCGCATCGCGGAAAGACGGAGTAGCGGCCTCGGGAAAGTCACCCTTTGTGAATTTCCAATTGTCGGTGAGTAGGTAGTCTTGGTGGTTTTGGGCAAAGCCAGGGACGGACGCAGAGGCAAACAGCAACAGAAAACCCGCTGCGAAAGCGGGGTAATGAAAACGGGGCATAGAGACTAAGTCAGTTTAGACAAACGTTTGCGTAGCGCAAGGTAGGGGAAATCGGGCGGTCCGTTTGCACCAATGCCTCTTGTTAGAATGGATTTGCAGGGCATCTTTCATAGTTTGATAACACGCAAGCCAACTTTTCGTCGTAGCTTTGTCCGGCAATAAGTAGCACCTAACCTTCTTGTTGCCATGGCCGACTACGCTGCCAAAATTGCCTTCGAGGCCCTCACCTACGATGACGTCCTGCTACTTCCGGCCTACTCCGAAGTACTGCCCCGCGACGCCGACACCAGCTCCCAGCTCACCCGCAACATTCGCCTAAACCTGCCCTTTGTTTCGGCGGCGATGGACACCGTTACTGAAGCCGACATGGCCGTTGCCATGGCCCAGGAAGGCGGTATTGGCATGGTGCACAAAAATATGAGCATCAAAGCGCAGGCCGAACTGGTGCGCCGCGTGAAACGCTCGGAAAGCGGAATCATCCTCGACCCCTTCACGCTGGAGGACACCGCTACCCTGGGCGATGCCAAGCAGATGATGCGCGACAACAAGATTGGCGGTATTCCGATTGTGGACGACCAGCGCCGTCTTAAAGGCATCCTCACCAACCGCGACCTGCGCTTCGAGAAAGACATGAGTCGCCCGGTATCAGAGGTAATGACCCGCGAAAGTCTCGTAACGGCCGCCGCCGGCACTGCCCTCAGTATTGCCGAAGAAATCCTCCAGGATTCAAAAGTGGAGAAGCTGCCCGTGGTAGACAAGGACGGCAAGCTGGTGGGCTTGATTACCTACCGCGACATTCGCAAGCGCCGCCGTTCGCCTAACGCTTGCAAAGATGAGTTCGGCCGCCTGCGGGTAGGCGCCGCCGTGGGTGTTACGGCTGATTTGCTGGACCGCATTGCGGCCCTGGTAGAAGCCGGCGTAGACGTGGTAAGCGTGGACACCGCCCACGGCCACAGCAAAGGCGTGTTGGACGCCGTGCGCAACATCAAGCAGCAGTTTCCTACCCTCGAAGTCATTGCTGGCAACGTGGCTACTGCTGAAGGTGCCCGCGCCCTGGCCGATGCTGGTGCCGATGCCGTGAAGGTAGGCGTAGGTCCCGGCTCCATCTGCACCACCCGCATTATTGCCGGTATTGGCGTGCCGCAGCTCTCAGCAGTATTGGAAGCGGCCCGCGGCCTGGAAGGCACCGGCGTCCCGCTGATTGCCGACGGTGGCATTAAGTTTTCGGGTGATGTAGTGAAGGCCCTGGCAGCTGGCGCCTCTACCATCATGGTAGGCTCCTTGCTAGCTGGCACTGAGGAAGCTCCCGGCGAAGTGACGTTGTTTGAAGGCCGTAAGTACAAGAGCTACCGCGGCATGGGCTCAGTAGAAGCCATGGAAGACGGCTCGAAAGACCGTTACTTCCAGGATGCCGAGGCCGACGTGAAAAAGCTGGTGCCCGAGGGCATTGTGGGCCGCGTGCCCTACAAAGGCCTGGCCGCCGAGGTGCTCTACCAGCTGGCCGGTGGCCTGCGGGCCGGTATGGGCTACTGCGGTGCCCCCGATATTGCTACTCTGCAACAGGCTCGCTTCACCCGCATCACGGGCGCAGGCCTACGCGAGTCGCACCCCCACGACGTGCAGATCACCCGCGAAGCACCGAACTATAGCAGCCGGTAAGCAAAAGCAGTACGCTGCGTTACAACATTATTTCGACCAGCGGGAGAAATCTCGCGTGCCGTACTAATTCAATCATCAGAAAATTAGTGGGAGCACGCGAGATTTCTCCCGCTGGTCGAAATAACGTTGTATTGCAAGTGTCTACCACCTGCCAATTGCACTCTTGCGGTTGAGCTTCCACTTTCGCGATATAGCATCTATACTTGCGCTAGCAAATCGCTCATTATTTTAGCAGTCCGATAACGTCGCGCGTCTGATTTCGGCGCGCTGCGTATCTTGTCGGCCCTTTCGCTATTGCCACTCCGCTGCGGCGCACGGCGTAGTTCTACCTTGTTTTCACTGTATGTCTCTTCGCCAGAAGCTGCAAGCTGTCATCCTACCCCTCACTATTCTGAGTTGGTTGGTGCTGCTGTACTGCACGCTCCTGACCGCCAGCCCAGAGCTGGCTACCCAGTTAGGGCGCCCGGCGCCCTGGCTCACGCTGGTGTCGCAGGCGCTTTTTGCAGCGGGCGTGTTTCTCTACCAACGCAATCGTCCCGACCCGCTCCGCGGCACCGATTTCACGGGGCTGCTGCGGCGGCTGTTGTTGGGGCCCGGCATCCTGGCCAGCGTTTGTGTGGGATTGCACCTGCTGGAGCGCTTCATTCAGGCCGAAGCGCCTACCAATGACCGGGTCTTTTTCGCGGTTATCTATACCATTAACCTAGCGCTGTTCATCGTCTTTCTGGCCAGTACCAACTACACATGGCGGTCGTTGGTCCTGTTTCGGGCGCCTACCCACTTGCGGCGCGAGTGGCTGTGGTTTGAGCTGTTATTGGGCGGTACACTGTTGTTTCGTCTACTGAACTGGGCGCCCACGGGCCTGCTTGCCTACCCCGTGATGGGTGGCTTGGCTTTGTTTGGCATCTACCTCAGCGGCAACCAGAAGTGGGTAGCCTACCTCAACCGTCGCCAGAAATGGGAAGTGGTGCTGTTGCAGGCAGGCTTGCTGCTGTGCATGGGGGTGTTTGTAGTGTACTTCCTGCGCATCGAGCACGACCCCAAGCTGGTAGCGCCCGCGCCCCAGCACGCGTTTTTGATGCTCACCGTTTTCTTCGCCGCGTTCTATTCGCTGGTAGGGCTACTGGTCACGTTTTTCAACCTGCCTACAGCGGGTGTGTTTGAGCAGAAACGCGAGGAAATCCTGAGCCTGCAACGCCTCACGCAGCTGATCCAGAAAGGCCAAACCGAAAAAGAAATCTACAGCACCTTGTTCGACTCGGCAGTGCAAACGGTGGGCGCCGATGCCGCTTGGTTGACCCTGGATACCCCCACAGATGGCTACTCAGGCAAATATTTCAATATTGAGCAGGAGCAAAGCGCTGCCATTCACAGCCTGCTCACCGATTACAACCTAGGCCACATTGAGTATCTCAACAACGATCTGGACAATAGCAGCGGCTTTCGTAGCCTGAAGCTGCCGTTTTCGTCTATGATTGTGATGCCGTTGCGCTCTACCAAGCGCCGCTATGGCTCCCTGTATATGCTGAAGGACCAGCGCCACGGCTTCGACCGCGAGAATCTGGGCATCCTACAAACTTTCACCAGTCAAACGGTACTCAGTATCGAAAACCTGCAACTGCTCCAGGCGTCTATTGAAAACGAGCGGGTACAAGAGGAGCTAAAGATTGCCTCGGCCGTACAGGACAGCCTGATTCCGAAGACCCTACCTACCGACAACTGGTTTGAAATCAGCTCCTTTGCCTTGGCAGCCAAAGAGGTAGGCGGCGACTTTTACGACTTCTTACACCTGCCAGGTAGGCGCCTAGCCATTTTGGTAGGCGACGTATCGGGAAAGGGCGTCACGGCGGCCTTTCACGTGGCGCAGATGAAGGGTATCTTCCACGCGCTGATGCAGGAAAACCCTCTGGCTCGCAACGACCGGGAAAAATTCCCGGTGCCCAGCCGTTTCATGTCTCAGGCCAACACCGCCCTGATCCACTGCCTGGAAAAGTCATCTTTTATCACTGCTTCGCTCTATATTATTGATTATGAGCACGGTGGATTTGTATTTGCGCGCGCTGGCCACTGCCACACGCTCTATTATCACTCCATCAAGGAAGAGGTTTCCTACTTCCGCACGGCGGGCTTGGGCCTGGGTATTATTCGCAACGACTCCTACGAGAAACACATCAAAAATCAGTTCTACGATTACAACCCCGGCGACGTAATGGTAGTATATACGGATGGTATCGTGGAGGCGCGTGGGGAGAATAAGGAGGAATATGGGGAGGAACGGTTACAGCGCGTACTGGAGCGCACATACTACCTGGAAGCGGAGGAGATTAAACAACATATTTTGAGCGACTTAGCTGAGTTCAGCTATGGTCAGCCCGTGCACGACGATCAGACGTTGCTGGTGATTAAATTCAAAGCTGTTCAACCTGATCCGCACTCCTAACGTAGAGCCGAGGCATGAAAATAACGCAACAAGCCACTGATACATCGCTCACCCTGAATCTCGACGGTGAGCTGGACGCTAGCTCGTCTGTGATTCTGGATACGGAGCTGTCGAAATCGGAAGTTCTGGACTATCAAAAAATATTAATCGACTGCCAACGACTCAATTATATCTCTTCGGCGGGGCTGGGCGTTTTTATATCCCACTTGCAACGGCTGCAAGATGCCAACGTGAAGCTCATTTTCTACAACATGCAGGAAAAAGTGCATAACGTATTCGAAATTCTGGGCCTCGACTCGCTGATGACGATTGTACCCACACAGGCAGAAGCCGTTGCTATTTAACTCGTTTTGTCGACGGACGCTGCTTTCATGAAAAAAGATATCCGCATTAGTTGTAGTAGAGAAAACCTGAAGGTTGTGCGCGACTTCGTGAACGACTATCTGGCTACCTACAACTTGTCGGAATTACAGCTCAACCAGATTATACTGGCTGTCGACGAGGTAGTAGCAAATCTGATTATTCATGCCAATGGGGAAGATGAATCCCGCTCGTTGTGCCTGAGTATCAACTTCGTAAACCATGCTGTGGATATTTCTATTGAGGACAGTAGCCCGATATCTTACCGGCCTTCTACGTTCCGCGAGCCGGACATGAATGAGCATGTGCGCCTGGGCAAGAAAGGCGGGGTAGGCATGGCACTGGTCAACCGGATTATGGACAGTGTGGAGTTCACTACCTCCGGTACATACAACGTTTGCCGGCTGCACAAGCGCGTTTCCTGAAGAAAAACAGTCGAGTTTAGCATAAGAAGGCACCTTTCGCGGGGTGCCTTTTGTTTTGCGCCCGCGGGTGCTGCCCTCCACGGGCTGGGCAGGAAAAAATCCGTAAAATTGCATCGGTCCTTTCCTGCGCAATGGCGTAGGGTGTCTGTTTTAGATTTATTGCTTTTATGCCTAAACGCATTCTGTACGCCGGCGCTGCCTTAGCACTACTGGCCGGCTGCCAGTCTACCAAAACCACGTCGGCAACCAAACAACCCGTTGTTGAAACGCTGGGAACGCACCCGGTACCCGCCTCGGAGTTTGCCTACGTATACCGCAAAAACAACAGCACAGCCCCCGATTTTGGTACCCGTGCGGGTGTGGATGAGTATCTGAAGCTGTACACCAACTTCAAGCTGAAGGTACTCGATGCAGAGCAGCGCGGCCTGGATACCACCCAGGCGTTCCGGCGTGAGTTGGATGGCTACCGGCAACAGCTGGCCCAGCCCTACCTCACCGAGAAAAGCGTCACCGACCAGCTCGTGCGCGAGGCCTACGACCGCCTGAGCAAGGAAATCAACGCGTCGCACATCCTCATCAGGGTAGCACCCGATGCCGCGCCCAAGGATACACTGGCCGCTTACCAGAAAACGCAGGCCCTGCGCCAGCGCGTGACCAGCGGCGGCGAGGACTTTGAAACAGTGGCCCGTCAGACTTCGGAAGACCCCTCGGCCCGCGAAAACGGTGGCCGTCTGGGGTACTTCACCTCAATGCAGATGGTGTACCCCTTCGAGTCGGCGGCATACAAAACGCCGGTAGGGCAGGTATCGGAGCCGGTGCGCACGCGCTTTGGCTACCACCTCATCAAGGTGAACGACACCCGGACGGCGCAGGGCGAAATCAAGGTAGCCCACCTCATGATTCGGGCCACGCCCAACATGCCCGCCGCCGATTCGGCCACGGCCAAAAAGAAAATTGACGAGTTGTATAGCCGCTTGCAACGCGGCGAGAACTGGGACAAGCTGGTAGCGCAGTTTTCGGAAGACGCCGGCTCGGCACCCAACGGTGGCGAGATTCCCGCCTTTGGCGCGGGCCGCATGATTCCGAGCTTCGAGGAGGTTGCCTTCAAATTGCAGAAGCCAGGCGACCTGTCGCGCCCCGTGCAAACGCCTTACGGCTGGCACGTTATCAAGCTGATTGAGAAAATGCCGGTGCCTTCGTTTGAAGCCATGCAGCCTACCCTCAAGAGCAAGGTAGCCAAAGACTCGCGCTCCGAGTTGAACCACGCGGCTTTCTTGAAGCGTGTGAAAACTGAGAATAAGTTTGACGAGAACAAGGCTGGAAAAGAATACGCTTTTGCAAAGGCTGATACAGCCTTGGTGAATGGCCGCTTCAAACACGTGAGCATGCCCGTAACGAAGGGAAAAGGTAAGCCAGCTGCTAACCCTACCCTATTCACCATCAATGGCAAAGCCTACCCCGCCACCGACTTCCTGGCCTACGTGGAGCAAAGTCAGCGCCCCCGCCCCGGCGATGAGCCCCAGCACGCCATGCAGGTGCTCTACGACCAGTACGTAGACCAGAGCCTGACCAACTACGAGCGCGACAACCTGGAAAGCAAGTACGAGGACTACCGCATGCTGGTGAAAGAATACCGTGACGGTATTCTGCTGTTCCAGCTGATGGACGAGAAAGTATGGTCCAAGGCTATCGACGACTCGGTAGGACTACAGAAGTTCTTCACCGAGCACCAGCAGGACTACCAGTGGGCACCGCGCGTGCAGGCAACGGTTATCAACGCTGCATCGCCGGAGGTGCTGGAAGACGCTCAGCAGTCGCTACAAGTAGGCCGCTACCAGGTAATGACTGACAAGCTGCCGAAAGCGGTTGATTTTAAAGTCGGCTCGGCAGAGCTAACTTCAATAGCTCAGGCAAGCCTCAACCAATTAGCTGATCAGCTACTGACGGATACTACCTTGGTAGCCACTGAAGTAATGGGTCATATAAAGCGCGGTGAAAAACCCGCGCTAGCTCGGCGGCGCGCTGAGAAAGTCGTTGCATACCTCACCTCCCGGGAAGTGCCTGCCAGCCGCCTACGTGCCACAGCCAATTCAAAACCAGCGACAGCAACTGTTGCGTTTGCTCAAAGCAGCAACAACCCCGCTATGCTGGAAGCTATCCTCAATCAGAAAAACCCATTGGGGGTAAAGATTCAGCAGCGCACGTTCCAACAGGGCGACAGCAAAGCCGTGGACCAAGTAGCGCAGCGCGGTCCTGGCACCTATCCCGTGCAGTTAGATGGCCGCTACTACTCCGTTATCATCAAAGAACAACTACCGGCCGGCCCCAAGAAGCTGAGCGAAGCCCGCGGCCAAGCCACTTCTGACTACCAGAATTACCTGGAGCAACAGTGGATTGAGCAGTTGCGGACGCAATATCCGGTGCAGCTCAACCAATCGGAAGTCGATAAGCTGGTGACCAAATAGACTTCGGATGAGCGCAGGTTTTAACGGATTTCACGAATTTTGTAGAGGACGTTGGGGCTAGCGTATGCAACGCTAATAGGTCTTTGCGGTATCCGCAGCAAGTAGGGTAGCCCAAATGCGCTGGCACAGCCGTGAGGTGCTACCCTACTCCGCTCACAAAATCCGCTTTCATCCAAAAAATCCGTGATTTATGTTGAAATTTACGCGCTGCTTTTTGCGTTGCTGGGTAGTGCTGTCCGACCGGCAGGTGCCAACACCGGACCTATTTTTTTGCTGCATGACTTATTTTTTTCGTTTGCCGATGCGCGTAGCGCTGCTTAGCCTCGGTTTACTGACGGGCATCGTCACCTCTGCTTCGGCCCAATTAGGCATCGGCCGACCAGTAGGTCGCACGATAGTGGATGGTATTATCGTAAAGGTGGACAACCAGATTATTCTGAAATCAGATCTGGATATAGTATATGCGCAGGAAGAAGCCCGCGCCGAGGGTAAGGCCTTACCGCTTGACTTGCGCTGCAAAATCCTGCAACAGATTGTGATGAACAAGCTGATGCTAGCCAAGGCCGAAACCGACTCGGTAGTGGTAGAAGAGGCCAAGGTCAACGGCGAGTTGAATCGCCGTATGGCCTACTTCGTGCAGCAAATTGGCTCTGAGAAAAAGCTGGAAGAGTATTACAACAAGCCCCTGAAAGCTCTCAAGGACGACCTGCGCCAACAGGTGAAAGACCAGCTAACGCAACAGGAAATGCAGGAGCGGATTGTGGGCAAAGTAACTGTGACGCCCCGCGAGGTGAAGCAGTATTTCAACCGCATTCCCAAAGACAGCCTACCTTATTTCTCTACTGAGGTAGAGGTAGGGCAGATTGTGAAACTGGCCCAAGTGAACGACAAGGCCAAGCAGGAAGCTATGGCCAAGCTAAATGATCTGCGTGCCCGCATCCAGGGCGGCGAGAGTTTCGAGGAGCTAGCCAAGCAGTATTCGCAAGATCCTGGCTCGGCGGTGCAGGGAGGTTATCTGGGCTTTTTCAAGCGCAAGGAGCTAGTACCTGAGTACGAAGCGGCCGCCTTGCGCATGGAGCCAGGGCAGTTGTCGCCGGTGGTGGAATCGCAGTTCGGCTTTCACCTCATTCAGTTAATTGAGCGCAAGGGCGAAACATACAGCACACGCCACATTTTGTTGAAGCCCGAAACCGGCTCGAAGGACGTGAGCGTGGCAGCGGTGCAGCTAAACAAGTTACGCACCCGTATTCTAGCCGACAGCCTTACATTTGCCAAAGCTGCCAAAGATGAATCAGACGATAAAGCCACTAGCACCAGCGGCGGCCTGATCCAGAACCAACAGAACGCCAGCACTTATATCCCGTTGGATAAAATTGACCCCGCTATCTTCTTCACCATTGATACGATGAAGGTAGGTAGTATTTCGCAGCCCCTACCCTACCGCACCGAAGATGGCAAGGACGCCATGCGCCTGATCTGGCTGAAGTCGAACACGCCGCCTCACCAAGCTAACCTCCGCGACGACTACCAGAAAATTGCGCAGGCTGCTCTCAATGAAAAGAAAAATAAGGCACTAGACGAGTGGTTTGAGAAGAACCGCACCACCGTCTTTATCGACGTAGACCCACAGTACGACGAGTGCCGGCTGCTGCAAAGAACGCTATAGTGATGCGTGAATGCCTGATGCGTTAACGTGCTGATTGAAGTATATACTCGGCATAGTAGCGCATCAAGCATCAGTATACCAAGCAAAGCTCAGCCTATCCATAATCCCTACATCAGCAAATCGACCTATGCCTTTCGCCTCCGATAAAGAAGCCGCCGATGCGCTGGCACAATCGTACCACAAGCTGCGGCAGGAAATCGGTAAGGTAATTATTGGGCAGGATGAGGTGGTGCGGCTGGTGCTGACTGCCGTGTTTGCCCAGGGTCACTGCCTCTTGGTGGGCGTGCCGGGTCTCGCCAAAACGCTGCTCATTCATACCATTGCTGAGTCGCTGGACCTGTCGTTCAACCGCATCCAGTTCACGCCCGACCTGATGCCCTCCGACATTGTAGGTTCGGAAACAATGAACCAGCAGCGGGATTTTCATTTCGTGCAGGGTCCAATTTTCGCCAACATTGTGCTGGCTGACGAAATCAACCGCACGCCGCCTAAGACCCAGGCGGCGTTGCTGGAAAGCATGCAGGAATACGCCGTGACGGTGGCCGGCAAGCGTTACGTCCTCGACCGTCCGTTCTTCGTGCTAGCTACCCAAAACCCGATTGAACAGGAAGGCACCTACCCCCTACCTGAGGCGCAGCTTGACCGTTTCATGTTTAACATCGAGTTGGGCTACCCTAGCTACGAGGAAGAGTTGCAGGTAGTGAAAAATACCACCAGCGACCGGAAAGCTACCGTAAGCAAGGTACTACACGCCAGTGAAATCCAAGCCTATCAGCAGCTTGTGCGCCGCGTACCCGTGGCCGATAACGTGGTGGAATACGCTGTGAGTCTGGTGCACAAGACCCGCCCGAATACCAGCCGCGCCGCAGCCCGTGTGAATCAGCTACTGGAGTGGGGCGCCGGTCCACGTGCTTCGCAGCACCTGATTGTGGGTGCTAAGTGTAATGCCTTGCTCAACGGAAAATACTCGCCCGATATCGAGGATGTGCAGGCGGTGGCCCTACCCATCCTGCGCCACCGTTTGGTGCGCAACTTCAAAGCCGAAGCCGAAGGCATCAGTATCGAGCAAATCATCAAGGAAATTCTGTAGCATTGTTGGTGTTTAGGGCATCAGTGGTCAGCTAAGCTCTGATTATAGGCCAATTCTCAACAGCCACCATTTACCATTCAATACTTCTACCATGGAAGTTTCTGCGTACTACCAGCAGTTCGAGCGTAACGTCAATATTATTCTAGATGCCCTGGCTGCGGGTCTCGATCTGCGCACTACGGCGCTGGCTACCTCTCTCCCGTTGGAAGTATACGTGCTCTGCGAAGTGCTGAATCAGGGTGGCACGCAATACCGCCTTACTACTGACGGGGTAGGCCGCCTAGCCGAGTTTCAGCAGCAGTATATGCAGCACGAAGACCAGACGGAAGCCACCATGCGTCGCCTTCTGGAAGATAAAAAGGCTTACATGGCCACGCCCGAGGGCCGTGTGCTGCTCAAAGAAATGCTGATTCGCCGGCTGGAATACTTCAACGAAGCCGCCCGCCAAGTGAACATCATGCGCACGCAGCACGCCCTGGGCAGCCCCGCACAATACAAAATTGCGGATTAGTAAGGATTGTCTTTGTAAAGACTCAATTCGATAAGACACAAAAGCAAAAAGGCTTGCCAATGGCAAGCCTTTTTGCTTTAAGAAACTGTGAGCGTCAATCGGCTACAAAATCCGTGAAATCTGCTAAAATCAGTGTTAATCCGTAACCATGCTAGCTGCGTCTTGCGGACGCACTTCGGTGTTGCCATCTTTGGTATGTTCGACGGGTAGGACACCGATAGGTTCCTTAGCCAAGTCGCTAGGCACCTCGTCGCCGTGGGGGCCTTTAGAGACGGTAACGCCGCCATCTACGAAATAAATGGCGCCGGTAACGTAGCTAGCCTCATCTGATGCCAGGAAAGCATACACGTTGGCTACCTCCTCGGTGGTGCCGCGCCGACCCATGGGCACGCCTTGTACGGTGAGCTTTTCCATTTTAGCATCCATCGGGCCGGTTTCTTTGTGTGTCCAGGCGGTGTCGATGGGGCCGGGACCTACAATGTTGGAGCGCACCCCAAATTTGGCCTGCTCCACGGCTACGCCCTTCTGGAAGGCGTGTATGAAGCCCTTAGTACCGCCGTAGGGCGTGTTCTGCGGCTCGCCCATGTGTCCCGCCTCCGAGCCTGCCGACACAATATTGCCCCGCGTTTTTTGCAGGTGCGGAATAGCAGCCCGGGTCATCATAAAGTTTGAGTAGATGTTGTTTTTGATCATGTACTCAAACGCTTCCGTTGAGTACTTATCGATGGTAGACGTAGCCGGAAACACTCCGGCGTTGTTTACCAGGATGTGTAGCTCCTGATACTCTGCCAGCGCTGCCTGCACGCAGGCCTCTGCCGTTTGAGGGTTCGATAAGTCGCCGGTAAAGGTAATGGCACGGCCACCGGTGCGAATAATCTCTTCCGCTACCTCGCACACTGGATCTTCCGCAAAGCCTGCTACCACCACAGCAGCACCTTCTTTCGCAAATTTTTTAGCAATGGCTTCACCAATACCAGCGCCACCGCCCGTTATAATGGCCACTTTGCCTGCAAGTCTTCCTGTCATGTCCGTAAATAAAGCTGATAAGCACTGCTACCAGCAGGTGTATAAATGAGTTATTTGCCTTTCTAGAAACGCCCTACTCTACGCGAGGTTAAGGTAGTCGGGCAAAACATTTTGTCATCCCATTGCCTGCTTTTACGTAAGCTCATCAGCGTTTTACTTCCTTGTATGCCTGTTGCTGCCACGCTGTTTGTTGCGCCACCCCTCACTACGGTCACCACTGCGCGTCTCACGCTCCGCCCGTATGCTCCTACCGACGAAGCGGACTTTTTTGCGCTGCTCGACCAGGAGCGTAACCGCCTGCGCCCTGCTTTCCCGGCCCGCGTAGCTGCTACCACCACTTCTACTGATGCGGCCCGTGTACTAACCACTTTCCTGAGCGACTGGCACTCCGACCGGCTGTATGTGCTCGGTATCTGGCATACGGCCACCGCTGCTTACCTGGGTGATATCAGCCTGCGCCCGCAAACGGGCCGCACCCGCACCGCCGAAATTGGCTACTACCTTGCCCAGTCGGCCGAGGGCCACGGGTACGCCCGCGAGGCCCTGGCCGCTGCCGTGCAGTTTGGCTTCGACGACCTGCAAGTGGGTACTTTTTCCATTCGGTGCCGGGCAAACAACTCGCGTAGCTGCGCCGTGGCCCAGGCGGCAGGATTTCGGCAGTTGCCTACCCGCACACGGCTGTGGCCTTTGCGCAAGCACGATGCGGAGGGAGAGATTTTATACTATAGCTTATCTCGGGCTACTGCTCCTACCCGGTAGTTGCTACTTGCCTACCCGTTCGCGGCGGCTGATATTGCCCAGCAGCCATTCCTGCCGGAAATTCAAATAAATACCCGCCGCGAAGTCTGTCTTTTTTTCCTTGAAATCATGCACTGGCTCTACGCGCACGGTAATAGCCGCCGCTTCGCCCAACGAAAAATCCCGCATCAAGCGCAAAATCAGAATACGACGGTGCGGCTCGATATACGTTGGGCTGCCCACTGAGCGGGAAGCCGACTGGTACAAATCGCCACCCAGCGGCGATAGAAACCGCTGGCCCTGCCAGTAACTCAGCATCAGGTTCAGGTAGCGCGTCTCGGCAGTGGCATTGAGGTAGAGGCCGTTACCGCGCCGGTAGGGTAGCTGGTAGGCAAACGACTTGTCGTAATAGCCTGTGCCGTAGGCCTGCACCCGAAATGCCGTGGTAGGGTGGGTAGGAAGCTGATAACGCGCCTCTACCCCTGTAGCTACGTTGAACAGCGTCTGCAACGGCCGGTCGATGGTGTCGATTTGCCCGCCCCAGTGGGTGGCGGTGAATTGCAGAGGTAGGGACACCGTCACGGGGCTACTAGCGCCGGTGAGGCGCACCGAACCACTGAGGCCTCCCGCAATTTCTTCCTGATAATTGCTGTACCGATACTGCTGCCGTTGCCAGTCCACCCACACGTCCAGTCCTACCCTATCAGAAACATAGCGATACTGCAATCCTTCCTCCAACGGTTTTAGGATTACGCGCTCAAAATTGAACAGCGGCTCGATGTAGCCGTGGTTCAAATGCGGCCGGATGTTTCCAAAAATAAACTCGCTGTTGCCCTTGGTATAAGTAGCCCGAAAAGTAGGCCGCACCTGTCGCAGCCGGGCGTTACCAAAGTCTTTCCACAAAAACACGCCGCCTTCCAGCCGCAAATTGGCCGTGGGATAATACACGAGTTGTGGGTTCAACTGCGTGCCGAATAGCGTATATCCCTCGATAATGCGGTTGAAATACTCGTTATCCTTGAAAAACGTGAAGGAGCGCACGGATAATCGCAGGTCGCCGGCAGTGTTTTCTTCTTCGCTAGAAGAAGCCTGCTGATTGAAAGTAAACTCGCTTTTTTTGCCTGGTTCAGTATTTGTGAATGCCCGATTATCTAGCTGCGCTTGCGCCGCATGCGTGCTAACTAGCAGACCGCCAACGGCTAATATATTTAGTAAATAATTTCTCATATATTTATCGGCACAACGGCACGAAAAGCCAGGGTCGGGTGTTAGAAAAAGCTGCCCCAAATGAGCGCCGTCACGGGTTTCACCGTGCAGCGCTGAGCTTGCTGGGCAGCCGGAAAAAGCATAATTTTCACCAAACGTAAGTACTTTTTATAACCTACCCTCACATGGCTGCAACCACAGAGAAAGTCGTCGCCGATCCGGCCGCTGAAAAAAGAAAGGCCCTGCAACTCACGATGGAAAAGCTGGACAAGTCGTTCGGCAAAGGCACCGTGATGAAGCTCAGCGACAATAAAGTTGTCGACATTCCGGCTATCAGCACTGGCTCCCTGGGCTTGGATATTGCACTAGGCATTGGCGGCCTGCCCAAAGGTCGTATTGTTGAGATTTACGGTCCTGAATCGTCGGGTAAGACTACCCTCACGATGCACTGCATTGCGGAGGCACAGAAGAAAGGCGGCATCGCGGCTTTCATCGACGCCGAGCACGCCTTTGACAAAGGCTACGCCGAAAAGCTAGGCATCGACACCGAAAACCTGCTCATCGCCCAGCCCGACAATGGCGAACAAGCCCTGGAAATTGCCGACCAGTTGATTTCCTCCGGCGCTATCGACATTATTGTAATTGACTCCGTAGCTGCTCTGGTGCCTAAAGGTGAACTGGAAGGCGACATGGGCGACTCGAAAATGGGTCTGCACGCGCGTCTGATGTCGCAGGCTCTGCGGAAACTCACCGGCACCATCAACAAAACCGGCTGCTGCTGCATTTTCATCAACCAGCTGCGTGAGAAAATCGGCGTGATGTTCGGTAATCCCGAAACCACCACTGGTGGTAACGCTCTGAAATTCTACGCTTCTGTGCGCCTTGATATCCGTCGTATCGGTCAGATCAAGGAAGACAAAGACAACATTACCGGTAACCGCACCAAGGTGAAGGTGGTGAAGAACAAGGTAGCACCACCTTTCAAGGTGATTGAGTTCGATATTATCTATGGCGAAGGCATCTCCAAAATCGGTGAGATTCTGGACCTAGGCGTAGATATGGGCATCATCGCCAAGTCGGGCTCGTGGTTCTCCTACAACGGTGACCGTCTCGGTCAGGGCCGCGAAGGCGTGAAAACCATCCTGCACGACAACGAGGAGCTGGCCAACGAAATCGAAGCCAAAATCCGCCAGATGGTGAAGGGCGAGCCTGAAGCCGCTCTGGCTGCCATCCCCGAAGACCGCACGGTGGACGAGGACGACGAAGTACTGGCCGAGTAGGTATTGTTCCTACACTAGCTTGAATTGCAAAGCCCCATAGCCGCTGGTTATGGGGCTTTTTCGTATTCTGCCGCATTTTACTACTATGCTCCTCAAGCTCAGGTGTACTAAGCTGGCGGCGCGTTCGTATGTTGTGTAGCTTTGCTGGCACTGCTTTTGGATACGCACCAGCTGAAACAACCCCGCCGTTCCGTATGTCCCGTCGCTGGTTTTACTACGTTTGTTTGCTTCTTTTCGCTGGTGTAGGCCTTTCGGCTTTTCAACCAACGGAGGCTACCCGTATCGTATCCAATAGCAGCTTCACTCATGGCGAAGTGCTCAGCTACAAGGTACACTATGGTCTGATTAACGCCGCCGAGGCCACTATTGAGGTAGCCGACAATATCCACCGCGTAAACAACCGGCCGTGCTACCAGGCTACCGTTACGGGCCGCACGCTGGGTTCCTTCGATTTTTTCCTGCGCATTCGGGACACCTGGCGCTCCTACATCGACACGGCTTCCATCCGGCCGCAGCGCTTTTTCCGCAACATCGAGGAAAACCACTACCGCAAGCGCGAAACCGTGGACTTCGACCATACCCGCGCCGTAGCTTCCGTTGAATCGTATAAAAAAGACAAGAATGATGTAAAACGCGGTACCTTTAAGGTGCCAAGCAATGTGCAGGATATTGTGAGCGGGGTTTATTTCCTGCGAACTATTAATTTTGACCAGCACCGACCCGGTGAGGTTATCCGGGTGCAGGGCTTTTTCGACGACGAAGTGTTTAGCATGGACGTTATCTACAAAGGGCGCGAAACGGTGGAAACCAAAGCAGGCATTGTGCGGGCGCTTCGGCTGGTGCCCAAGATGCCCAGCAACAAACTCTTCCGCGGCGAAAACGCCATTTCGGTGTACCTCTCCGATGACCGCAATAAAATTCCGGTTCTGATTCAGGCCGAAATGTTTGTTGGCTCTGTGAAAGTGGATATGTATAAATACCAAGGCCTCAAAAATCGATTGAACTTAGTGGCCTCTAATTGATTGTAAGGAAAAGCGACTCCGTTGGGGTCGCTTTTTTTGTAGCTCGGCGGCGCAAACGGCCCGTCGAGTCTGTTTCACTTTTTAATGCTCCCCTCCCTTGGCATCAACGGTTAAGACACTGCCAGCCCGCAAAAACGTCCTTTCTCCTCCTACCTCCCACCGCCGCGTTGGCCTGTCGGCCCGCGTTCTGTTCTACCCCAAACCGCCTCGCCCTGTGCACGCTACTTCTGCTTCCAACGCCTATCGCATTCTCGTTGTTGACGACGACCCAGACATTGTTGAGCTACTGGAGTACAACCTACGCAAAGAAGGGTACGAAGTAGCTTCGGCCGCTGATGGCCGCCAAGCGCTGGAAATCGCCACCGATTTTGGCCCTGACATTATCCTGCTCGACGTCATGATGCCCCACCTGGATGGCATCGCCGCATGCCGCCAACTACGCGAGCAGCCGCGCTTCAAGGATGCCTATATTATCTTCCTGACAGCTCGCGCCGAGGAGTTTTCGGAAGTGGCTGCCTTTGAGGCCGGCGCCGATGACTTCATCAACAAGCCCATCAAGCCGCGTGCCCTCATGAGCCGTCTGGCTGCCTTCGTGCGCCGCGACCAGGATCCGCAGCAGGTTAGCGCCACCATCGAAATCAACGGCCTGACTATTGACCGCACGGGCTTTGCCGTGTACCAGGATGGTCGCAAAATCATTCTGCCTAAGAAGGAATTTGAGTTGCTGGCGTTCCTGGCTGCTTCGCCCCACAAAGTGTTCAACCGCGACGAACTTCTCCAGAATATTTGGGGTAACGACGTATTTGTGCTGGCCCGCACCGTGGATGTGCACGTGCGTAAAGTGCGCGAGAAGGTAGGCGACCACCATATTCAAACCATTAAAGGGGTAGGGTACAAGTTCAACGCTGATTAGCGCTTCCCGCAAAGCCTTTTGCTAGAACGTCATGCTGAGCGCAGCGTAGCGGAGTCGGAGCATCTTTCTTGATAGTAGTTCAAGTCACAGGAATTATTATCTTAAGTACAGATGCTTTGCCTCCGGTGCGCCGCGCTCAGCATGACCCATTTTCAACCACTACCTACCCTATATCTTTTCCTTTGAAACTCAATCTGTCCTCACGTACT
>NZ_JAHWGL010000086.1 GCF_019334315.1 Hymenobacter profundi
ACGGTCTACGGTTCTTGTTCGGCTCCCTACCCTACACCGAAGCCAGTTGGGCTTTGATGGCGCGGCGGTAGCAATCCTCGTACAGCGGCACAATTTTGCCTACCTCAAACTCCTCGGCGCGGCCCAGGGCGGCGGCTTTAAAGCGGGGTAAGTTTTCGTCTTGTAGGATAAACAGCGCGTTCTTCACCATATCGTCTACGTCACCGATTTCGCTGACGGTGCCGGTCACGCCGTTGATGTTCAGCTCGGGAATGCCGCCGGCGTTGGTGCTCAGCACGGGCACTTCGCAGGCCATAGCTTCTAAAGCAGCCAGCCCGAAACTCTCTTTTTCGGAGGGCATCAGGAACAGGTCCGTCACGCTCAGGACTTCCTCTACGGCTTCGAGCTTGCCCAGGAAACGCACGTCCTGGTGGTGCTCTAGCTCCCGCACAATTTTCTCGATGCGTGGGCGGTCGGGGCCGTCGCCTACCAGCAGTAGCTTGGCCGGGATTTGCTCGCGCACACCGGCAAAGATGCGCACCACGTCCTCCACGCGCTTCACCGAGCGGAAGTTGGACGTGTGCGTCAGCATCCGCTCGCCGTTGGGCGCAATGGCCGCCCGGAAGTGCTCCTTGTTTTGTTTCTTGAAGCGCTCCAAGTTGATGAAGTTCGGAATCACCTCAATGTCCTTCTCGATGGCGAAATACTCGTACGTCTCGCGCCGCAGATCGGCCGAAACGGCCGTCACGCCGTCGCTCTGGTTGATGCTGAACGTAACCACCGGCTCGTAGCTGGCATCTTTGCCTACTAGCGTAATATCGGTGCCATGCAGGGTAGTGACGACGGGCACCCGGATGCCGCGGGTGAGCAGAATTTGCTTGGCCATATAAGCCGCCGAAGCGTGCGGAATAGCGTAGTGCACGTGCAGCACGTCCAGGTTTTCGTTCTGCACAATGTCTACCATCTTGCTCGCCAGCGCTAGCTCGTAGGGCGGAAACTGAAACAGGGGGTAGGGCGGAATGTATACCTCGTGGTAGAACAGATTCTCGTTGAAAAAATCGAGGCGTACGGGCTGGCTATAGGTGATGAAGTGCACCTTGTGGCCCTTCAGGGCTAGGGCTTTGCCTAGTTCGGTGGCAACAACGCCAGAACCGCCAAAGGTGGGATAACAAACAATGCCGATGTTCATGAAAGTAGGGCGGGCAGAGGCGCAGAAAGTGCGCGGATGGTGGAAGGGGAGTCAGAAGAATAGAAACCGGGGACGCTGCAAGGTTGCAGATACAGCAAGCAAAACCGGCGGCCTACCACCTGAAACTAGGTGCCGGGCCGCCGGTGGCGGAGCTACTCAGAAGAAAATGCAATCAGCCAACAGCTCATGTCTTTTGCAGTGCTTTGTAGATAACGTCGTGAATACGCGTGCGAATGTTGTACTGCACCAGTTTGCGGTTGCTGGCGTCGGGGTACACGCGGTTAGAAAGAAAGATGTAGACGATTTTGTTTTCGGGATCAAGCCACACGCAGGTGCCCGTGAAGCCCGTGTGCCCAAACGTGCTGGCCGGCGACAGGTTCGAGGTAGGCCCCGATTCCTTCTCGGGCGTGCCTTTGTCCCAGCCCAGCGCCCGACGGTTGCCGGCCACGCCACTGGTGCGCACAAAGTCTGTGACTACCGGCGTGCGGAAATAGTGTGCGCCGCCGTAGTTGCCATTCTGCAAGTCCATCTGCATTAGAATAGCCAGGTCGTTGGCATTCGAAAACAAGCCCGCATGCCCCGCAATGCCGCCCACCAGCGCTGCCGATTGGTCGTGCACGTTGCCTTGCAATAGGCTGTGACGGTAGTAATTATCGTTTTCAGTAGGCGCGATGCACGATTTGGGGAAGCGGTTGAGCGGGTTGTACGTCATCGACCCCAACCCCAGCGGCTTGTAAAAGGTAGCGTCCAGAAAATCCTCGATGGGCTGCTTTAAAATCCGCTCGCACAAGTGCTTCATAATGATGAAGCTCAGGTCACTATACTCTACTGGGTACTTACCCTTCACCTTGGGCAGCAACGACGAGTTGATGGTCCAGGCCCACACCGAGTCGGCGGCGGTTTTCACGCTGTACAGCTCGGGCGTTACCTCGTTGGGGTACTGCGCCGTGCTGGTGGTGGCGTAATAAGCAGGCTTGGGGCCAGCGCTGGTCACAGTTTTTTCCCAGGTGGCAATACCTGGTTTCAGGCCGGCTTGGTGCAGCAGCACGTCGCGCACCAGCATGTCGCGCTTGTTGCTGTTGCGCAGCTCGGGTAGGTAGGTCGAGAGCTTGGCATCAAGGTCGAGCTTGCCTTGGTCCTTCAGGTACATCACCGCCTGCAAGGTGCCGGCTACTTTGGTTACGGAGGCCAGGTCGTAGAGCGTGCTGTTGCTCACGGGGTGCTCCTTGTCGTAGGTGTAGTAACCGTAGCTTTTGTCGAACACTACGGCACCGTTCTTGGCTACCAGCACCTGGCAGCCAGGGGCGGCGGCGTAAGCCACGGTTTCAAGGGCAATGTTATCGATCTGAGCCATCACCTTCGAGTCGAGGCCTTCGCTTTCGGGGGTAGCGTAGCGCAGGCGGCGCAGGTCGGGGGTAGGCAGCCCTACACCCGCCTTCAGGGTAGGCGACACCGTAACGGGCAGCTGCCCCTTGGCCGGCAACGCCCCAAAGAGCACCTGCGGCACCACTAGTTGCGAGGCGTAATTATCCTCGTAGCCGCACACCAGCGTACGGGCGTCTTCCAGAAATTTCAGCGAGTAGGCATTGCCCATAGCCACTACCACCACCTTCAGGCGTGGGTTGGCTTGCAGGCGCTTAATAAACTTCAGGGTGCCGTCGCCCAGCCCATAGTTGTGGGCGGGCGTGTTGTTCATATTATGCAGGCTCACCACCACCGTGTTATAGGGCGTGAGGCGCGTGAGTATTCGCTCGAAAGTAGAGTCGGGCGCGTAGCGGTTGCTGATGGCGTATACCGGCCCCGGCTGGTACTTGTTCATCGTCTCGCCGAAGGTGCTGCCCGGCTTCGTGCCGATGGTGATGGTAGCGATGCGCAGGGTGTCTAGGCGCTGAAAGGGTAGGAGGTCGTCCTGATTTTTGGCTACCGTAGTGGCGTGTTCGTAAATCTGCTGCTGCACGGTGCGGGCCGCGGGGCGGTCCAGGTTCTGCATCAGGTTGGGCACGTCCACGGGCTGGTAGCGGTTGAGGCCGGCCCAGAACTTGGCCCGCAGAATCTTACGTATCCGCTGGTCGATGTCTTCCTGCTGAATCTTGCCCGTCGTTACGGCCTCCTTGATCTTTTGCAGGGCCACGGGCACGTCTTCCGAGAACAGCAGCACATCGTTGCCGGCCACCAGGGCCATGGCATCTACCTCGCCGGGCTTGTAGTAGCTGGTTACGCCCTTCATGTTGAGCGCATCCGTGAACACCAAGCCCTTGTAGTTCATTTTCTGCTTCAGCAAGCCCGTCACCAAATTAGGCGAAAGGGTAGCCGAAAGCGTGCGTACCGTATCAAACAGCGGCATATACAGGTGCCCTACCATCACGCCCATCACGCCCCGCTCAAAAGCCTTTTGAAAGGGGTAGAGGTCTACATTGGTGAGGCGGGCCATGTCGGTATTGATAACCGGCAGGGCCACGTGCGAGTCCGTATCCGTGTCGCCGTGGCCGGGGAAGTGCTTGGCCACAGCCATTACGCCGTGGTCCTGCAACCCGCTGATATAGGCTAAGCCTGCCCTAGCCACCCGGTCTTTGTCTTCCCCAAACGAACGGTTGCCAATGACTGGGTTCAGAGGGTTCGAGTTCACGTCAATCACCGGCGAGAAGCTTACCTGCACACCCAACGTTTTGAGCATCAGGGCGATTTCGCGGCCCATCTGGTACACGTACCGGTCATCGTCCATAGCGCCCAGGGTCATTTCCTTGGCAAAGTGCATGGTGGAGTCGAGGCGCATATCTAGGCCCCATTCGGCATCGAGGGCAATGAGCAGGGGTACTTTGGCTTCGGCTTGGTAGCGGTTGGTGAGGATGGCCTGCCGGCGCGGACCGCCCTGCAAAAACATTAGGCCGCCCACGTTGTAGTTCTTCACCAGGGCATCAATGCCCTGCACATGGCGGCGGTCTTTATTGGAGTAAGCGGCCACCATAAACAACTGGCCCAGGCGCTGATCGGGGGTGAGTGAGTTGAACACGCTATCCACCCAGTTTTGCTCGGCTAGGGAGGTAGGGGCGGCTTCGCGGGCCGTGCGCGGGGCAGCCGCTGAAATCATCAGACCAATAAGCGCCACGAAAACCAGCAGAAGTCGAATGCGAAAATCCTTGAGCATGGGCGCCGTGGGGTGCGTCTGAAACAGGCGTAAAGTTGAAACCGAGCGGAAATAGCCCTACTTTTGTTATCCGTCCGGACCAGCCAAACAGGCTTTTTTGGGGCCAGTTGCGTGCTGCTCAAGCTGCTGCAAAAAGCCGCGGTAGTCCGCTAGGGTAACGAAAGTTGACTACAAACTTACGGATAATTTCGCCGTGCCGGTTGTGGTCAAGAGCATGCCCATCTTCTTTTTAACTCGCAAACTCTTCTTCCCGCCCCGCGGTTTCTGAGGAATGGCAGATATCATCCAGTTGCTTCCCGAATACCTGGCCAACCAGATTGCCGCCGGCGAGGTGGTGCAGCGTCCGGCCTCGGTGGTAAAGGAACTGCTCGAAAACGCCGTGGACGCCGGCGCCACGCAAGTACAGCTCATCATTAAAGACGCCGGCAAACAGCTGGTGCAGGTAGTAGACAATGGCCTGGGGATGTCGCCCACCGATGCGCGCATGAGTCTGGAGCGACACGCTACCAGCAAAATCCGCTCTACGGAAGACCTATTTAAGATTCGGACGCTGGGCTTCCGGGGCGAGGCGCTGGCGAGTATTGCGGCCGTATCGCAGTTGGAGTTGCGTACCAAGCCGCGCCAGCAGGAAACCGGCACGCTCTTGCTGGTAGAAGGCTCCAGTATCAGCAGCCAGCAGCCCGTGGCCTGCCCCGATGGAACCAGCATCAGCGTGAAAAACCTGTTTTTCAACGTGCCTGCGCGACGCAACTTCCTCAAAAGCAACGCTGTGGAGATGCGCCATATTCTGGACGAGTTTCAGCACGTGGCGCTGGCTAATCCGCAGATTGGGTTTTCGCTGCACCAGAATGAGCTGGAGGTGTTCAACCTGCCGGCCGGCAAACTCAGCCAGCGCATCGTGGCGCTGCTGGGTAATGGCTATAAAGAGCAACTGGCGCAGGTGGAGGAGGTGACGCCCTTTCTGGCTGTGCGCGGCTACATCGGCAAGCCAGCGTCGGCCAAGAAGAGTAGGGGCGACCAATTTTTCTTCGTCAACAATCGCTTCATTCGCTCGGCCTACCTCAACCACGCCGTGCTGGCCGCCTACGAGGGTCTGCTCCCCCGCGACACCCACCCGTTCTACGTGCTGTTTCTGGAGCTGGACCCCAAGGCCATTGACATCAACGTGCACCCCACCAAGACGGAAATCAAGTTTGAGGACGAAAAGACCGTGTATGCCATCGTGCGTTCGGCGGTGAAGCAATCGTTGGGGATTCACAACATGGCGCCGTCGTTGGATTTTGAGGGCGACGTGAACTTCGCGCCCATCCAGCCCTTGCGCATGTCGCCGGCTACCCCCAGCACGCCCAACCGTTTCGACGACGCCCGCCGCCCCGATGCGCTGGCCGCTGCCGCCAGCGACGCCGCTAGTCAGGTGCGCCAGTCGACTTCCAAAACCGACAAAACAACCGACTACGAGCGGCCCCTACCCCCGCGCCCAACCGAGCAGGCCAAACGTGACTTGGAGGACTTTTATAAGTCGTTAGGCCAACTTTCGGCAGCCGATTTGGAGGGTGAGGCCCCTGTAGCACCCAAGCCCAGAACGGGGGGTAGTGCAGCTTCTCCCGACATGGCTAATTTTCTGGCGGCTATGCCACCCAAAGCACCGGCCCAGCCGCCCGTGGAGGCCAATCCCGAGCTGCCCCTGCGCGAAACCGCCAACGGCCCCGGCAACCGTGTGCTGCAAGTACACCAGCAGTATTTGTTGGTGCCCGTGAAATCGGGGGTGATGCTGATTGACCAGGTAGCGGCCCGCGAGCGGATTTTGTTTGAGCAGTATGCCCAAGCGTTGGAGCGCGAGGGCGGTGCGTCACAGACGCTGCTGTTTCCGCGCACCGTCACGTTTTCGCCTCAGGATTTTGCGGTGCTGCGCGAGGTGACCGACGCCCTGCACGCACTGGGCTTCCGCTTCACGGAGTTCGGCAAGTTTACGGTGGCCGTGGAGGGCATTCCGGCCGACGTGCCCGCCCGCGACGAGCAGGCCCTGCTGGAAGGCCTCATCGAGCAGTTCCGGACCCACGCCGGCCCCGTGAAGCTCGACCGGCGTGAGCAAGTAGCGCGCGCCCTGGCGCGCCGCGTAGCCAGCAGTGCCGCCACCGCCCGCCTTTCCGACCTGGAGATGAACGCCCTGGCCGACCGCCTCTTCGCCTGCCAGGTACCCGGCTACACACCCGACGGCCGCCGCACGCTGGTGCTGCTGGAACTCAACCAGATTCAGGACTTTTTCCGTAAGCCGTGAGGCAATACATGAAAAGTAGTGTCATCCTGAGCTTGCGAAGGACCTTATCACGGTAGAACAACAGGCGTACCAACGACTCGTTCTCGCGTGATAAGGTCCTTCGCAAGCTCAGGATGACAGACGATTTATCACTTCTCTACCCCCTTTAGATGTTCAATCTCACCCCGGCTGTCCGGAATATTCTGCTAATCAACGTACTGGTGTTTGTGGCGCAGCAGGTGCTCGGTGACCAGACGATTATGCTGGCGCTATTTCCGGTAGGCTCGCCCAATTATCAGCCGTGGCAGTTCCTGACCTACATGTTTATGCACGGCGGGTTCATGCACATTCTGTTCAACATGTTCGCGCTCATTAGCTTCGGGCCATTGTTGGAGATGCAGTGGGGTGCCAACCGCTTCCTGACGTTCTGGCTGATCTGTGGGGTAGGGGCCGGCGTGCTGTACTCCGGCGTGCGCTACTACGAGCTGGACAAGATGAATCAGGCGCGGATGGAATTCCGCCAAGATCCTAGCTCCGGCAACTACGCCGACTTCTTCCGCACCTACCTTCCCGAAGCAGAGGGCTACCGGGAAAACGCTCGTATTTTACAAGAGAGTCCTACTCCTGCCAATATTGCGCAGGCTACCGAAAACGTAGATGGGATTTACAACCAAAGTTTCAACGTGCCTATGTTGGGCGCCTCGGGGGCGGTTTTTGGGATTTTGATGGCGTTTGCCTACTTGTTCCCGAATACTGAGTTGATGCTGTTGTTCATTCCGTTTCCAATAAAGGCCAAATACATGGTGTTCGGTTACGCAGCCTTCGAGCTAATCCAGGGCGTATACCGTGTGCCGGGCGACACAGTGGCACACTTTGCCCACTTGGGCGGAATGTTGATAGGCTTCATTGTGTTGAAAATCTGGGAAAGAAGCCGCGGTCAGTTTTATTAACGCAAACGCAACAGCATAAGCTTTGGCCGACTTCGTACGTTTACCCAACGCTGCATACCTTACATGGCCACCGGCCGGGTTCGGCGCTTCTGCTTTTTCTTCTCTATGAGCATTTATAACGACATCCGGACTGCTTTCAACCGCCGCGACAACTCGCTGAATCAGTTGCTGCTGATCAATGTGTTGGTGTTTGTGGTCCTGCAACTGATTCGGGTAGTGATGTGGCTGAGCGGGCTGCCGTATTATAGCAGCGTTATCGAGCAGCTGGCCCTACCCTCCAATCTCTCGTGGTTGGCCTACCGCCCCTGGACGGTCCTGACATATGCCTTTGTGCACGAGGGCTTTCTGCACATTCTGTTCAACCTGCTGAATCTGTACTGGTTCGGGGCACTGATTCGGGAATATTTGGGTGAGCGGAAGGTGACGAGTCTCTATATTTTGGGGGCACTAGCCGGCGCGGCGCTGTTTCTGCTTGGATACAATGTCATTCCCAAACTTCAGCAGCTAGGGCCAACTATTGTGCTGGGTGCCTCGGGTGCCGTGGTAGCCATTGTAGTAGCCGCCGCCACGCTGCTACCCAACTACGAGTTCAACTTGATTCTAATTGGTCCGGTACGTATCAAATACATTGCGGCAGTGCTGGTGCTGATTGCCCTTTTTGGCCTCGACGGTGGCAATACCGGCGGCGAAATGGCGCACATTGGCGGGGCCATTTTAGGCTTCACCTTTATTAAACAGCTGCAAGCCGGCCGCGATATGGGCCGCCCCATCCTCGCCATCGGCGACTGGGTAGGGGGCTTGTTCTCGGGCCGTCCTAGCTTGCGCGTGTCGCACCGCAACCGCGCCACGGTGCCGCCTACCGCCAAGGCCCGCAAAGGCCCGGCCCAGCCCGAAGCTGAGGACATCGACTCCATCCTGGACAAGATTTCGCGCTCCGGCTACGAAAGCCTCTCGAAAGAAGAAAAGCAGAAGCTGTTTCGGGCCAGTCAGCAGTAAAGCAGATTGCAGATACAACAGTTGGGCCGACCAGAACACGTGTGAAAACGTGCTTTGGTCGGCCCAACTGTTTGAATGGCGATACTGTGTCAGGCCTAGAGGCTATTTAAGTTAACTAATGAACTGTATAGAGACGCATACTTGCGTCTCGTCGTCTGCGCCATCAAAGCGACCTTCGTTCAACGACGAGACGCAAGTATGCGTCTCTACACCGGCATAGCACTCTTTTAGCTAATGCAAACAGCTTCTTAGAGCGCCGAGGCCCCGAGCATAGGGAACAGGCGCTGGTGCCAGTAGGGGTAGGTAGGCGTGGTGTCGCTCACGGCGTCAAGGCGTGCTACTTGCTCTGGCGTGAGGTTCCAGCCGGTAGCGGCTAGGTTCTGGCGCAGCTGCTGCTCGTTGCGAGCCCCCACTACGAGGTTCACGATGGTGGGGCGCTGCAACAGCCAGTTGAGGGCGACCTGAGCCACGGTTTTTTCGGTTTCGGCTGCTACCTCATCCAACACGTCCACAATGGCAAACAGGCGCTCATCGGGCACCTGCGGACCTTGGCCGCCGCCCTGGGCCAAGCGGCTGCTCTCGGGCATGGGCTGACCGCGGCGGATTTTACCGCTCAGGAGTCCCGCCGACAAGGGGCTCCACACAAGGGTTCCTACCCCCTGGTCGATACCCAGCGGCATCAGCTCCCATTCAAATTCGCGGTGGAGCAGCGAGTAGTACACCTGGTGCCCTACGTAGCGCGCCCACCCATGCCGCTCCGATACGGACAGCGACTTCATCAAATGCCAGCCCGAGAAGTTGGAGCAGGCAATGTAGCGGACTTTGCCGCTCTGCACCAGCGTATCGAGCGTACGCAGGGTTTCGTCTACCGGCGTGTGGGCGTCGAAGCCGTGCATGTGGTATATGTCGATGTAGTCGGTGCCGAGGCGGCGGAGTGAGTCTTCGCAGGCACGCACCAAGTGCTGACGCGAGGAGCCGTAATCCTGCGGGCCTTCGCCCATTGGGAAAGTGGCTTTGGTGGAAATCAGCGTCTCGTGGCGGCGGCCTTCCAGCACCTTGCCCAAAATTTCTTCCGCCGCGCCCTGCGAGTACACGTTGGCCGTGTCGAACAGGTTGGCGCCGGCTTCCAGGCAAATATCAACGAGCTTCCGGGCTTCTTCTACCTGCGTATTGCCCCAGGATTTAAAGAATTCGGTGCTTCCTCCGAAGGTAGCCGTGCCAAAGCTCAAGACCGGAATGCGCAGACCCGAAGCGCCTAACTGACGGTGTTCCATAAATGTGCAAGAATATAGGATGAGAAATACCGCATCTAGCGGCCGCCATTCAGGTGGCGTATTGCCCAGAACAACCAACCGGCTAGGCCGAAGTTTTGGTTGATGACCTCAGCAACAAAAACAACGAGCCGCCCTGCATACGCAGAGCGGCCCGTTATTGGGGTGGTGTGCCGAATACTGTTAGGCGTTAGCCTGGCTCATCTTATCCAGCGCGTCCATTACTTCTTTCACGTGGCCGCGGGAGGTTTCCAGCAGGGCTTTTTCCTCGTCGTTGAGTTGTAGCTCAATCACTTTCTCGATGCCGTTTTTGCCGAGAATAACTGGCGCGCCCAGGTATACACCGTCGATGCCGTACTCGCCTTCCAGCTTGATGCACACCGGGAACACGCGGCGCTGGTCGCGCACAATAGCTTCTACCATCTGAGCTGCCGCTGCGCCGGGCGCGTACCAGGCCGAAGTGCCCATAAGCTTCACCAGCTCGCCGCCGCCCTTGGCCGTGCGGTCTACGATGGCGTCAAGAGTCTCTTTATCTAGTAGTTCCGTAACGGGAATGCCGCCTACCGTGGTGTAGCGGGGTAGGGGTACCATCGTGTCGCCGTGGCCGCCCATCAGCACCGCCTGAATATCCTTCGGACTCACATTCAACGCTTCGGCCAGGAAAGCGCGGTAGCGGGCCGTGTCTAGGATGCCGGCCATGCCGAACACCTTCGTGCGGTCTTTGCCGGAGGTGAGGTGGGCCTGGTAGGTCATCACGTCGAGCGGGTTGCTCACGATGATGATGATGGCGTTGGGCGAGTATTTCACTACCTGCTCCGTCACCGATTTCACGATGCCGGCGTTGGTCGAAATCAGGTCGTCGCGGCTCATGCCGGGCTTGCGGGGTAGGCCGGAGGTAATTACCACCACGTCGGAGTCGGCGGTGCGCGAGTAGTCGCCGGTTACACCCACAGTGCGGGTATCGTAGCCAATAATGGGGGCTTTCTGCCAGATATCAAGCGCCTTGCCTTCAGCGAAGCCTTCCTTGATATCAACCAGTACTACTTCGTTGGCAATTTCGCGGGTGGCAAGTACATCGGCGCAGGTTGCGCCCACGTTGCCAGCCCCAACTACAGTAACTTTCATCAGTGAATACGTTGAGTGGGTAGGAAATGCGATACGCGTAAATGTAACCGAAAACCCCGAAGGCTGCGCAGTAACGACAGATATTGGCCGAAATCGTGTTGCGTTTCGGCAACGTCAGCAACGATGAGCGCGTGCAACGCGCCCCTACATCCGCTGCACGGCCAGCACGCTCTGGGTTTCCTCCGTCACCTTGAACCGGTCGTCGGGACGCAGGCCTATTACCCAGGCAATTTTGCCGTCGCCGGATACCAGCACGCGCACGTCGTCTTTCAGGTTCAGCGGAATTTTCTGGTCGATGAGGAAATCCGAGAGCTTCTTTTTGCCTTTCATGCCGATAGGCATAAACCAGTCGCCCTCTTGCCAGCGGCGCACCACGAGCGGAAACTTCAGCTTATCCGCATCCAGGGCTGCCTGGTTTTTGGCGCGGGGTAGGGCAAAGTCCTCGGCCTCGTGCAGCACCAGCCGCAGGTGCAGCCCGTCGATTTTCAGTGTTTCCTGTCCGGCTGCAATCTGTTGCGTGCCAAAGTTGCCCAGGTTGCGGCGCGTAATCACTAGTTGCTCGCGGTCCTTCACTAGGCGGTGGGTAGGCGAGTCGAATTGCCGGCCTGGCTCGGCGCCGAACGCCGCCACAATATCTTTCACCACGAGGTAGGAAAACCCAAACGGCCGCAGCAGCTCGTGCAGCACTAGCGCCGTGGCCGCCGTTTTCCGCAGCGTGTCGATACGCAGGTAGGTTACCTCATTTTCGGTGTGCTGGGCTTCAGCGGCCGTGTCTTGCACGTAGCGACGCACAATTTCCTCGGCGCCGCCTACCCGCTCGGCGGTAATTTGCAAGGTTTGGTCGAGGTTGGGGTTGATATCGCGCAGCACCGGCAGCACCTCCTGGCGCAGGCGGTTGCGCTGGTACACGGGCGAGTCGTTGCTGGCGTCTTCGCGCCAGATCAGGCGGTTTTCTACCAGGTAGTCGAACAAAGCGGGCTTATCGATGGGTAGGAGGGGACGCACCACGTAGCCACTTTTGGCCGGAATGCCGTGCAAGCCCGCCAGGCCCGTGCCGTGCGTGAGGTTGAGCAGCATGGTTTCGGCGGCGTCGCGCTGGTGGTGAGCCGTGGCGATGCAGGCGTATCCCTCTCGCTGCCGCACCTGCTCAAACCATGCGTAACGCAGGGCGCGGGCGGCCATCTGCGTCGAAATGCCTTCCTGCTGGGCAAAAGTCTTGGTCTGGAAGAATTCTGCGAAGTAGGGCGCTTCGTACTGCTTGGCCAGCTTGCGCACAAACTGCTCGTCGGCGTCGGCCTCGTCGCCGCGCAGGCCGAAGTGGCAGTGCGCCACGGCCAGCGGCACGCCCAGGCGGTGCAGCACATCTAGCAGCACCACCGAGTCCTGTCCGCCGCTCACGGCTACGAGTATGGTATCGGCTGTGAGAGAGAAAAGGTCGTTATCGTCTATGAATTGGCGAACCTGGTCGAGCATGGGAGAAAAGGAAAAATAGCCGCGCACGGCTACGGAATAAGGTTAAAAGGTAGAAACAAGACCTTACGTGACGGGTAGTTTCTGCATGACACGAACCATACGCTCCGCCACTGATAAATCACCTCGTAATTCCAATACGGGACAGGGTAGGGCCGCCAGCCAAGCAGTTTGCGCTGCTAAGGTTCGGCCGTGTGCAGACCCATCGTCATAGCCCGCAGCCCAATTCAGAAACTCTTCCGATTGCATTTGGCGGACTGGATCAGTGCTGATAGCGTCGCCGTAACGGTCTTGCTCCCGTTGCTGTAGCCTAGCTAAACGTATGGCGGGTGGCAACCACAGAAAAACTGCTAAATCGAATAAGGACTGCCACTCTGGCCCCCAACTAATCAGAGAACCACCCACTATCCATGCAGAGTGTTGGGATAGGTCTGCCTTCAGCATTTGATTGCGGATAGGAGCAGGTCTTCTTATAGTGAAAGGCGGTTCGGAGGGTTCCCAGTAATAAGTGTCTGCATCAAAAAAAGGAACGTTCAATTCGGAGGATAGCGCTTCGCCTAGCGTGGTGACACCCGAGCCAGATGCGCCGGTAAGAAGAATTTGCATACGAGTATGACTATGCTTCTGATGGATGAGTCTGCACTATTCTGCAAAGATGACCGTTAGCAACCGACCTTCCGTACCTTTGCGCCGAAATGTCGTTCCCGAAATCCGTTTTTCTCTTTTTTCTGCTGTTGGCGCCCCTTTTTAGCTGGGCGCAACGCCCGGCAACACCGGCTGCCAAGCCCGTTACTACCGGCAAGAACCCGCCCGTAGAGCTGCTAGGTACCGATGAGTTTGTGGGCGGCGAGTTCAACGGCGTTAAAATCCGTAAGCTGCTGGGTAACGTACGCTTCAAGCAGGGCACCACGTTGCTATTTTGCGATTCGGCTTACCAGTATCTCGAGCGCAATACCATAGATGCGTTCAGCAACGTGCGCATCGTGCAGAATGACACCGTAACCATCACCGGCGACAAAGGTTTCTACGACGGCAACGCCCGCACGGCTCGCATGACCGGCAACGTGGTGATGCGCGACCCGCGCATGACACTCACCACCAGCCTGCTAGACTACGACTTAACTAAAAATCTGGCTTACTACAGCACCGGCGGCCACCTCCAAGACCCCGAAAACACGCTCGATAGTCAGTTTGGCTATTACAACACGGACAGTAAAGTGTTCAGCTTTCGGCGCAACGTGCACGTGGTCACGAAAAGCAACGAGATACGCAGCGACACCTTGCAGTACAATACCCTATCGAAGGTGGTGTACTTCTTTGGTCCTACCCGCATCATCGATAAGTTGAACCGCACGCTCTATGCCGAAAACGGTACGTACAATACTCTGACGAAAGTAGCTGACTTTCAGAAGAATGCTAAAATAGAAACGCCCGATTACCTGCTGGGCGGCGATAAGCTGGTGTACGACGAAAACACTAGCTACGGCATTGCCACTGGCCACGTCTCGATGACCTCCAAAAAGGACAACCTCGTGATTCGGGGTGATGTGGGGCGCTACTGGCGGGCGCTGGGCAAAGCCAAGGTGTACGGCTCACCCGTGATGCGCAATATCTCCGGCAAGGACACGCTCTACGTAGCGGGTGATACGCTGATCAGCGTGGAAGGTAGGCCAGCCCCGCCGCCGCCACCCAAGCCTAAACCCGGCATTCGTTTTCAAACCACAGCGCCGCTGCCGCCTACTCAAAAGCAGCTCAATGCTAGTGTGTTGTATGTCTACCCCAGGGCCAAGATCTTCCGTAACGACTTGCAAGGCGCCTGCGACTCGCTGACCTACGACCGGCAGGATTCGGTTATCTACCTCAACAAGAAACCTATTCTGTGGCAGGAGCAAAACCAGCTCACCTCCGATAGTATGGAAATCAGGCTGCGCAACGGCAAAATTGACCAGATGCGCCTGTATGCCAATGCGTTCAGTATTGCCGAAGACACCCTGCTGAACTATAATCAAGTGAAGGGCCGCAACATGGTGGCCTACTTTGCGGACAGCAAACTGAAAAAAATTACGGTGCTTGGCAACGCCGAGAGCCTCTACTTTGCTCTTGATGGTGATACCGCCCTCACGGGCATGAACAAAGCGGTAGGTGCCTCCATGGCCCTGCGCTTCACGGAAGGTAAAAAAGCTCCCAAAGTCACCTACTACACCAACCCCGATGCTAGTTTCATTCCGCCCCACGAGCTAAAAGACGAAGACCGCAAGCTGAAAGGCTTTCAGTGGCGCGCCACGGAACGGCCTACCCGCCAGCAAGTGTTAGGGCGGCAGTTCGGGAAGCCTGCCAAGCCCAAAGTAAAAGCGAAGCCCAAATCTAAGAAACAGAAAACTGCGCCGAAGGCCCGGCCCGTTGCTCCAAACCGTAAAGCGCCGGTAGCCACCGGCAAGCCAGCTTCCCGGTAAGTATCTCGCCCTGTGCTGCCTTTGATTCGGGCGGCTAATCCGTTATCTTTGCGTTCTTCATGCTATCCATGTCTTTGTTTCGCCCCACTGCCTTCTTTGTTCTGCTTCTGAGCGCTTTGCTGCTCGGCTCGTGCAGCGGCTACCAAAAGCTGCTCAAGAGCAACGACGTGAACAAAAAATACGAAGCCGCCATCAAGTACTACAACGAGGGTGACTACTTCAAGGCCGGCACGCTGCTGGAAGAACTGCAACCCCTACTGAAAGGCCGCCCCGAGGCAGAAAAGGCTCAATTCTACTTCGCCAATACGAACTTCAAGCAGAGCAACTACGTGCTGAGCGCGTATTACTTCAAGTCGTTCTACGAAACATACCCCAACTCGCAGTACGCCGAGGAGGCTATGTTTTTGCATGCCAAGTCGCTGTTTCGTGACTCGCCTGAGTACGAGCTGGACCAGACCAACACGCTGTCGGCCAACGAGAGCATCCAGGAATTCCTGAACCGCTACCCCGAAAGCACATTCCGCCCCGAGGTGGAAAATATGTCGCAGGAGTTGCAGAAGAAGCTGGAAAACAAAGCGTTTCAGGGCGCTAAGTTGTATCAGCAGTTGCGCTATTACCAATCGGCGGTGGTGGCGTTGGGCAACTTTCAACAGCAGTACCCCGGTTCGGTATATAGTGAGGATGCAGCTTACCTAAAGCTGGAATCACAGTTCAACCTGGCTAAGGAAAGCGTAGAGGACAAACAGCGTGAGCGATATTTGGAAGCTGTAGCCTTCTATAAGCAGTTCATCGACGCCTACCCCAACAGCCGCAACCTCAAGAGCGCCGAGAACATGTATGACTTCGCGCAAAAAGAGCTGGTTCGGCTGAAACCCACCGAGAAAACGGCGGCTTCAGCTTCCACCAACTAGGCAGCGCCTACCCCAAAAGAAATTTTCCAGATTCTGAAGATACCTGCATATGAAAGTTCCGAATAACGTTTCCCCCTCCATCGTGACGCGCAACATGTCGGAGTTCGCGCAAGACACCGGCAACGTGTACGAGTCTATTGCTATCATCTCGAAGCGTGCCAACCAACTGTCGGTGAAGCTGAAAGAAGAGTTAAACGGCAAGCTGGCTGAATTTGCTACCACGGTTGACAACCTCGAAGAAGTGTTCGAAAACCGCGAGCAGATTGAGATTTCCAAGCATTACGAGCGTTTGCCTAAGCCTACTAACCTCGCTATCGAGGAGTTTTTGGAAGGCAAGGTATATTTCCGCACGCCGGAAGTTGACAACGACGGCAACCTGCTCGAAAACGAGTAGTTGTCTCCCCGCACATGGCACTGCATAACCGTAAGATTCTGCTGGGCGTGTGCGGGAGTATTGCCGCGTATAAATCGGCCGCACTAGTGCGGCTGCTTGTGAAAGCCGGGGCCGAAGTGCAGGTAATTCTGACTGCTTCGGCCTCGGCTTTTGTGACGCCGCTCACCCTGGGTACGCTCTCCAAGAAGCCAGTATTACAGGGCTTTCTGAAAGATGAACGGGCCGGCGAGTGGCACAACCATGTGCACCTGGGCCTGTGGGCCGATGTGCTGCTGGTAGCCCCAGCCTCGGCCAACACTATCGGCCATTTTGCCCATGGCCTCTGCGACTCGCTGCTGGATGCTACCTACCTCTCAGCCCGCTGCCCCGTGTTTCTGGCCCCCGCCATGGACCTGGATATGTACCAGCACCCAGCTGTAACAGCCAACTTAACGGCGTTGCGTAGCTACGGCAACCACGTACTCGACTCGCCCAGCGGCGAACTAGCTAGCGGCCTTTCCGGCCCCGGCCGCATGCTGGAGCCCGAAGAAATTGTAGCGGAGCTAGAACGGTTTTTCGGGTAAGAGGGGGTAGTTGTTTGCTCTATCATCCTGAGCTTGCGAAGGACCTTCTCACGTTGGAGCACATTCGGAGTCAGTGTATAGGTTCGTTATATTGTTGCGTCTCACCCTCGGCTCCCTTTCCAAAAGAGAAGGAGCCAATCGACAAGGACTGTACGTTAACTCTGGAATGATTTGGGGACGAGTTATTCTAGTGTGATAAGGTCCTTCGCTCCGCTCAGGATGACAGAGAGAATTCATAATTTTTAATTCATAATTTTTAATTGAATATCCTGCTCACTGCCGGCCCTACCTACGAACCGATGGACCCTGTGCGGTTTATCGGCAACCGCTCGACGGGCAAGATGGGCTACGCGCTGGCTGACGCTTTTGCAGCAGCTGGGCACACCGTTACGCTAGTGAGTGGTCCCACGGCCCTGCCTGTGCCTACCCACCCAGCCATCCAGACGGTGCGAGTAGAAACCGCTGCGCAGATGTATGCCGCCGCCGCCGAGGCCGCACCCACAGCGCAGATCTGGGTGTTTGCGGCTGCCGTGGCCGACTACCGTCCCGCCGAGGTAGCCCCCGAAAAAATCAAGAAAGCCGGTGATACGCTCATGCTCACGCTGATCAAAAACGTGGATATTGCGGCTACACTGGGAGAAACCAAGCGCGCTGAACAATTTTCGGTGGGTTTTGCGTTGGAAACCAATAACGAGCAGGTGCACGCGCTGGAAAAGCTTCGCCACAAAAACTTTGATGTGGTGGTGCTCAACTCCCTACGCGATGCCGGGGCTGGTTTCGGCCACGATACCAACAAAGTAACCCTGCTCACGGCCGATGGCGTGGTCACGACGTCGGACTTACTACCTAAATCTGCCGTGGCGCAGGATATTGTTCAGTTTGTGCTTGCCCGATATGCTCAATACGCGTAAACTACTGTCGCTGTATTTGTTGTTGGTTGCTTGCCTGTGCACATCGGTAGCACAGGCACAGGAGCTGCTAGCTGATGTGCGCGTGACGACGGAAAACGTTACGGTATCGGATCAGCAAATCGTGCTGCAAATGCAGAACGACATCCAGAACTTCCTCAATACCCGCGCCTGGACCAACCAGACCTATCGACCAGAGGAAAAAATCCGGTGTAAGTTTTTCGTGGGACTAACGGGGATTCCGCAGACGGGCACCTACACGGCCACCGTGCGCATTATTACCACGCGCCCTGTGTACGGCACCGGTTACGAAACCAACGTTATGTCGATTTCCGACCGGGGGTGGCTGTTCAACTACTCCCCTCAAAATCCACTGGATTTCTCGGAAAACACCTTTGTAGGCAATCTATCGTCGCTGCTGAGCTTCTACGCTTACATCGTCATCGGCATGGATCAGGACAGCTTTGCCCGTTTGGGCGGTACGCCTTACTACGACCGAGCCCGCAATATCCTGTTGGCGGCCGCGTCGCAGACGGTCACCAACGAGTCGGATGGCGGATGGAAGGATGGGGAGCCACGCAACCGTTACTGGCTGCTCACGAACCTGCAAGATCCTCAGCTTGAGGCATTCCGTACGGGTTCATACGCCTACTACCGGCAGGGTATGGACGTCTTTATCGAGAAGACCCAGGACGCCCGCGCCAGTATTCTAACGGCATTGACTGGTATTCAAGCAGCTGTGTTGCGGCGACCAGGCACGTTGGTTGCTCGTTCCTTCTTCGATACGAAATCCGACGAAATCGCCAATATTTTTCGTACCAGCCAAGATCCGCAGCAGAAGCAGCAGGTAGTGAATATGCTCGGTGAAATCGACCCAACGAATACGGCCAAGTATCAGGCTATACTGCGGTAGGCGGAACGCCATTTCTCCTTTCTACTGCGCAGACTATTCGAAACGATGGGTAAGGGGCTGAGTTAAAATCCGTATTTTCTACTAAAAAATTTGGTGGAGTCTTGTAAGTCGCCCGCAATCAGCTAATTTTATTAGCCGATTGCGGGCTTTTGCATGAAAAAGCCTGGTTGAACGCTGCTGGTTGAGCTGCTGATAGCCCGACTGGCCCACCTTTCCAGCTTCTATCTACTGCCATGTTAGTTGATCTACGCATTAAAAATTACGCTCTGATTGAGCAACTGCAGCTACAGCCTTCGGCCCTGCTGAATATTATTACTGGCGAAACAGGCGCCGGCAAATCCATCATGCTGGGGGCCATTGGGTTGCTGCTCGGTAACCGCGCCGATTCCAAAATGCTCTTTGATACGGCTAAAAAGTGCGTGATTGAAGGGCATTTTGACATCAGCGGCTATCAGTTGCAGGATATTTTTGAGGCGGAAGACCTTGACTATGATGCTCAGTGCATCCTGCGCCGCGAGATTAGTCCAGCCGGCAAATCGCGGGCGTTTGTGAACGATACGCCGGTGACGCTGGATGCTCTTCGCAAAATCGGGGCAAACCTGATGGACATTCACTCCCAGCACGATACGCTGCTGCTTGGCGACGCGGTGTTTCAACTCAACCTGCTAGACTTGTACGCCGGCCTGGTGCCTACCCGCGCTCAGTACGGCACCGCTTACCGCCAGTACCGCAAGCTGGAAGCCGACCTCAAAAGCGTGGAAAGCCAGGTGGCACAGGCTAATAAAGAGCTGGATTACAACAGTTTCTTGTTGAATGAGCTGGAAGAAGCCCGCCTCGATACAGAAGACCAAGAGGCAATGGAGCAAGAAATAAAACAGCTGGAGCACGCCGAGGAAATCAAGTTCAAGCTGACGCAGGCCTTGCAGGCCCTCACCGAAAGCGAGTACTGCGCCACCGGCAGCATGAAGGAAGCTGCCAGCCTACTCGGCCAAGTTTCAACCTACGCCGACGCGTTCAAAGACCTGAAAGTACGCCTCGATAGCTGCCTAATTGAGCTGCACGACATTGCCGACGAGGTAGAAACCGCCGAACGCCGCACCGAGGGCGACCCGGCCCGCATCGACGAGCTGCAAGGCCGCCTTACTACTCTCTACAATTTGCAGCGCAAGCACCAGGTGCGCGACCTGCCAGGACTGTTAGAGGTGCGCGAAGAATTGCGCGAAAAAGTAGGTTCGGTGCTGAATCTGGATAGGGAAATTAGCCGTCTGCGCAGGGATACCGAAGGGGCACTAGCCACTGTAACGCGCCGGGGGGCTCAACTCTCAGAACAGCGCCAGCGCAGCTTCCCCAAGTTTCAGAAGGAGCTGGCTTCTCTACTTGCCGATCTGGGTATGCCCAACTCGCGCATTGTGGTGCAGTACAGCGTGGGCCAGCCCACCACCAGCGGTATCGACGTGGTAAGCATTCTGTTCACGGCTAACAAAGGTGCCCAACCCCAAACGCTGAGCAAAGCCGCATCGGGCGGTGAATTCTCGCGGTTGATGCTGTGCATCAAGTACATGCTGGCCGATAAAACGGCCCTGCCCACAATCGTATTCGACGAAATCGATACGGGTATTAGCGGAGAAATTGCGGTGAAGGTAGGGCGCATGATGCAGCAAATGGCCAAGAAGCACCAGCTGATTGCCATTTCGCACCTGCCGCAAATGGCTGCCGCCGGCGACTCGCACTACTTCGTGTACAAGGAAGACCGCGCCGACCGTACCATCAGCCGCATCCGGGAGCTAACCTTGCAGGAACGCATCCGCGAAATCGCGCAGATGATTTCCGGCGCCAACCCCAGCGAATACGCCTTCCAAAGCGCCCGCGAGCTGCTGGCCATGCGCGGCGAGGAATTGGTAGGGTAGGCGGTGGACTGGTGAAGTCTTGAACGTCATGCTGAGCCTGTCGAAGCATCTCTACTGATAGTAGTTAATTACTCACGGTAGAGATGCTTCGACAGGCTCAGCATGACGTTCTTATTTTTTTTACCTCCTTTGTACTCTGAATCCTCATACTACCCAACTTCACCTCATGCCT
>NZ_JAHWGL010000087.1 GCF_019334315.1 Hymenobacter profundi
GCCAGAACGGCTAGCGTAGCAACGACTCGTTCTAGCTTGAGAAGGTCCTTCACTGCGTTCAGGATGACAATCAGAAATTACTAAAACAGGAAGTCGAATCCGACGAAAATCAGCTTCTCCTCGCCCACCGAATAGGTCGCATTCAGTACGGCTTGCTTCAGCACGTCAATCCAGATGCCGCCACCATAGGACGTATGGAAGGCCTTTAGGCCGGTTTGCACATCGTTACCAGAGTACACGCGGGCAGCATCGGTGTGGCCCAGAATACCAAATTTGCCGGGCACCAGGTAGGCGTTGAAGGTGAAGAGCTGCAAGCGGGCTTCCAGGTTGCCGTAGAGCGAGCTGCGGCCGGCGTAGCGCGTGCGGCGGTAGCCGCGCAGGTTGGCCGCCGCAATGGTGGCGTTAGACTGTCCGCCCAAGGTGTTGGCCTGGTAGAAGCGGTAGTCGCCGATGTTGTGCGCCACGCCCACGCGGCCGGCCCAGGTAAGCTGGAAGGGGAAGTTGGGGCTGATGTAGGCGCGGAACTCCGAGGCAATGCGGCCGTAGTTCAGTTCCTCGCCGCCCAACTGGTGGTTGAACTCGGCGCTGTTGTACCAGCGCAAGCCAATGCGGGGGTTCTTAGGCGAGCTAACCGCGTCGATATTCATGTAGGCCTTGGCGCCCAGGTAGCGGTTCAGCTGGAAATCGGAAGGCCGAATGCCTAGAGCCGCGCCGGTGTAGCCGTTGTTGATACCCTGCTGAATCTGGTTGCCCACGTCAAACGTCGACACCCGGAACTGGTCGTACTGCGGGCCAAAGCCGACTTTCAGGAAGCTGAACACGTCCTTCTCCAGCATAGGCGCCACGTACAGGCGCGAGAAGCGGACGCGGTAGTTATCGTTGATTTCGCGGTTGCGCACCCGGTCATCGGTCTGCTCGGCCAGGATGTTGCGCGAGTCGTTGCCCTTACCGAAGTAGTTATAGAGCAGCTGCGGCCCGTAGAGCTGGCTGTTGATTTTCAAATCAAACTTGCCCAGCACATCCACAAAAGTACCCGTGTAGCGAATGTTGTAAGCATTGCGCGAAGGTGCCCAGTTAGCCACCAGCGTTTGCTCGGTAGCGAAAGGTGCGCGCCGGAAGCCATACGTGCGGTACGTTACGCCACCTCCCACAAACAAACCATCGTCAATGTTGTAGCCGAAGTAGGCTGCCGGCCCGAAGTAGTTGAGGCGGTAGTCTTTGCGGTCGGCACGGTTGGGGTTGTCGTAGCGGCTCACGTCGTTGCCGGGCTCCAGGTGCAGGCGCGTTTCGGAGCCCGCGTTGATGACGTTGGCCGAGTCTACCTCGTTGTCGTACACCAGCGTTTTGTGGCGCCGGAACAGGCCACCTACCCGCGAGTTGTCGGTAATGGTATCCTTATCAATACCGCCGATGATGCGCAGGTTAGGCCCACCATTCGACTGGCCAGTGACTTTGTAAATATCGTTGCCGGCAAAACCGTAGAGGCGCACGTCCTTGGTTACGTCGCCATCAATCACCTTATCGAACAGCACCTTATTGGTGTTGCCCTTCTTGCTGATTTTGGTCATGGTCACGTGCATCTTGCTATCGGGTAGGCGCTCTACCTCAAACAGTTCGCGCTTCTGGCTACCCTTCACCTCTATCACCTTGTTCAGCATGCCGTAGTAGTCGGCAGCCAACTGAGGCAGCAGGTCGCGGCGGTTTTTGAGCTTGGCCACAATCTCGGCGCCGTGCAGGGCATAGATGTCGGCGGGCCATTGCTTCTTGAACGCCTGCTCAATCTCAGCGTCAGTAAGGCGGTTTTTCATGTCCTCGGCAATCTTCACCCACTGCTTCTGCGTCAGCTCGCCCAGAAAGCGCCGGTCGTTGCTGAGGGCCGTCAGGTTCAGGCCGCGCCAGTCAGCGTAGTCGTTGCCGAAGTTCTGGAAGTTGCGCACCGCAAACTTCCGCGAGGCCAGGTAGGGCAGCAGGCCGTCACCTTTAAAGAAGGCCACGTCGCGGTCTTCGGGCACAGCCGTAAACTTCCGGTCGCCGTCTTCGTCCTTTTTCTCGGCCCAGCGCCACTGGTCTTCGTGCCGGTCCCAGTCGCCAATCCACATATCAAATAGGCGCGAGCGAGCAAAATCTTTCTTGTCTACCTGGTTGTCGTTGTCTTGCTCCAGGCGCTCCATCACACGGTCGGTGCCTACCAAGTTGGTGGCATAGTCCAGCGAGGCCACGTTGCTCTGGTCGTCCTTGGCGTCTTCTTCCAGCATAGCCGTAGTGTTGGCGAAGCGGTTGTAGTACTGCGCCAGTCGAGGGTCTTGCGGAATGAAGCGCGGCACCGGGTTGGTGTGCAAGATGCCCGCCGCCGAGGCCAGCGGGGGTAGGGCAAACGCCGCGTAAGGGTGTTGGGCCGAAATCTGGTCTTGCAGCAGGTCCTTGGCCGCCCCATCGCGCAGGGCTTCGGGCAGCACGGCGGCGGGGTCTTTGTCGAGGCTGCGCAGGGTGTAGTTGCGGTTCTCGTCGTTGCGGAGCTTCAGCGAGGCCGTTTGTTTGCCGCCGCCTACCTTATAGGGCGTCAGGCCACCTTTCTCATGCGCCAGGTCCAGCACCGGAAACGCTACGGGCGTAGCCCACTCCTTGCGGTAGTGCTTGCCAAAGATGAGATTGTGGAACCCGTTGTGGTCGTTATACGCTGGGTTGATGGCCACCGTCACGGTGCTGTCGCGGAAATCACGCTGGGGCGCGTTGGGTAGCGTTTGGCCCGGCGTGCCGCCTACTTGCTTGGTGGCCACATCCTTCTGCAAGGCGTAGTTAGGCGCCCGGAACACCAAGCGGCCGTTTTCGCCCCGCTCATTCGGAATCCAGTACTCCGTCCATACCTCGCCGTTGGTGTAGTAGTTCACGCGGGCAAAGCCTTTTTCCTTATCAGAGAAGACGGCGTCGCCGCCCCTACCCGGCTTCACGTGCTGGGTTTTGCAACCCGAGCCGCTGGTCACGAACGTCATGTTCTGCTCGCGGAAAAACTGCAAGTTGTGCTCGTGTCCGGCCGCGTAGATGATGTTGGGATACTTAGCAAAAATCTCCATCATCCCCTGCTTATACGCCTGGTACTGAGGGTGAGGCAGGTCTTGGCTGATGCCACCATACTTGCGCGCCAGCGGGTAGATAGAGCCAATGACGGGCAACGGCAGATAGGCGTACTTATAGACAATGGACAGCGGGAACAAGTGGTCCGTGAACGTGAAGTAGCCGCCGTGGATGCCATCCGAAAACAGCGGGTGGTGGGCCACCACCATGATGTTCTTGTTCTTGTTGCGGGCAATGATGTCTTCGAGCTGGGTGAAGAAATCCGTTTCGTTGGCTACGCCACAGTCGTTGTTGTTGCCGTAGGGTCGCTCGCCGTTGGTCTGCAAAAACCATTGCGAATTCACGGCAATCATCACCAAGTTATCGTTGAGCTGAATCTCGTAGGGGCCGGGGCAGGCGTCGCGCGGAATGAAAAAGTCGCCGGTATAGGCAAACGCCGCGGAGTCACTCTTCAGGTAATTTTCCACGAAGTCCTGCTCGCGGTTCACCTGCTCCACGCTGCCGTCGTGGCCCTGCTTCCAGTCGTGGTTGCCCGGAATCATGTACTTCTCGCCCTGATAACCTTCTAGGGCTTTGAGCTGAGCCACCATGCGCTCCTCTGACACCTTGCGGTCAAACGCATCTTCTGGGGGCAGGCCATACTCGTAGATGTTGTCCCCCAGAAACACGGTGGTGCTCTTAGGGCCCGCGGCCAGAATCTGGCGGCGCAGAAAGTTCAACGATGGCTCCCCGCCCACCTTAGCGTCGGCGGGCTTGCCCACGTCGCCAATCAGAAAAACGGTATAGCGCAGCTGGCTGCTATCAGGCGGCGTCAGCGACTCCCAGTTCTTACCCTCACCACGGTAATTTGGCCGCTCCGGATGCGGCGTTTGCGTGGCTTGGCCCTGTGCCGACAGTGCGCTCGATCCTCCAAGAGCCAGCGACAGGAAATAATGCAAAATCTTTCTTCTCATACGAAGGAAATAAACAGAACTTTGACCACTATGTGTCGCTTCATGCTCTGTGAACCGCTCTACAGCTGTTCAGTTAGATAATTTCAGTAAACTTATTCAGGGATTTCCACTGTTCGGGTGAGTTGACACCTTATTTGCATGGTGCAGAGCCCTACGCAAATGCTGCCTTCACAGTTTGGATAGAGCCACACAAAAACCTCCGGACGGCATTCCCGTTGTAAACCGATGGGGCGCACCAGCCGGGCTTGTTGCGCTTCCTCAGCCTCTCCTTTTATATGGAAACTACCGCCACGCTACAGCCTACTAAGGCCGAGATAGTTAAGAAAGCCAAGGCTTATATAACGAAGCTTTTCGAGGAAAAGCTGCCGAAGCAACTTGTCTATCATAATTTAGACCACACCGTGAACACGGTGCGGGAGGCGCGGGCGCTGGGCCAAGATGCCGGTCTGAGCGAAGAAGACCAAGAGGCCTTAGTACTAGCGGCGTGGTTTCACGACGCAGGCTACACTGAAGAATACGACGGGCACGAGTACCGCAGTATGGTCCTGGCCGAGCAGTGGCTACAAGAGCAGCACTACCCCGCCGACCGCACTGCACTGGTAGTAGATATGATTCGGGCCACGCACCGCGACGAGCCGCGCACTACCCAGTTACAGCACCTGCTGGTAGATGCCGATATGAGCAACACCGGCCGCGAGGATTTTGCGGCCCGCGCCGAGCTATTGCGCGCCGAGTGGGAAGTGGCCCAGGGCCGCACCTTTTCCAATGTAGGCTGGGCCGAGTCGCAGCTCGATTTTCTGATGTCGTTCAAGTTCCTCACCACCGTGGCCAAAAGCCGCTACAAGGAGCAGCTAAAGGAAAACATCAAGGACCAGCGCAAGCTGCTGAAGAAAACCGAGAAGAAGCGCAAGGAAAAAGACAAAGCCCGCACCGAAACTTTCGCTGAGCCCAAGCGCGGCATCGAAACTATGTTTCGGACCATGTACGGCAACCACATGAAGCTCTCGGACATGGCCGACAAAAAGGCCAACATGATGATTTCGCTGAATGCCGTACTCATCTCGGTTATCATCACCTACCTGGGTACCAAGGTAGGCGGCAAAACGGCGGTGCTTAGCCCGGCCATCACGCACAACCCGGTGCTATCTATTCCCATGGGCATTTTGCTGCTCACGTCGCTGGGCTCGGTGGTGTCGGCCATTCTCTCGGCCCAACCCGACGTAACGAGCTTTAAATGGCTGAAAAAGAGCCCCGAAATTGCCACTAACCGCCGCGTCAACCTGCTTTTCTTCGGCAACTTTACTAAGCTCAACCTCGACGATTTTCAAGGTGGCATGCGCGAGCTGATGCGCCAGAAAGACGCGCTCTACACCAACATGGTAACGGACGTGTACTACCTCGGCGAGGTACTCTCGCGCAAGTATCGTCTACTACGCGTCAGCTACACCATCTTCATGGTAGGTTTGATTCTTACGGCGTTATCGTTTGGTATTGTGCTGCTGTATAAGCTGTAGGGTATGAGGGTGTGAGAATAGGATGACAGACTTCTTACCTTATCCTTTAAAAACTCTACCGCCGCTCGTACATCCGCTCGCAGAGCGCAGCTAGCTTTAAGATGGAGTACCCCAGGAAACGGCGCATGCGGCGCAACTGTCCTGTGCGGATGCTTCGTTGCTGGCTGGCTACATGGCCATACTGAAATTCCAGCGTGACCAAGCAGGAACGGTCATCTACGGCTTCAATGAAGAAGAACAGCAACGAGTTGGGGAAAAGCCGGAAGTGCGAAATCTTCTCCACGTACTCTAGGCGGTCGGCCTCTTCCTCGAATAGCTGTACTGTTTGAAAGTCAATTTGCCCGTTGCCTACATCTACCTTGTAGCTGGTGCCTAGGCGGCCGGCTTTGGTTACATCGTAGTGCACGCCGGTGGCTTTTTCCATCCAGGAAGGCCGCAGCCGGAAGTTACGGACCACCCGCAGGGCGTATCCGGCTGGCACCCGCACCGCCCGGCGCACTTTCAGCACGCCGCTCTGGCTACTAGCGCCGCCGCTGCCGTCGGGCGTTGTCAGGAATTGACGCAGGGGCGTGAGGTGGGCGTAGCGGTAGCGGACGCGGCCTAAGTGTTCGTAGGCGGTAGAGCCCCGCAGCAGGCGCGTCCAGGTGAAGCTCTGCGCAATGTCGGTGGCTGGTTGCGTGCGCAGGTAGCTGTCCGAAAACAGGGCGTACTCGCTACCCATTACGTTGTTTTTGAGTAGCCGATGCACCACAATCACCTCCTTGCCCATCAGCTTGGTGTGCTGCCGGATCTGAGCCACGCTTACTGGGCCGTAGTGCACAATAATCTTAAGCGTCAGCTCGTAGCCCCGCAAAGCAGTACCCAGTTCCGAGTCGGCGTCGCGCTCCACTAGGCGCAGGTAGTTCTGAAAATCGAGGAAGATGCGGCGGCACTGCTCTACCATTTGCCGGATAGAAGGCGGCGGCCCCAGGCGGTAGAATAAAATAGCATCACCCTGAATCTCACTGACCTGCATGCCGATAATATTAGCCTCAATGAGGATTTCGAGTAGATCAGCCACCAGGAACGGGGCCAACTGGCTACCCGATTCCTGAATGAAGCGCGTGAAGCCACTAATGTCCGGAATACACAACAGGGCCGGCGTACGGTGGTCAGTTTCGGCAGTAGCCACGGCCGGACGGCGACCCGCTGCCCGGCGGGAGGCGCGCAAATCATCCAATAGGCCCATACAACGAAGTAGACAAGGAGAGGAGGAGAACGTTCATACGAAGATAGGCAGCAGGCGGCGCTCCTACCCGTTAACAACTTGGAAGACGAATTGAAATACCCGTATCTTTACCGAGTGGCGCAATCACGCTGGCTGCGTAGTTCAACGGATAGAATAGGCGTTTCCTAAACGCTTGATATGGGTTCGATTCCCGTCGCGGCTACTACGAATATTATGCTGTTTTCCATGAAAGCGCGCCCCTGAAGCGCGCTTTTTTGTGTTTTAGACGGAAAACTGAATTATAAAAATATTTTTCAAAAAATGATTCTGTCACAATTTGGAGTGCGCACCAACAATTTTTGAAGCATAAACCATCTTATTTAACCTAAAATATTGCTTATAGTTATATATTTTATTAGAAATATTATAGTCGCATTTTGATTGAAAACTACCTTTTTTGGGAGCCTTTGAAGTAGGACCTTTGGGTATACTCTTCGACCTCCGAGCTATGCAACACTCTCATCAGCCACCGACCTCGCAACAAGGCCTGCTCCAATTAATCGCCGTTATGATGCTGTCTTCCCCTAGCATCCTACCGGCTTCTGTTTCCACCGCTTCCTAGCGGTTTCACCCTTTCCATACTTCCTTTCCGTTCCTTTCCACATCCAGACCCTAAAAACCGAAGGCGCAGGCTTTCGGTTTTTGGTGTCTTATGTCGTTTCAAATCGGGTATTTTAGCGCACAACGCTTTATCTATCTGTCACTTGCTAAGGCGTTCTGCGGAACGCTTTTTTTTGCTACGGTAGCAGGTAGTAGGTGTTAGCAGGCCAGAAACGCAGATTATATCTTTTGCGCAGAAGCGAAACGCAATATAGTTTTCGGTAGCCAGGCCGCTATTTGTTCGCCGGTAGCGCGTACCTTGATGGCCCGATGGTAGCCAGTGTACCATCGGTTAGCTTCCAAGCGTTACTGCATGAATTCTGCTCCGCTCTCCGGGCTCTACGCCCCTTCACTCTCCCTCCTCACCGACCTCTACCAGCTTACCATGGCCTATGGCTATTGGCAACAGGGCATGCAGGACCGCGAGGCGGTGTTTCACTTGTATTTCCGCAAGCCACCGTTTGGGGGCGGCTACGCCGTGGCGGCGGGCCTGGCCTACGCTGTAGACTGGCTGGAACAGCTGCAATTCTCTCCTGATGACCTGGCCTACCTCGCCAGCTTGCGCGGCAGCAAGGGCACCGCGCTATTCGACCCTAAGTTTCTGGACTACCTGCGCGATCTGCGCTTCACCTGCGATGTAGATGCCGTGGCCGAGGGCACGGTAGTATTCGGCAACGAGCCGCTGGTGCGGGTGCGGGGGCCGCTGTTGCAGGCGCAGCTGGTGGAAACGGCCTTGCTCACGCTCGTCAATTTTCAGACACTGATTGCTACCAAGGCCGCCCGCATTCGGGAAGTGGCTGGCTCTGACCAGATTCTGGAATTTGGCTTGCGGCGGGCACAGGGCTTTGATGGAGGTTTGTCGGCGAGTCGGGCGGCCTACCTGGGCGGGGGCGATGGTACCTCCAACGTGCTGGCCGGACAGCGGTTTGGCATTCCCGTGCGCGGCACCCACGCCCACAGCTGGGTAATGGCTTTCGACGACGAAGAAACCGCCTTCTCAGCCTACGCGCAGGCTTTCCCCGACGATTCGGTTTTCCTGGTAGACACCTACGACACGCTAGAAGGCGTGCGCCACGCCATCAACGTAGCCCGGCAGATGCGGGCGCAGGGCCACGAGCTAGGCGGCATCCGCCTCGACTCGGGCGACTTGGCCTACCTCAGCCGCGAGGCCCGCGCCCTGCTCGACGAGGCCGGCTTCACGGATACGCGCATTGTGGCCAGCAATGATCTGGAGGAAAACCTCATCACCAGCCTCAAACAGCAAGGCGCCCGCATCGACACCTGGGGAGTAGGTACGCAACTGGTAACGGCCTACAACCAGCCGGCCCTGGGGGGCGTGTACAAGCTGGCCGCGCTGCGCAAATCCGACGATTCGGGCTGGGACTACACCGTGAAGCTGTCGGAGCAGATCATTAAAACCAGCATTCCCGGCATTTTGCAGGTGCGCCGCTACGAAAACGAGAAAGGCCAGCCCCGCGCCGACATGCTCTACAACACCGCAGAGCCTCTACCCGAGTCGCTGACCATTGTAGACCCCACTGACCTCACGCGCCGGCGGTCTATCCGCTCTACTAATTTCCGGGAGCTGCTGGAGCCTATTTTCCGGCGTGGCGAGCTGGTGCATCAGCTTCCTACTCTGGCTGAAAGCCGCGCCCGCGCTCTGCGGGAAGTACAGAGCCTCGACCCCAGTATCCGCCGTTTCCTCAACCCGCACGTGTACCCCGTGGGCCTGGAGGCTACGTTGCACGACTACCGCACCCAACTGATTCTGGAGAAGCGCCCGCAACGGCCGGCGTAAGCCTTTTGCTTGTTGCTTCCGCCCTCGCTCGGCTGTACCGAGTGAGGACTACGTGTGAGGGGCAGTGCCCCAAATCCGGCCGCGCCGTTTGCGCAACACCGCGCTAACGTGAAGTAGACGCGCGCAGCAGAGCTGCTTGGGCGTAGGGCTCACTCGGTACAGCCGAGCGAGTGCGGAGTGCAGATAGCTGAGCAAAGGCAGAAATAATAGTAAACCGAATTCTATACACTGCCACCCGAAGCTTACACGCCTCTGCACGACACTTTCTACCCTGTTTCTTGTTCTATCCTTATCTAATCAGCCATCATGCAGCTTCAATAGCTGCCCTTTCGGCTTTACATGCTACACTCCATGAATACTTTAAAATTCAAAACTACCATCAACTGCGGCGGCTGCGTGCGCGCCGTAACTGGCCCACTGAATGAAGAACCTGCTATTTCCAACTGGCAGGTTGACACCGATAACCCCGATAAAATTCTGACTGTACAGGGCGACAACGTGCAGCCGGAGCAGGTAATCCGGGCCGTGCAGGAAGCTGGCTTCGAGATTGAGCCGGTGGCGTAATCAATTGACTAACGCTCTTTATAAGGAATATTGAGAACATCCCGTTGCGCTGTGCGCAACGGGATGTTCTGCTTTCCACCCTACCCTACCTTCGCTCCTACCATTTTCAGCAGTTGCTGATAGATGATGTTGTGCTGCCAGAATAGCTGCAACACCATCGGGACGTGCTTCTTACCCGGCAACACCGTGTAGCCGGGCTGTTGCCCCAGTGCTTGTAACCTCTCCCGAAACCGGGCGCTACTACTCTGGATAGAAGGATACGTATCGCCGCCCACGAACAGTAGGAAAGGCGGGCTACTGGCCGATACGAAATACATGGCGGAGGTAGCGCGCCATACGGCGGGGTCTTTGCCGAAAGGCACCAGATATTGTTCGTCGCCGGGGTACTGCATCTTTTGGAGGTAGTCGAGCATGTCCAGGCCGGCGGGGTCGTCGAGGATGGCGCCGCGGACGGGGTTGTGGGCCAGCCCCCAACGCGTGAACAACTCGTCTTTGGTAGCGAGCAATGCCGCTAGCCCACCGCCGGCCGAGTGGCCCATCACGAACAGGCGTTGCGGGTCGCCACCGTACTCGGCCACGTGTTGGGTGGTCCAGACCACAGCGCGGGCGCAGTCGTCGGCCATTTGCGGCACGCGCACCTGCGGAGCCAGCCGATAGCTGATGATGACGGCCACTACCCCCTGCTTCGCCAGCCTCCGCCCGATAAAGGAATACAGGTTTTTGCTGCCGCTGTCCCAGTTGCCGCCGTGGATAAAGACCACTACCGGCAAGGGCTGCGGCCCGCGCTGGCGGGGCGTGTACACATCCAACACTTGGCGCCCGGCCAGGTAGGCCGAGTCGGTAGGAGGCACGTAGGCAACGTCGCGGATGCGGCGACTGGGCCGGGCAACGGCATATTCATTGGCAACTAGCAGCAAAAGCAAGCCGGCTACGATGGCCGGCAGTCCGTAGCGAAAAAAAGGCATAAAGCGAGTAAGACGAAATACAGGAAGTAGCCCATACGTACTCGGCCCGGCAGCGGGCGGATTGCCGGCTGCCACGGAAGCATTGTAGTTGCGTGGTGCGGCGTTGTATATTTGTTAGCTAACATTGCACGTTACCACTTTATCGTTCGTTTTCCTGCTTCTTTTGCTTGATGAAAAATATTCTGATTCCCTGCGCGCTGCTGTTCGCTTTCCTGGCTACTACACCGGCGCAGGCGCAGCGCAAATCCAAATCCAAGGGTAAAACTGAGTCGGTTGCTACCACTATCACGGCGGCCAGCCGGGTGCAGCCGTTGTTTGGGGGGCTATCGGCGGCGCAAGCCGAGCAGGCGCTGGGCGCTACCTACTTGGGCAACATCCAGAAAAGCTTTGCGTCGCGCACCGAGGCCAGCGACTTTTTTGCTACCAAAGGCTTCGAGTACCTCAACGAAGGTCAAATCGACACGGCTACCTACCGTCTCAACCTGGCGTGGGTGCTCAACCCCAAGAATCCCCTACCCTACCGGGGTCTGGGCGTGATTGCCAGCCAGCAGCCTACCCCCGATGCCTCCATCGACCTGCTCAACCAAGCGCTGGCCCTAGCGCCCAACGACAACCAGGCCCTCAGCGACTTGGGTAGCCTCTACCTGATTCGGTATGAGCGGACCAAAAAGAAAAAAGACCTGACCACCAGCACCGATTTTCTGAACAAAGCCCTGGCCGCCGACTCTACCAACGCTACTGCCTGGCAGCAACTGGCCCGCGTGTACTACATTCAGGAAGACTACGCCAAGGCTTGGAATGCCGTGCACCAAGGCCAAAAATACAGCGTGGCCAGCATCGATTTCAATTTCATCACTGAGTTGATAGCCAAGCAGCCCGACCCCCAGGGCACGTTTAAGTAACGGCAGCTTACTGTTTGAACGTTATGCGTGGCATGACGGTCTTTTCCCTACCTACCCTACCAACCTCTTTCGTTTCTCCCGTGAAATCCTACCTCCTGTCTGCTGCCCTCGTTGCCTTGTCCTTGTCCGTTTGTGCACAGGACCACCCCGAGCGCCGCAAACGGCATTATGACATGCAGGCCCGCACGTACTACCGGGGTCCGGTACGCTTTTCGGCTGGCGCCGGCGTTGGCCTATACAACGGCGACCTGACGAAGGGGCTCAGCAATCAACTACCCGGCCCTAGCTTTAGCCTGGGCGTGCTCTACCCCGTGCATCCGCACTGGACGGTAGGCACTGAGGCCACCTACTTTCAGATAGGTTCTACGGACTACCTACCCGAGCGCAACCTCGCTTTCCGAGGGCGCAACGGCACGGGCACGGTATTCGTGCGCTTCGAGCCCCTGCGCGATGGGGCTTATTATGCCACCCCACGGCCGGCGCCCACAGCCCTTGTGAAGCCCTACCTGAAACTGGGGGTAGGCCTGGCCCTCTACAGCCCTAAAGCCTACAACGGCACCACCCGCCCCGACGACAACACCTCGTTTCTGCGCCCCGAGCGCGGCGACTACCCTGCCTTGGCGATAGTAGCACCCGTGGGCCTGGGCGTAACCCTGCGCCTCACACCCAAACTCAACGCCACCGCCGAAGCCGCCTACTACTTCACCACCACCGACCAGCTCGACGATATCAGTACCGGCCTTGGTCGTTCCAGCTCCGCGCTCAACGATGGGTATGGGTTGGTTGAGTTGAAGCTGGAGTACTCGCCGTGGAGTAAGTAGGCACATTTCGCGGCCACTACCTACTGTGGGATGTAGGCAGATCAGAGCCTATTCAACAAGAAAAGGCCCGATGCAGCGTGCATCGGGCCTTTTCTTATGGGTAGCGAATTACGTGCTACTCCTTCACAAACCGCTGGTGGAAGGTTTTCTGCCCGTCGCTGATGCTCAGGATGTACACGCCTTTTGCCAGGTTTGATACGTTCAACTCGCCTTTGCCAGCATACGGTACGGCTACTTTCGTCCCGCGGATATCCATCACTTCCACGCCCGCTATGGTGCCGTTGTCGGGTAGGGAAATGGCTACGTGGTCGGTGGCGGGGTTGGGGTAGACAGACACCTGGCGCGCAGGCGCTTTGGCATCGAGGGTGGTGATGCCTGTGAGGCTGGCTACGCCTGTGTTGTCGGCAGCCAGGGTGCCGCCTGTGATGTTCACCGAATAGTCTTCGGTTTCGCCGTAGGTGTAGGTGCCGCAGCTGGTGGTAGCCGCATTATCGCTCATCACAACACGCATGCGGGTTTTGCCGGTTTTGGCCGTGGCCGGCACCGTAAAGGTAGCGCTTAGGGTACCGCTGCTGCCGCTGCTGCCACCCACTACATTCTCGCCGGTATCTGTAAAGTCGCCGTCCTGATTGTAGTCGATGTATACGTCCCAGTTCTCGGTGTAGGCTGAAGAAGCAAAGCCCGCGCTGAAGCTGATGGTCTGAGAAGAGCCGGCTGCAACAGACGTGCTCAGGGCCGTGCCATCGTAGTAGCCGCCGTCTTTGCCCGAGGTGCGCGCAATGCTACCCAGCTTCACGTAGTCAATCCACTCGTAGGATATATCAGTGCCCTTCGAGGTGCAGTAGGCAACCGTGGTGGGTGGTGGCGTGGTGGTACCACCACCGGAGTAGGCCGCACCTACCCCCACAGCGTACCATGCATTGGTAGTAGCCACTACCTGCGCCGAGCCTGCCCCAAACAAATCGGTAGCTGCCTGAATGGAATAGCTGCGGGCCGCCGCATAGTTGCTCGACGAGGTAAGGTACACGTCCTCAGTCCGGAAGGCAATTTTGGCCGCGTCGGTGATGCCTACCCCTGTCACGGAGTAGCTATTGCCGCCTTCGTTGGTGCCGCTTTTGCCTTGTGTCAGGATATAGAACCAGTGGTTGAGCACACCCGAGTTGGTGTGCACGCCCCCGTTGTCGGCGGTGCCAGCATACCAGTACTGGCCTTTGTAGTAGGCCGGCTGCCCCAATGCTTTAGGGTCGCTCATAGAGCGCAGAGCGGCCTGTTGCTTGTCGATGTCTTCGCCAATTAGCCAAGTGCTTTTGGCGAGGCCGTAACGAGCGGCGTTGTACTGCTCCACGCAGGCGCCCCAGATATCGGAGAAGCCCTCATTCATGGCGCCTGACTCGTAGGAATACGTCAGGTTAGCGGTTTTTTCGCATACGGCATGGCCGATTTCGTGTGCGCATACGTCTAGCGACGTAAGCGGCCGGAAGCGGGTAGCGCCGTCGCCGTAGGTCATCACTGAGCCGTTCCAGTAGGCATTCTCGAAGCCTTTGCCGTCGCCGGGCGTGTCGTCGAAGTGCACGTAGCTTTTGATTTTGGCGCCGGCACCATCGTAGCTATTTCGCCCGAAGATATTCTTCCAGTAATCGTAGGTGGCCTGGGCACCAAAGTGCGCGTCGCCGGCTGCGTTGTCAAAATTAGCGTTGTTGTATTCGGCGGCCGTCCAGTTGTTATCCGCGTCGGTGAAATCGACGGCGCTGGTGTAGCTGTTGCCTTTCCTGCAATTGTAGGTTTCGATACCGTTACCGCGGGTGATTTCGCGCAGGCGGTAGCTGCCGTTGTAGCTGTCGGTGGCCACCGAACGGGTGCCGCTGTAGGCCGTGGCAAAGCTGCCAGTAGCAGCAGCGTGCTTGATGATGTCGTCCTTATAGACGACTTCACCCGAATGCGCATCCACGTAGAGGTAGGCGCGGCTTACGGGGGCCTTGGCGTACACATTAAATTTCCAGGCCAGTACCGTTTTAACTTCGCCTTCGCCTACCCCAATCACGACCAGCTCGCCTTTGGGCTTGTAGGTAGCCGTGGGGTCTTGCTCCTGCTCTTTCAGGAAAGCTTCTTCGGAGGCATCCTGCCACATATACTGCCGGGCGCCCACAAAGCTCATGGCCCGCTGCAACGCGGCGGCTTCGGCCAGGGCCGGCTGCACATCCAGCTTGTCGATGCGGGTAAGATGGCCGCTTAGGCTCTCAATCTGGCCCTGCTTGGCGTGCACGGTATAGTCGCCGTGCTCTACCTTGATGCCCCGGTAGTATTGTTGGTACTTTTCGTGGACATACCCCAGCGCGTCGGCCGACGTTTTGGCACGTAGGAACTGGTCGGTGGTAGCTAATTGCAACTGTTCGCGTAAGGCCTTGCTGGCTTCACTCAGCGAGTAATTGGTTTTCGCGCCGCGGAGCTCTACCAACATTGGCGCAGTGCTTTTAATTGCTTTTTCAGTCGCTGCAGGCACTTTTTGCTGTGCTTGGGCCGTAGCGATGCTTAGGCCACCGAGCAATAGCAAGGCGGCAGCAGAGTAGTTTTCTGCCATACAAATGAGTGTGGTTTGGAAAGGAAGAAAGGAAGTAGAACAATCTGCTAACAGCAGGGTATCCAAATTAAGAATATTTTAATATGCATCCACAACACGTAAGCAAACTCAATTTTTATTCTCTACTCAAGTAGCTTATCCCGTACAACTAGTAATCCCATTTGTAGACTATTGCGCTTAGGCCAATACCACGCATTGTGCAATGAGTATATTAAATTTACAAATTCGGGAATTTCTCATTGCCTGTTTTCTTTTTTGAAAGGCCGAAATCTTATACAATAATCTTCGCTATGGCAGATGTCACATCTACTTTTTCTACGGCTCGCTGGTCCCTACAAGGGCAGGTAGCCGTTGTTACGGGGGCTTCCAAAGGAATTGGGGCGGCCATTGCGGAAGAGTTACTGCGATTAGGCGCCGCAGTGCTGGCCGTAGCCCGCACCGCACCAGCGCTGGAACAGCAAGTGGCCGATTGGCAAGCGGCTGGCCTCGATGCGCACGCGCTGACCGCCGACGTTAGTCAGGCGGAGGGTAGGCAGCAAGTGCTGGATATGGTGCGCGAGCGGTGGGGCCGGCTGCATATTCTGGTCAACAACGTGGGCACCAACATTCGCAAGCCCACGGTAGACTACAGCGCCAGCGAGTTCCAATTTCTGCTGGCCACCAATCTCGAATCGACGTTTGCGCTGTGCCAGGGTGCCTACCCGCTGCTACAAGCTGCCAAGGGGAGCAGCGTGGTGAATATCTCGTCGGTGGCAGGACTGCGGCACGTGCGCACAGGCTCCATCTACGGCATGACTAAAGCTGCCATGATACAGCTCACCCGCAACTTGGCAGTAGAATGGGCAACCGACCGCATCCGCGTGAACGTGGTAGCGCCGTGGTATATCCGCACGCCCCTAGCCGAAACCGTGCTCCGCAACCCCGATTTTCTACAAAGCGTGCTTGACCGCACGCCCCTGCAACGGGTAGGCGAGCCGGAAGAGGTGAGTGCGGCCGTGGCCTTCTTGTGCCTACCCGCCGCCAGCTACATCACCGGCCAGTGCCTGAGCGTGGATGGCGGCTTTGAGGTGAATGGTTTCCAATAATCACGGATTAGAGCGGATTAGTCGGATTTTGTAGACGATTTTATCTGTCATGCTGAGCGGAGCGAAGGACTTTATGACCGCAGAACGAGTCGTTGATACGATAGTCTTTCTGCGGTCATAAAGTCCTTCGCTCCGCTCAGCATGACAGGTAGTAATAGTAGAAAACTCCTCAGCTTTTTAAAGCTGACAGCGCTTTTTCGTACTGTGCCAAGGCCGTGGGCTCGGTGGCGAGGTAGAGGAAGGGCTCAATCAACTCTAATTCCATCAGCACCAATTCGCCGTCGATTTCTACCCCGTCCACGCGGGCGTAGAGGCAGTCGGGGGCAAACTGGGCCACAATGGCATCGGCGGTGCGGCGCAGGTTCTCCGGCGCGGGCCGTGCCTGAATGCCGCCGCCTAGGTAGTGCTGCACCCGAAAATCACCGGACTTGGGGGTTTTTAGCACGCAGTGGCTGTACTCGCCACCTAAGTATATCAACGACCACTCGCCCTGCGCCTGAATCTGGGGTAGGAAGGGCTGCACCAGAAAGTCTTCGTGCTGGAGCAGCTCGTTGAGGTCGGGTGTGCGGATGGAAGACTCACCGCGCAGCAGTGCAAACGTATTTTTGGCGCCGCCACTCACGGCTGGTTTCACCACCAGGTGGTCGGTTTGCAGCGCGGCGTGGGCGGCTTCGGCATCAAAATGACTGCCGCGGGGTAGCCACTGGGTAGGCACAATGTGCACACCGGCCTGCTCCATGTCGCGCAGGTAGCGCTTGTTGGTGTTCCAACGCACTATGGCGGCGGGGTTCAGCATGGGCACTTGCAGCTGCTCCATCCGGTCCAGCCATGCGTAGAACTCCTCGATGCGGTCGAAGTAGTCCCAGGGTGATTTCAGGAGCACCACATCGTACTTTTCCCACTCCACGGCCGGGTTGGTCCACACGCGGGGCTCTACATGGTGGCCTTGCGCACGCAGGTAGTTTGTGAGTAGGCTGTCTTCGTCTTCTACATTGGGCGCGGCATACTGAGCCAGGATGTCGCAGGTAACTAAAGCAATATTCATCGCAGATTGTGCGGATTAAATGGATTTCGCGGAGGGTTGAGGGTAGGACGCAAGGTGTTGGTGTAGAATGTCATTTCGACCAACGGGAGAAATATCGCATGCAGCGCTAACCTCAACTGACAAAGATTACTGGGAGCACGCGAGATTTCTCCCGTTGGTCGAAATGACGTTCTGTAGGCATACCTACCGTTTCGCTCCCAGGTAGTCGGCGGCGAGGGTGGCTAGCGTCGTTACGCCCAGCGTCAGGCCGCTTTCGTCTACGAAAAAGTTGGGGGTATGATGCGGGGCCGTATCCGCTGGGTTTTTCCCTTTGGGCATTCCGCCCACAAACACAAACAAGCCGGGCACCTTCTCCTGGAAGTAGGCAAAGTCCTCGGCGCCAGTTACGGCCTTCTGCTCCTGCACGTTGCCAGCACCCGCCACGGCGCGCAGGGTAGGCGCCATTTGGGCCGTCAGCTTTGGGTCGTTGTAGGTCACGGGCGTGTAGTTCACAATTTCCACCTCGGCGGTGGCGCCGGCGCTGCTGGCAATACCGGTGGCAGTGCGGCGCACATCGGCCCACAGCTTCTGCTGCATGTCTTTGTCTAGGGTCCGGATGGTGCCCGTCAGCTCCACTTGCTCGGGAATGATGTTGTTGCGCACGCCGCCGTGCACCATGCCCACCGTCAGCACGGCCGCGTCTTTCGTCAATTCTGTTTGGCGGCTGATAATGGTTTGCAAGCCCAGAATAATCTGCGCGGCCGTCACCACGGGGTCCACACTCAGCCAAGGGTAGGCCCCGTGCGCCGACTTTCCTTTTACTTTGATGGTAAACACGTCGGCGGCGGCCATTTCGCCGGTGGGGCGGTAGCGCAGATTGCCTACCTCCGTTTGGGCGTTGATGTGCAGACCGAACACGGCGTCTACCTTGGGGTTCGTCAGCACGCCTTCCTGCACCATTAGCTTGGCGCCGCCGGTTTCGCCGGGTAGGGAGCCTTCTTCGGCCGGCTGAAAGATGAACTTCACGGTGCCGGGCAGGTCTTTTTTCACCTGGCTTAGCACCTCGGCTGCGCCCAGTAGCATGGCTACATGCGTATCGTGGCCGCAGGCGTGCATCACGCCTACGGGCTGGTTGTTGTAGGTGGTCTTCACTTGCGAGGCGAAGGGTAGGCCGGTGGTTTCCATTACGGGCAGGCCGTCCATATCGGCACGCAGGGCTACTACGGGGCCGGGCTTGCCGCCGCGCAAAATGCCCACTACCCCGGTGCGGGCCACGCCGGTTTGCACCTCAATGCCCAGCTTTTTGAGGTGGTCGGATATGATGCCGGCCGTGCGGGTTTCCTGGTTGCCCAGCTCGGGATGCTCGTGGATGTCGCGCCGCCAGGCAATTACCTTGCTTTCTTCCTGCGCCGCCAGCTTGGCAATACGGGCATTGAGGGCAGCGTTTTGGGCCAGGGCCGGCAGGGTAGTCAGCGCCAAGGCGGTAGTGAGCAGCGTAGAAAAACGAGGCATAGGCAGTGGATAGAGGGCATGAAAAAACGTCCTAAAGTACGCCGATGGCACCACTTTCGCATACCTGCTTTCAGAGTGTTATTTTTGTACTGTACCTACCCTTTTATAGTGCGAAGCTCCTTCTCGCATGCTCGTTTCTAGTTCTCCCGCCACTACCACACCGGCGCGCCCGCTCACTTGGTCGGCAGCTCGATACCATCCTGCCTTCCGCCTGCGGCTGCTTGTGGTGGTGCTGTTGTTGCTGGGTATTTCCTACGCGCTGCCTTTCTTCTTTGCCTTCATTCAGGCGCGGCCGGGCACGGTGCTACCCGACCCACTACTGGATGCCCTACCCGCCCGCGACGTATCTGCGCCTACCTTTGAGGTTATCTACCTGAGCATTGCGGTGGCGTTGGTCTACCTACTGCCTCGCCCTACCCTGCTGCTGCGGGCGCTGTGGGCCTATGCCTTGTTACACTTGCTGCGCGTAGCCACGCTGTGGCTATTCCCCCTGGAAGCACCTGCCCACCTGCTAGTGCTACACGACCCAGTGGTAGAGCGGTTCTTCTACGCCTCACCTACTCCCATCACCAAAGACCTGTTCTTTTCGGGTCATACTGCCACGTTGGCCCTCCTGTCCCTGGCAGTAGGTAGGAGCCGGCTGCGCCAAGTGCTGGCCGTTCTAACAGTGGTTGTAGCCACATTAGTGCTAATACAGCACGCACACTATACCTACGATGTGCTGGCAGCCGTGCCATTTGCCTTCGGCTGCTACTGGCTGGCGGGGAAAGTGGTGAAGTGGTAAGTAAAAAGCGCCTGTCATGTTGAGCGCAGCGGAGGATCTTCTCATGGTAGAACGATAAGTGTAACAACGACTCGTTCAACTGGCAGAAGGTCCTTCGCAAGCTCAAGATGACAGGCGCTTTTGCATTCACCACTTCACCACCTCACTACTTCCTACAAATGCTTCTCGTAGATACCGGCCGCAATCTTCTCTGTCAGCGACTTGGGTACGAAGCTGGTGAGCGTGGCGGAAATCTTATTGAGTGCCCCCGGAATCAGCTCGGCCTCGCCGGCCAGTAGGGCCACTACGGCGGCTTTGGCTACCTGCTCCGGCGTCATCGAGACCTTATTGGCCGTGGCTTGTAGGGCGTCGTTCATGCCGGCTCGATTGGCAAAGTCGGTGGTGGTAGAGCCAGGGCTGAGGCAGGTGACGGACACCGGTGAGTTGCGCAGCTCGTAGCGCAGGCCGCGACTGAAGCTGAGCAGAAACGCCTTGCTGGCTGCGTAGAGTGATAAGGTAGGCACCGCCTGGTAGGCCGCGGTACTGGCCACGTTCAGGATGTGGGCCTTGGGCTGGCGGCGTAGCGCAGGGAGCAAGCGGTGCGTCAGTTCTACGGGCACTTGCATATTCAGGCGCAGCATCTGTTGCTGCTCATCCAGGCCCAATTCTTCAAATCTACCCCACAGTCCGTAGCCAGCATTGTTCACTAGCACAGCTAGTTCCGGTGCGGTGGCAGTGGCCCATTCCGCCACGCGGACCGGACCATCAGCCGCGGCCAGATCGGCGGCCAGCACGTGCACCTCTACCCCAAACTGCTGGCGCAGGGTAGCGGCTACTGTTTCCAGAGCCTCTTCGGAGCGCGCCGTGAGTAGTACATGGTAGCCGTGCCGCGCCAGCTCGGTGGCAATGGCCTGCCCAATACCCCGCGAGGCGCCGGTAATAAGTGCCGTTTTCATAGGATTATTTTTGGTGGTACCCTGCCAATTACGCGTAAACCGTCATGCTGAGCGCAGCCGAAGCATCTCTACCGATAGTAATTCATAATGAATAGAATTAGCGCTGCGATAGAGATGCTTCGGCTGCGCTCAGCATGACAGCCTTGTAGTCCTTACGCTACTTCACCAAATGCAGAAAGCGCAGGT
>NZ_JAHWGL010000088.1 GCF_019334315.1 Hymenobacter profundi
ATAAGGTCCTTCGCAAGCTCAGGATGACAGCCGTACTTTTTACTTCGCAACTTCACAAACTCTCAACTTCACTACTAATTAATCGACACGCGGACTTTCTTCGTGTACTCACGCAGGGCGGTTTTGAAGTCGGCGCCGTGGTCGCGCATGTGGTTGAGGATGAATATGGCCGCGAATACGTGCGTGAGCTGTTCGCCTTCGTCTTCACCGGGCACCTCAAAATCTGGCTGACGCTCGTCTAGCAAGGCCTCTTCGGCTTCTACTAGGCTTTGCAGCGTTTGGGTTTCTACCAGCTGCTTGATAACGGGCATTTTCATGACTGCGGAGGCTAGTTGAGGCGGCTAATGAGGCCGGCAACGGCTTCTTCCTTGCTGGCCGATACGGTTTCCAGCAGTTGGCCATCTTCGAACACGGCGAAGAAGGGCAGCGTGGTTACGTTGGCGCGCTTGCGGGCTTCGGGGCTATGCTCGGCATTCACATCCAGAAACAGAATGTCCTGGTTTTGCTCGGCCTCCGAGAGGCGCTTGAACTTGGGCGTGAACAGGCGGCAGTTGCCGCACCAGTCGGCGTAATACTTCACTACTACTTTTTTATTTTCTGTCAGCAGTTGCTGAAAATCGGCGTCAGTTGCTTTCGTTACGGGCATCGTCTGTATGGTTAAGGAACCACAAAGGTAGGTACGGATTCGCAGACGCGAATTCTGTGGAGTAGCCCTCCAACGAAAAACGCCCTTGCTCCCACCGGGAACAAGGGCGTTCTAACGAACCTATTACTTACTCGCTAATTCCTTGATTGGCAGCTAACTCAGCATTAAGTTTCTTCGTAGCGTCGCGACGCACGCGGCGGGCTATGTGGATACTCAACTCGTAGAGCAACACAATCGGAATCGTAACGATGATCTGGGACGTGATTTCCGGGGGTGTAATGATGGCCGCCACAATCAGAATAATCACGATGGCGTGCTTGCGATACACCGTCATGATTTCGGACGTAATCAGCCCGGCTTTGGCCAGGAAGAACACAATCATGGGCAGTTCAAACACCAGTGCGCACGACAGCGACATGGTTGTGAGCGTGCTCAGGTAGCTTTGCAGGTCAATCTGGTTTTCAATCGTTGGGTCAACGTTGTAGGCAGCTAAGAAATTGATACTCAGTGGTGCGGCTATATAGTACCCAAATAGTAGGCCCGTCAGAAACAGGATAGAAACAAAGAATACTGCCCCGCGCGAGTTTTCCTGTTCTTGAGGGTAGAGGCCTGGCTTTATAAAACGCCACAGCTCCCAGAAGAGGTAGGGAAAGCCTAGCACCAGCCCCACAATAAAGGAAGTACTGATATGCATGGAGAGCTGCCCGCTCATCTCGCGGTTCTGAATCACGAAGCCAATTTTATCGATACACAGATCTGGTGTACCAATGGCCTGCCCTAGCTCACAAAACTTGCGATAGGTCCAGAAATCCGGTCGCGACGGCCCCAGAATCAAATCGTGAAACAGGAACTCCTTGGAAAAAAAAGCAGCCAGCGAAAATACAACCACTGCAATGGCCGCCCGGATGATGTGCCAGCGCAGCGCCTCCAGGTGGTCGATGAAGGACATTTCCTGCTCGGCCTGCCCTGATTGAATATATTGTTGATCCACGAACTAGTGAATGAGTGAATGAGTGGATGATAGCGTGTGCCGGGGAAACAGCAACGAGAGACAAACGAAAACGGCCGTCGTTAGGATGTTGACGGCCGGTTTTCTCTATTGATTCATCTTTCGACCCGCACGCATCCCCTAAAATTAGGCAAACAGCGGGAACTGTTGCATCCACTCGTTTATCTCGCCGCGCACCTGCGCCAGGTAGGCATCGTCGGCGTTGTGCATCAGCACGTCGTCGATGAAGGCCACGATGCGAGCCATGTCGGGCTCGCGCAAGCCACGCGTAGTCACGGCAGCCGAGCCAATCCGCATGCCGCTGGTCACGAAGGGCGACTTATCATCGAAGGGCACCATGTTTTTGTTGATGGTGATATCGGCCTTGATGAGGGTGTTTTCGGCCAGTTTGCCAGTCAAACCCTTCGAACGTAGGTCAATGAGCATCAAATGGTTATCGGTGCCGCCAGAAATGATCTGGTAGCCGCGCTCCAAGAAGCCATTCGCCAGCGCCTGGGCGTTGCGCACCACTTGCTGGGTGTAGTCGGTGTAGGCGTCGGACAAGGCTTCGCCGAAGGCCACAGCCTTGGCACCAATTACGTGCTCTAGCGGGCCACCCTGCGTGCCGGGGAATACGGCCGAGTCGAGCAGGGCCGACATCATCCGGATTTCGCCCTTGGGCGTCTTCAGGCCGAAGGGGTTCTCGAAGTCCTTGCCCAGCATAATCAGACCGCCGCGCGGACCGCGCAAGGTCTTGTGGGTGGTGGTGGTTACGATGTGGCAGTGGTCGAACGGATTATTCAGCAAGCCCTTGGCAATGAGGCCCGAGGGGTGCGAAATATCAGCCAGCAGCAGGGCGCCTACCTCGTCGGCGGCTTCGCGCAGGGTTTGGTAGTCCCAGTCGCGGGAGTAGGCCGAGGCACCGCAGATGATGAGCTTGGGCTGCTCGCGACGGGCGGTTTCTTTTACCTTCTGCCAGTCGATGAGGCCGGTTTCGGGCTCTACACCGTAGAACGACGGTTTGTAGAGCTTGCCCGAGAAGTTGACCGGCGAGCCGTGGGTGAGGTGCCCACCGTGCGAAAGGTCGAAGCCGAGAATTTTGTCGCCGGGGTTGAGCACAGCCAGCATCACAGCGGCATTGGCCTGGGCACCGGAGTGCGGCTGCACGTTCACCCACTCCACGCCAAACAGTTCCTTGGCCCGATCAATGGCTAGTTGCTCAATTTGGTCTACCACCTCGCAGCCGCCGTAATAGCGCTTGCCGGGCAGGCCCTCGGCGTACTTGTTGGTGAGGATAGAACCCTGCGCCCGCATCACCTGCTCCGACACGTAATTTTCGGAGGCAATGAGTTCGATGCCATGGGTCTGGCGCTGTTTTTCTTGTTGAATCAGGTCGAACACGATGGTGTCCTGGGCGATGGCGGGGGCTTTCGTTTCCATAGCTCAAAGGTAGGACGAAGCCGGGGAACTAGCAGCACAAAGCCAGCAGCAATCCGGGTAATGCTTTATCAATACCAAAAAGCTATTTTTGATTACGCACAGTTTTTGCCTAGTGCCTTTTACCCCTGGTGTGCACCACGCTCCTACCCTGTCCTTTCGTCTTTTCTATGGCTCAACCACTGGCCGACATCCTGCCCCAGCTGCGCATTGGCAACCAAGCCGCGTTGGTTGATTTTTACCGCCAACACCGCGCCCACTTTGCCCGGTGGGCGAATCAGCAACAGCAACTGACCGACACGCAGGCCCACCAGCGCCTGCGCAATGCGCTGCTGCTGTTCTACGACCAGGTAGCCGACGGCCGCCTCACGAAAGCCCCAGACGATTTGCGCAACTACATCTATGCGCTGGCCCTACAAGAATCGGTTAAGGAAATTGAAATGCCTCCCGAACTGCTCCCCGCCGCCGAGGCCGGGCGCCGCCGCCGGCTGATTCTCTTTTTCCGCCAGCTCAGCGACGACAGCCAGAAGATCCTGATGTACTTTTATTTTCGGGGCTACAATTTCACGAAGGTAGCCGGTAAGATGGGCTACCCCAATGCCGCCGTGGCTCGTCAGCAAAAGCTCAGCAGCCTGCGCACACTCGCCGATTTGCACCTTCGCAGCCGGGGGGCTACCCCAGCGTAGCCACCGCTTCGCCCGGCTGGATTCTGCCTACTTTTAGCATCTACCTCCTCACTCGCTCCGCTTCCCTTCGTTCGCTATGCCTTCTTCCATCGACCTACGCCCGTATCTGGACGACCTGGAACGCTTTTCTGATGGGCAGATGACTTTGGCCGAACAGGATGCCTTTGAGGAGCGCCTAGTACACGACGCTGATCTGCAGCAGGCCTACCTCGCCTACCAGCAACTCACAGCCGATCTGCGCTGGGTGGCGGGCCACGAAACCCTGCGCCTGCGTCTGCTTAACCTCGATAAGACTCTGGACGAGCGGGAAGCCGCGCTGATCCGCATCAAGGAGGACATCCGGCGGCGGCGCACACGTTGGGGCGGCGGCATTGTGATAGCCGCCTTGGTAGTGCTGGCGGCCGCGTTGGCCTACCTGCTCCTGCGTCCGGCTCCTACCACTACCTGGGCCCGCTACTACGTGCCCGACCCCGGCCTCACTGATTCGGCGCGGCTGTTTGTGCGCCGGCCGCTGCTGGCTGAAGCCATGCACCAGTACCGCCACCAGCAATATCCGGCGGCACTGCGAGTACTGCGCCGCCTCTCCACCGACCGCCTGGGGCAGGATACCTTACTGTATTTCAATGGTATCTTCCTGCTCCAACAAGGGCAGGCCGTACAGGCCCGTCCCTACCTTCAGCGCGTAAGCGAGCAATCAGAATCTGATCTGGCTGGCAAGGCGCTCTACCACTTGAGCATGGCTACCTGGCGGGCCGGTCAACCCACCGAAGCCCGCAAGCTGCTCACGCAAGTAGCCGCCGATTCGCTTAACCCTTATCAGAAGGCAGCCCAGCAAGTACTGCGCGCCAAGGTGATAGGGAAAGAGTGAGATGGTAAGATGTGAAGTGGTGAGTTAGAAAGACGCCTGTCATCCTGAGCTTGCGAAGGACCTTATCACGCGTGAACGAGTCGTTGTTACGGCAGTCGTTCAACTGGCAGAAGGTCCTTCGCAAGTTCAGGATGACAGGCATCTTTCTAGCTCACCACTTCACCCCTTCCGCACGGCAATGGGGTAGGGTTCTTCCAAATTAGGCTGCAACGTTAGCTGAAGCGAATCCAGCTCCAGCACGGCCAGGTGCGCTAGTTCCGGGTTGTGGCGGTAGACGCAACCAGTGTCTAGCCCAATGCTTTCCTGATGGTTGTGCACGTGGCGCTCTACCGCGGCGGTGGGGGTAGGCACGTGTCCATGCAGCAAGCGGCGCCCCTGCATCCGCGAGGCATCAAAAGTGAACTGCTTGATGGTCATCATGGTGTGGTGGTCGGCGCGCATCTTGTCCGGGGGTTGGCGAAAGTCGAAGCCGGCGTGTACCAGGGTATAGTCGGCGAGGTCGTGCTGAAAGGGTAGGGCTGCTAGCCAACGCAGGTATTCGGGGGGTATTTCGCTGGGTTGCGTAACTCCGAAACTTTGCAACGTGAACTGATAGTCAGGGTCAGAAGCCCACTCCACTTTGCCTTGGCCCGTGGCAGCGTCCAGCAAATTCTGGTCGTGGTTACCGCGCAGGCACAGCACCTGATAGCCGCGCTGGGGAAGTTGCATCAGGTAGTCGAGCACGCCCTGGCTATCGGGTCCTTTGTTCACGTAATCGCCTAACACATACAGCTCGTCGGTAGGGCGCAGATGCAAAACGTCTTCTACCGTGTGGCGCAATGTGGCAGCGCAGCCGTGAATATCCGTTGTGACGAAACGAGCCATAGCAGATCTCTTTGTATGTAAATAATTGAACGAATGAGCATTGCCATAAAGTACAGAAGCACCCGTGGCAGCTGCTACGGGTGCTTCTGTACTTAGTCAACAGCTACTATCAGCTTAGCTGTACGCCGGCTTGTCTAGGTCGGGCTTATCGTAGTTGCGGTTGGGGTTGTTCACCAAGTGCGCAGGTACTTCGTCTAGGCCATCGTTGGTGTACTCGTCGGCAAGGCGCTGCTCTTCTTCCTGATTTTCTACGGGCAGATTGCCTGCGCCTTTTGCCTGTTCCGACTGCGAAGGGCTACCGTGGTTTTCCTTCGACGCTTGGTTATTGTTATCTCCTTGATTTGCCATGATCATTAGCTATTTAAGGTACTCCAAAAATTATTTTACTCTACCTATCAAGAGTTTATCTTGATACGCTATACTTCCAACCCCGAGTCTTCGGCGTTGCGGTCTAGTAGGTCGGCGTTGGTTTGAGGGGTAGCCGTGTTAGGGAAGTCGCCGCCACTGCTGTGGCCGGGCGCTTTGGGCTCCATTTGGCCCAAGCCCACGCGCGAATCGGGGTCTTCCATTTCATCGGGACCCTTGCGCATGTCGTCGGCCTCCAGCTCATCGGCGGGGCCATTGTTCACGCGGCGGTGGTCGGTGTCTTTGGGGGCAGGCAGGTCTTGGTCGGCGCGGTCCGAACGACGCTCATCTTCCGTGAGCATATTGTCGCCGGTGGTGCGCAGTTGGTCTTCGTCCTCGTTCATCGAGGTAGCCGTAATGCCGTTCGAGCTGTCCGTGCCGTAGCCTTCTTTGCCGTCGCGGTTGCCGTAGCCACCACGGGCATCAGCGTTTTTGGGCGGGTCGGCACCGGGCGTAATGTTGCTGGCGCGTAGCTCCTGCTCGTCAATCTGGTCGTTGGGTTCCTGCCGCACGGGCCGGTCTTTCGGGTCAATAGCCATAGGATGGTTGGTTGCGGGTAATGGGGTGGGTGGAATTCTACTGATGTGTACTTGCTTTCTGAAAACAGGGTTGTATTCCAACCACCACCAATCCGTTTTCATTGCCTGACGCCCACGCTCCGTACCTTTGCTTTATGTCTGACGCCGTTGCTACCCCTACCCTGCTCTACCTCGTGCCCACGCCCATCGGCAACCTGGAGGATATCACCCTGCGGGCCATTCGGGTGCTGGGCGAGGTTGATACCGTACTGGCCGAGGACACCCGCACCAGCGGCCGTCTGCTCCAGCACCTGGGCCTGAAAAAGCCCATGCTCAGCTACCACCTGCACAACGAGCACCAGCAAGTGCAGCGCCTCCTCGACCGCCTGGAGCGAGGCGAGCGAATGGCGCTGGTGTCCGATGCCGGCACCCCCGGCATTTCCGACCCTGGCTTTTTGCTGGTGCGCGAGTGTCTGGCGCGGGGCCTAAAAGTGGAGTGCCTACCCGGCGCCACGGCTTTCGTGCCGGCCCTACTCAAGTCGGGCTTTGGGGCCGAGCGGTTTACGTTCGAGGGCTTTTTGCCGGTGAAGAAGGGTAGGCAAACGCGCCTCCAGGAGTTGGCGCAGGAAACGCGCACCATGATTTTCTACGAGTCGCCGCACCGCATTGTGAAGACGCTGACGCAGCTAGCCGAGGTGTTTGGCCCAGAGCGCCCGGCCTCCGTGAGCCGGGAGCTGACCAAGCTGTTCGAGGAAACTGTGACCAATACCCTAGCCGATCTGGCCGCTGATTTTGGCAGCCGTACGGCCATTAAGGGCGAAATTGTGCTGGTGGTGCAAGGCGCCAAAATCGAAAAGCCCAGCAAGGCAGATAAATATGATGAAGAGTAAGTTATGAGTTGTAAGTAAAAAACGCGTGTCATCCTGAGCAGAGCGAAGGACCTTTTCACGTTTGCACGACAGGCGTCTCAACGATTCGTTTTCACATCCATCGTTCTAGTGTGAGAAGGTCCTTCGCTCTGCTCAGGATGACACGCGTTTTTTACTTACAACTTCGCAACTTCACAAACTCACGACTACTCATTAACAACTGATACTTAAGCTATGGCTACGCAAACTGCTCCTACCTCTGCTACTCTGCGCCAGCCGGCGGCCGTGCCGGCCTGGCAACCTGCCTCGCTAGCGCTGCTGAGTGCCGCCTTGTTGTGGGCGGGCTGGCCTGTGCATCCGGCGGGATTGGCGGCGCTGCTGCTTGTGGGCTGGGTGCCCTACCTGCGCATGGAGCAGTTGCTGGTGCGCAGCGGTGCCAATGGCTGGCGGGTGTTTCGGTATACCTACCTCACGCTGGTGCTCTGGAACGCCTTCACTACCTGGTGGGTGAGCTATAGCACTTTGGGCGGCGGCATTGCAGCCGTGGTGCTCAATGCCCTGCTGATGTGCCTGCCTACCATGGCATTCTACCACACCAAGCGGCTGGCGGGGCCGGTGCTGGGCTACCTTTCCCTACCCGTCTACTGGATTGCCTTCGAGCAACTGCACCTGCACTGGGACCTCACTTGGCCTTGGCTGACGCTCGGCAACGGCTTCGCCGAAGCCAACCAGTGGGTGCAGTGGTATGAGTACACCGGCTTTTTGGGCGGCTCTTTATGGATTTGGGTGGTGAATCTGTTGGTGTTCCGGACGTGGTTCGGAGAGAAAAAGACGGTGGCTCCGTGGTCATTTGGCTCGGAGCGCTGGCGGTGGGTAGCGCCTGTGCTGGCGGTAGTTCTTCCGATTAGTATTTCGCTGCTGATTGGCCGCAGCTACCAGGAAAAGGGCAAAGTAGCCGAGGTACTGGTGATTCAGCCCAACGTAGACCCCTACAACGAGAAGTTCTCCAGCAATCCGAACTTCATTCCGTACGACCAGCAACTCACGCGCCTGCTCACGCTCACCGAGCAAAACATAACGCCTCAGACGCGCCTGGTGTTTTGGCCCGAAACAGCTTTAGAAGAACATTATTTTGAGGATTCGTTCGATGCCAACCCTAAGATTCAGCGCCTGCGGCAGTGGCTGGGGCAATACCCTGGCATAGAGCTGATTACGGGCTACACGGGCGTACTGCGTTACCCCGACGCCATTACACCCACCGCACGCTACCGCGACGACATGGGCTGGTATGACGTGTTCAACGCGGCGACGTTTCTGCCGGGGCCTACCGGCGCGCCTACCTTCTACCATAAGTCGCGGCTGGTGCCGGGCGTGGAGAAGATTCCGCCGGCACTTACGTCCATTATTTCGCACATCGACCTGGGTGGCACCGTGGGCAGCTACGGCAGCCAGGAAGAGCGCACTGTGTTCCGCTCCGTGCACGAGCCGGCGCTACGCGTGGCACCTTTGATTTGCTACGAGTCCATCTATGGCGATTTCACGGCCGAGTACGTGAAGAATGGCGCTACCTTGCTCGGCATCATCACCAACGACGGCTGGTGGTCCGATTCGCCCGGCCACTTGCAGCACATCCAGTACGCTACCCTGCGTGCCATTGAAACCCGCCGCGATGTAGCCCGCTCGGCCAATACGGGCATTTCGGGCTTCATCGACCAGAAGGGCCAGCGCGTGAGTAGCACTGGCTGGTGGGTGCAAGCCGCCCGCCGCTACCCCGTACACCTCAATACCGAGCAAACCTTCTACGTGCGCCACGGCGAGCTACTCGGCCCATTGATGCAGATTTTGACGGGTTTGTTGCTGGCCTGGACCATCGTGGCTGCGGTACGCCGAACACGTCCGGCGTTGTAGGGGCGCCTTGCAGGCGCCCGGCGTTGACAGAATAACCAATCTTTTCACAAGCGCGTCATGTCGAACGCAGGGAGAAATCTCGCTTGATAGTACTTTCTATCTGCCATTAGCACGCAAGTTTCCTCGTTGCGTTCAACATGACGGCCCTACTAAACCTGTTCACATCCTACCTATGGATTTCAACCACCTCAGCCTACAAGTAGCCGATATCGCCCGCCGGGCCGGCCAGTTTATCCGGCAGGAAGCCGCCAACTTCGACCGTGGCCGCGTCGAGAACAAGGGGCTGCACGACATGGTATCGTACGTAGATCAGCAAAGCGAGCGGCAGTTGGTGGCCGAGCTGAGCGCCTTGTTGCCCGAAGCTGGTTTCATCACCGAAGAAGGCACCACCACCATCGGCCGGGCCGAGGAGTTCAACTGGATTATTGATCCATTGGACGGCACCACCAATTTCATCCACGGACAGCCGGCCTACTGCGTGAGTGTGGCCCTTATCCAGCGCAGCACGCTGGTAGTGGGCGTGGTCTATGAAATCAACCAGGACGAGTGCTTCCGGGCGGCGCAGGGCGCGGGGGCGTTCTGCAACGAAAAGCCCATTCGCGTGTCCTCGGCCGATGATCTGCACGACTCGCTGCTGGCCACGGGCTTTCCCTACTATAAGTTCGACCAGCTCGACAACTACCTAAAAATCCTAGCCTCCTTCATGCAGAACACCCACGGCCTGCGCCGGGTAGGCTCGGCCGCCCTGGACTTGGCCTACGTGGCCGCCGGCCGCTTCGATGGCTATTTCGAGTTCAACATCAATTCCTACGACGTAGCCGCGGGCATCCTGCTGGTGCTGGAAGCCGGCGGCCGCGTGACGCAGTTCTTGGAAGAAGGCGACCCGATTTTTGGGCGTGAGGTGATAGCCAGCAACGGCGCCCTGCACCCAGCCATGATGGCCACGGTGAAGGAATATTGGGGGAAGTAGGGTAGCTGATTTTTTGAAATAAGTCTGTCATCCTGAGCTTGCGAAGGACCTTCTCCCGGTAGAACGACCATCGTACCAACGACTCGTTCTACCGGGAGATGGTCCTTCGCAAGCTCAGGATGACAGACTTATTTCAAAAAATCAGCTACCCTACTTCCCCCAATATTCCTTCACCGTGGCCATCATGGCTGGGTGCAGGGCGCCGTTGCTGGCTATCACCTCACGCCCAAAAATCGGGTCGCCTTCTTCCAAGAACTGCGTCACGCGGCCGCCGGCTTCCAGCACCAGCAGGATGCCCGCGGCTACGTCGTAGGAATTGATGTTGAACTCGAAATAGCCATCGAAGCGGCCGGCGGCCACGTAGGCCAAGTCCAGGGCGGCCGAGCCTACCCGGCGCAGGCCGTGGGTGTTCTGCATGAAGGAGGCTAGGATTTTTAGGTAGTTGTCGAGCTGGTCGAACTTATAGTAGGGAAAGCCCGTGGCCAGCAGCGAGTCGTGCAGATCATCGGCCGAGGACACGCGAATGGGCTTTTCGTTGCAGAACGCCCCCGCGCCCTGCGCCGCCCGGAAGCACTCGTCCTGGTTGATTTCATAGACCACGCCCACTACCAGCGTGCTGCGCTGGATAAGGGCCACACTCACGCAGTAGGCCGGCTGTCCGTGGATGAAATTGGTGGTGCCGTCCAATGGATCAATAATCCAGTTGAACTCCTCGGCCCGGCCGATGGTGGTGGTGCCTTCTTCGGTGATGAAACCAGCTTCGGGCAACAAGGCGCTCAGCTCGGCCACCAACTGCCGCTCGCTTTGCTGATCTACGTACGATACCATGTCGTGCAGCCCCTTGTTCTCGACGCGGCCACGGTCGAAGTTGGCGGCTTCCTGCCGGATAAACTGGCCGGCCCGGCGGGCGATATCGGCTACTTGTAGGCTGAGGTGGTTGAAATCCATAGGTAGGATGTGAACAGGTTTAGTAGGGCCGTCATGTTGAACGCAACGAGGAAACTTGCGTGCTAATGGCAGATAGAAAGTACTATCAAGCGAGATTTCTCCCTGCGTTCGACATGACGCGCTTGTGAAAAGATTGGTTATTCTGTCAACGCCGGGCGCCTGCAAGGCGCCCCTACAACGCCGGACGTGTTCGGCGTACCGCAGCCACGATGGTCCAGGCCAGCAACAAACCCGTCAAAATCTGCATCAATGGGCCGAGTAGCTCGCCGTGGCGCACGTAGAAGGTTTGCTCGGTATTGAGGTGTACGGGGTAGCGGCGGGCGGCTTGCACCCACCAGCCAGTGCTACTCACGCGCTGGCCCTTCTGGTCGATGAAGCCCGAAATGCCCGTATTGGCCGAGCGGGCTACATCGCGGCGGGTTTCAATGGCACGCAGGGTAGCGTACTGGATGTGCTGCAAGTGGCCGGGCGAATCGGACCACCAGCCGTCGTTGGTGATGATGCCGAGCAAGGTAGCGCCATTCTTCACGTACTCGGCCGTGAAATCGCCATAGATGGACTCGTAGCAAATCAAAGGTGCCACGCGTAGCGCCGGCTCGTGCACGGAGCGGAACACAGTGCGCTCTTCCTGGCTGCCGTAGCTGCCCACGGTGCCACCCAGGTCGATGTGCGAAATAATGGACGTAAGTGCCGGCGGAATCTTCTCCACGCCCGGCACCAGCCGCGACTTATGGTAGAAGGTAGGCGCGCCGGTAGGCCCCGGCAGAAACGTCGCCGCGTTGAACACGTCATACCAGCCCATGTCGTCGCGGTAGCGTGCGGTGGGTGTAATGGCGTCGGGGTAACGCAGTACGCCCGTGTAGCCCGTAATCAGCTCTATGCCAGGGTATTGCCCCAGCCACTGCCGCAGGCGCTGAATCTTAGGGTTGGCATCGAACGAATCCTCAAAATAATGTTCTTCTAAAGCTGTTTCGGGCCAAAACACCAGGCGCGTCTGAGGCGTTATGTTTTGCTCGGTGAGCGTGAGCAGGCGCGTGAGTTGCTGGTCGTACGGAATGAAGTTCGGATTGCTGGAGAACTTCTCGTTGTAGGGGTCTACGTTGGGCTGAATCACCAGTACCTCGGCTACTTTGCCCTTTTCCTGGTAGCTGCGGCCAATCAGCAGCGAAATACTAATCGGAAGAACTACCGCCAGCACAGGCGCTACCCACCGCCAGCGCTCCGAGCCAAATGACCACGGAGCCACCGTCTTTTTCTCTCCGAACCACGTCCGGAACACCAACAGATTCACCACCCAAATCCATAAAGAGCCGCCCAAAAAGCCGGTGTACTCATACCACTGCACCCACTGGTTGGCTTCGGCGAAGCCGTTGCCGAGCGTCAGCCAAGGCCAAGTGAGGTCCCAGTGCAGGTGCAGTTGCTCGAAGGCAATCCAGTAGACGGGTAGGGAAAGGTAGCCCAGCACCGGCCCCGCCAGCCGCTTGGTGTGGTAGAATGCCATGGTAGGCAGGCACATCAGCAGGGCATTGAGCACCACGGCTGCAATGCCGCCGCCCAAAGTGCTATAGCTCACCCACCAGGTAGTGAAGGCGTTCCAGAGCACCAGCGTGAGGTAGGTATACCGAAACACCCGCCAGCCATTGGCACCGCTGCGCACCAGCAACTGCTCCATGCGCAGGTAGGGCACCCAGCCCACAAGCAGCAGCGCCGCCAATCCCGCCGGATGCACAGGCCAGCCCGCCCACAACAAGGCGGCACTCAGCAGCGCTAGCGAGGCAGGTTGCCAGGCCGGCACGGCCGCCGGCTGGCGCAGAGTAGCAGAGGTAGGAGCAGTTTGCGTAGCCATAGCTTAAGTATCAGTTGTTAATGAGTAGTCGTGAGTTTGTGAAGTTGCGAAGTTGTAAGTAAAAAACGCGTGTCATCCTGAGCAGAGCGAAGGACCTTCTCACACTAGAACGATGGATGTGAAAACGAATCGTTGAGACGCCTGTCGTGCAAACGTGAAAAGGTCCTTCGCTCTGCTCAGGATGACACGCGTTTTTTACTTACAACTCATAACTTACTCTTCATCATATTTATCTGCCTTGCTGGGCTTTTCGATTTTGGCGCCTTGCACCACCAGCACAATTTCGCCCTTAATGGCCGTACGGCTGCCAAAATCAGCGGCCAGATCGGCTAGGGTATTGGTCACAGTTTCCTCGAACAGCTTGGTCAGCTCCCGGCTCACGGAGGCCGGGCGCTCTGGGCCAAACACCTCGGCTAGCTGCGTCAGCGTCTTCACAATGCGGTGCGGCGACTCGTAGAAAATCATGGTGCGCGTTTCCTGCGCCAACTCCTGGAGGCGCGTTTGCCTACCCTTCTTCACCGGCAAAAAGCCCTCGAACGTAAACCGCTCGGCCCCAAAGCCCGACTTGAGTAGGGCCGGCACGAAAGCCGTGGCGCCGGGTAGGCACTCCACTTTTAGGCCCCGCGCCAGACACTCGCGCACCAGCAAAAAGCCAGGGTCGGAAATGCCGGGGGTGCCGGCATCGGACACCAGCGCCATTCGCTCGCCTCGCTCCAGGCGGTCGAGGAGGCGCTGCACTTGCTGGTGCTCGTTGTGCAGGTGGTAGCTGAGCATGGGCTTTTTCAGGCCCAGGTGCTGGAGCAGACGGCCGCTGGTGCGGGTGTCCTCGGCCAGTACGGTATCAACCTCGCCCAGCACCCGAATGGCCCGCAGGGTGATATCCTCCAGGTTGCCGATGGGCGTGGGCACGAGGTAGAGCAGGGTAGGGGTAGCAACGGCGTCAGACATAAAGCAAAGGTACGGAGCGTGGGCGTCAGGCAATGAAAACGGATTGGTGGTGGTTGGAATACAACCCTGTTTTCAGAAAGCAAGTACACATCAGTAGAATTCCACCCACCCCATTACCCGCAACCAACCATCCTATGGCTATTGACCCGAAAGACCGGCCCGTGCGGCAGGAACCCAACGACCAGATTGACGAGCAGGAGCTACGCGCCAGCAACATTACGCCCGGTGCCGACCCGCCCAAAAACGCTGATGCCCGTGGTGGCTACGGCAACCGCGACGGCAAAGAAGGCTACGGCACGGACAGCTCGAACGGCATTACGGCTACCTCGATGAACGAGGACGAAGACCAACTGCGCACCACCGGCGACAATATGCTCACGGAAGATGAGCGTCGTTCGGACCGCGCCGACCAAGACCTGCCTGCCCCCAAAGACACCGACCACCGCCGCGTGAACAATGGCCCCGCCGATGAGCTGGAGGCCGACGACATGCGCAAGGGTCCCGATGAAATGGAAGACCCCGATTCGCGCGTGGGCTTGGGCCAAATGGAGCCCAAAGCGCCCGGCCACAGCAGTGGCGGCGACTTCCCTAACACGGCTACCCCTCAAACCAACGCCGACCTACTAGACCGCAACGCCGAAGACTCGGGGTTGGAAGTATAGCGTATCAAGATAAACTCTTGATAGGTAGAGTAAAATAATTTTTGGAGTACCTTAAATAGCTAATGATCATGGCAAATCAAGGAGATAACAATAACCAAGCGTCGAAGGAAAACCACGGTAGCCCTTCGCAGTCGGAACAGGCAAAAGGCGCAGGCAATCTGCCCGTAGAAAATCAGGAAGAAGAGCAGCGCCTTGCCGACGAGTACACCAACGATGGCCTAGACGAAGTACCTGCGCACTTGGTGAACAACCCCAACCGCAACTACGATAAGCCCGACCTAGACAAGCCGGCGTACAGCTAAGCTGATAGTAGCTGTTGACTAAGTACAGAAGCACCCGTAGCAGCTGCCACGGGTGCTTCTGTACTTTATGGCAATGCTCATTCGTTCAATTATTTACATACAAAGAGATCTGCTATGGCTCGTTTCGTCACAACGGATATTCACGGCTGCGCTGCCACATTGCGCCACACGGTAGAAGACGTTTTGCATCTGCGCCCTACCGACGAGCTGTATGTGTTAGGCGATTACGTGAACAAAGGACCCGATAGCCAGGGCGTGCTCGACTACCTGATGCAACTTCCCCAGCGCGGCTATCAGGTGCTGTGCCTGCGCGGTAACCACGACCAGAATTTGCTGGACGCTGCCACGGGCCAAGGCAAAGTGGAGTGGGCTTCTGACCCTGACTATCAGTTCACGTTGCAAAGTTTCGGAGTTACGCAACCCAGCGAAATACCCCCCGAATACCTGCGTTGGCTAGCAGCCCTACCCTTTCAGCACGACCTCGCCGACTATACCCTGGTACACGCCGGCTTCGACTTTCGCCAACCCCCGGACAAGATGCGCGCCGACCACCACACCATGATGACCATCAAGCAGTTCACTTTTGATGCCTCGCGGATGCAGGGGCGCCGCTTGCTGCATGGACACGTGCCTACCCCCACCGCCGCGGTAGAGCGCCACGTGCACAACCATCAGGAAAGCATTGGGCTAGACACTGGTTGCGTCTACCGCCACAACCCGGAACTAGCGCACCTGGCCGTGCTGGAGCTGGATTCGCTTCAGCTAACGTTGCAGCCTAATTTGGAAGAACCCTACCCCATTGCCGTGCGGAAGGGGTGAAGTGGTGAGCTAGAAAGATGCCTGTCATCCTGAACTTGCGAAGGACCTTCTGCCAGTTGAACGACTGCCGTAACAACGACTCGTTCACGCGTGATAAGGTCCTTCGCAAGCTCAGGATGACAGGCGTCTTTCTAACTCACCACTTCACATCTTACCATCTCACTCTTTCCCTATCACCTTGGCGCGCAGTACTTGCTGGGCTGCCTTCTGATAAGGGTTAAGCGAATCGGCGGCTACTTGCGTGAGCAGCTTGCGGGCTTCGGTGGGTTGACCGGCCCGCCAGGTAGCCATGCTCAAGTGGTAGAGCGCCTTGCCAGCCAGATCAGATTCTGATTGCTCGCTTACGCGCTGAAGGTAGGGACGGGCCTGTACGGCCTGCCCTTGTTGGAGCAGGAAGATACCATTGAAATACAGTAAGGTATCCTGCCCCAGGCGGTCGGTGGAGAGGCGGCGCAGTACTCGCAGTGCCGCCGGATATTGCTGGTGGCGGTACTGGTGCATGGCTTCAGCCAGCAGCGGCCGGCGCACAAACAGCCGCGCCGAATCAGTGAGGCCGGGGTCGGGCACGTAGTAGCGGGCCCAGGTAGTGGTAGGAGCCGGACGCAGGAGCAGGTAGGCCAACGCGGCCGCCAGCACTACCAAGGCGGCTATCACAATGCCGCCGCCCCAACGTGTGCGCCGCCGCCGGATGTCCTCCTTGATGCGGATCAGCGCGGCTTCCCGCTCGTCCAGAGTCTTATCGAGGTTAAGCAGACGCAGGCGCAGGGTTTCGTGGCCCGCCACCCAGCGCAGATCGGCTGTGAGTTGCTGGTAGGCGAGGTAGGCCTGCTGCAGATCAGCGTCGTGTACTAGGCGCTCCTCAAAGGCATCCTGTTCGGCCAAAGTCATCTGCCCATCAGAAAAGCGTTCCAGGTCGTCCAGATACGGGCGTAGGTCGATGGAAGAAGGCATAGCGAACGAAGGGAAGCGGAGCGAGTGAGGAGGTAGATGCTAAAAGTAGGCAGAATCCAGCCGGGCGAAGCGGTGGCTACGCTGGGGTAGCCCCCCGGCTGCGAAGGTGCAAATCGGCGAGTGTGCGCAGGCTGCTGAGCTTTTGCTGACGAGCCACGGCGGCATTGGGGTAGCCCATCTTACCGGCTACCTTCGTGAAATTGTAGCCCCGAAAATAAAAGTACATCAGGATCTTCTGGCTGTCGTCGCTGAGCTGGCGGAAAAAGAGAATCAGCCGGCGGCGGCGCCCGGCCTCGGCGGCGGGGAGCAGTTCGGGAGGCATTTCAATTTCCTTAACCGATTCTTGTAGGGCCAGCGCATAGATGTAGTTGCGCAAATCGTCTGGGGCTTTCGTGAGGCGGCCGTCGGCTACCTGGTCGTAGAACAGCAGCAGCGCATTGCGCAGGCGCTGGTGGGCCTGCGTGTCGGTCAGTTGCTGTTGCTGATTCGCCCACCGGGCAAAGTGGGCGCGGTGTTGGCGGTAAAAATCAACCAACGCGGCTTGGTTGCCAATGCGCAGCTGGGGCAGGATGTCGGCCAGTGGTTGAGCCATAGAAAAGACGAAAGGACAGGGTAGGAGCGTGGTGCACACCAGGGGTAAAAGGCACTAGGCAAAAACTGTGCGTAATCAAAAATAGCTTTTTGGTATTGATAAAGCATTACCCGGATTGCTGCTGGCTTTGTGCTGCTAGTTCCCCGGCTTCGTCCTACCTTTGAGCTATGGAAACGAAAGCCCCCGCCATCGCCCAGGACACCATCGTGTTCGACCTGATTCAACAAGAAAAACAGCGCCAGACCCATGGCATCGAACTCATTGCCTCCGAAAATTACGTGTCGGAGCAGGTGATGCGGGCGCAGGGTTCTATCCTCACCAACAAGTACGCCGAGGGCCTGCCCGGCAAGCGCTATTACGGCGGCTGCGAGGTGGTAGACCAAATTGAGCAACTAGCCATTGATCGGGCCAAGGAACTGTTTGGCGTGGAGTGGGTGAACGTGCAGCCGCACTCCGGTGCCCAGGCCAATGCCGCTGTGATGCTGGCTGTGCTCAACCCCGGCGACAAAATTCTCGGCTTCGACCTTTCGCACGGTGGGCACCTCACCCACGGCTCGCCGGTCAACTTCTCGGGCAAGCTCTACAAACCGTCGTTCTACGGTGTAGAGCCCGAAACCGGCCTCATCGACTGGCAGAAGGTAAAAGAAACCGCCCGTCGCGAGCAGCCCAAGCTCATCATCTGCGGTGCCTCGGCCTACTCCCGCGACTGGGACTACCAAACCCTGCGCGAAGCCGCCGACGAGGTAGGCGCCCTGCTGCTGGCTGATATTTCGCACCCCTCGGGCCTCATTGCCAAGGGCTTGCTGAATAATCCGTTCGACCACTGCCACATCGTAACCACCACCACCCACAAGACCTTGCGCGGTCCGCGCGGCGGTCTGATTATGCTGGGCAAGGACTTCGAGAACCCCTTCGGCCTGAAGACGCCCAAGGGCGAAATCCGGATGATGTCGGCCCTGCTCGACTCGGCCGTATTCCCCGGCACGCAGGGTGGCCCGCTAGAGCACGTAATTGGTGCCAAGGCTGTGGCCTTCGGCGAAGCCTTGTCCGACGCCTACACCGACTACACCCAGCAAGTGGTGCGCAACGCCCAGGCGCTGGCGAATGGCTTCTTGGAGCGCGGCTACCAGATCATTTCTGGCGGCACCGATAACCATTTGATGCTCATTGACCTACGTTCGAAGGGTTTGACTGGCAAACTGGCCGAAAACACCCTCATCAAGGCCGATATCACCATCAACAAAAACATGGTGCCCTTCGATGATAAGTCGCCCTTCGTGACCAGCGGCATGCGGATTGGCTCGGCTGCCGTGACTACGCGTGGCTTGCGCGAGCCCGACATGGCTCGCATCGTGGCCTTCATCGACGACGTGCTGATGCACAACGCCGACGATGCCTACCTGGCGCAGGTGCGCGGCGAGATAAACGAGTGGATGCAACAGTTCCCGCTGTTTGCCTAATTTTAGGGGATGCGTGCGGGTCGAAAGATGAATCAATAGAGAAAACCGGCCGTCAACATCCTAACGACGGCCGTTTTCGTTTGTCTCTCGTTGCTGTTTCCCCGGCACACGCTATCATCCACTCATTCACTCATTCACTAGTTCGTGGATCAACAATATATTCAATCAGGGCAGGCCGAGCAGGAAATGTCCTTCATCGACCACCTGGAGGCGCTGCGCTGGCACATCATCCGGGCGGCCATTGCAGTGGTTGTATTTTCGCTGGCTGCTTTTTTTTCCAAGGAGTTCCTGTTTCACGATTTGATTCTGGGGCCGTCGCGACCGGATTTCTGGACCTATCGCAAGTTTTGTGAGCTAGGGCAGGCCATTGGTACACCAGATCTGTGTATCGATAAAATTGGCTTCGTGATTCAGAACCGCGAGATGAGCGGGCAGCTCTCCATGCATATCAGTACTTCCTTTATTGTGGGGCTGGTGCTAGGCTTTCCCTACCTCTTCTGGGAGCTGTGGCGTTTTATAAAGCCAGGCCTCTACCCTCAAGAACAGGAAAACTCGCGCGGGGCAGTATTCTTTGTTTCTATCCTGTTTCTGACGGGCCTACTATTTGGGTACTATATAGCCGCACCACTGAGTATCAATTTCTTAGCTGCCTACAACGTTGACCCAACGATTGAAAACCAGATTGACCTGCAAAGCTACCTGAGCACGCTCACAACCATGTCGCTGTCGTGCGCACTGGTGTTTGAACTGCCCATGATTGTGTTCTTCCTGGCCAAAGCCGGGCTGATTACGTCCGAAATCATGACGGTGTATCGCAAGCACGCCATCGTGATTATTCTGATTGTGGCGGCCATCATTACACCCCCGGAAATCACGTCCCAGATCATCGTTACGATTCCGATTGTGTTGCTCTACGAGTTGAGTATCCACATAGCCCGCCGCGTGCGTCGCGACGCTACGAAGAAACTTAATGCTGAGTTAGCTGCCAATCAAGGAATTAGCGAGTAAGTAATAGGTTCGTTAGAACGCCCTTGTTCCCGGTGGGAGCAAGGGCGTTTTTCGTTGGAGGGCTACTCCACAGAATTCGCGTCTGCGAATCCGTACCTACCTTTGTGGTTCCTTAACCATACAGACGATGCCCGTAACGAAAGCAACTGACGCCGATTTTCAGCAACTGCTGACAGAAAATAAAAAAGTAGTAGTGAAGTATTACGCCGACTGGTGCGGCAACTGCCGCCTGTTCACGCCCAAGTTCAAGCGCCTCTCGGAGGCCGAGCAAAACCAGGACATTCTGTTTCTGGATGTGAATGCCGAGCATAGCCCCGAAGCCCGCAAGCGCGCCAACGTAACCACGCTGCCCTTCTTCGCCGTGTTCGAAGATGGCCAACTGCTGGAAACCGTATCGGCCAGCAAGGAAGAAGCCGTTGCCGGCCTCATTAGCCGCCTCAACTAGCCTCCGCAGTCATGAAAATGCCCGTTATCAAGCAGCTGGTAGAAACCCAAACGCTGCAAAGCCTAGTAGAAGCCGAAGAGGCCTTGCTAGACGAGCGTCAGCCAGATTTTGAGGTGCCCGGTGAAGACGAAGGCGAACAGCTCACGCACGTATTCGCGGCCATATTCATCCTCAACCACATGCGCGACCACGGCGCCGACTTCAAAACCGCCCTGCGTGAGTACACGAAGAAAGTCCGCGTGTCGATTAATTAGTAGTGAAGTTGAGAGTTTGTGAAGTTGCGAAGTAAAAAGTACGGCTGTCATCCTGAGCTTGCGAAGGACCTTAT
>NZ_JAHWGL010000089.1 GCF_019334315.1 Hymenobacter profundi
GCCGCGGGGCTACCAGGCGCATCAGGCGGTAGCTGCGCGCCAGCTTGCTGGTGATCTGGCGGGCTACCTGGTGCTCGTAGTCAGCTAGAAAAGTAGGGCTGAAATCGTTGTGCTGACAGCTCCGTATGGCCTGCCGGGCCGCCAGTATGCCGCTCTGCATAGCCGTGTCGATGCCGTGGCCCTGCAACGGGTCGATAAGCGAGGCCGCGTCGCCGCAGAGCAGGAACCGCTCCCCTGCCAGCGGGCGTGGGCGTCCGCCCAACGGCAGGCCAAACCCTTCTACATCTGATAGTCGCTGCGCTCCGGCAAAGCGCCGCGCCAATTCGGGATGCGTGGCCAACAGCTGCGGCAGCATCTTTTTCAAATCTACCCGCTGCCGCGCCACGGCTTCGGAGAGCATCCCAAACCCCACATTGTACACGCCATTGCCGACCGGGAAAATCCAGCAGTAGCCAGCCATGTATTCGTGCAGGAAGAAAAACTCGGTGGTGGTGCCATCTACCCCCGCAATGTCCGAGTAGTAGGCCCGCACGGCGGCGCAGTGGTAAGCTTTGTCGATGGTGCGCTGGGTAAGGCGTCGGGCCGCTACGGAGTTGGCACCATCGCAGGCAATGAGTAGGCGGGCTGTTAGCGGCTCCTGCTCCTTATCGGCTGGTAGGAGTTGCACACCCGTTGGCGTGGTTTGGATGTCGCGCGCGGCGTAGCCTTCCCGAATTTCGGTGGTGGTATGACGGCGCACGAGGCCCAGCAGGTGGTCGTCGAAGTGCAGGCGGGGGCTGTTGAAAGTAGGCAGCTGCCAGCGGATGTGCAGCTCACGGCCGTTGGGCGCCACCACGCGACTGTCGCGGGTGTCGGCGCGGGGCGTGAGATTCGCCAGCAGCTCGGCGTGCCAGGCTGGATTGAGCTGCCGTAATGCTTTGAGCGCTAGGCCAGGAATGGCGTCGCCGCACACTTTGTCGCGCGGGAAGGTTGCCTTGTCTACCATCACCACGCGCAGACCGTGGCCGTGCAAGGCCAGCGCACAGGCTGCTCCGGCGGGGCCAGCACCTAAAATGGCTACGTCGTAGTCAGGAGTTTCCACGGGTGCAAGTTAGCAGGCGCTACTTACTTCCGGGTTTTAGAGGTTCTTATACACATAGTAGGATTTACACCCGAATCGGGTGCCGTTGCGGACTCCCGCGCCGTCTGCCACATCAGCAGACTGTTCGCGCAACGTCAGCACACGGCAACCGGTCGGCTCGGGCGCAAGTCCTGATATAGTATATACAATATATATTTACCAGCCACGTTCCTGATTTTTATCCTATTTATCAAATGATACGCCTGCTGCTTTCTACGGGAGCCCTACTTCTCACATTCTTTCAATCAAGCCCTTCTCAAAGCGCCTTTCGTGACGAACAGCAGCGTTTTCCACGCGTGCGCACTGCGTATGACCATACACTTTCTGGGCTGCGCATGCGCCTGACGGCTCATGGCATCGACCCCAGTCAACCAGAAATATTTCTACGGGCTTTCAAGGTAGGGCGGCAGTTGGAGGTATGGGCGCGCACGCGGGCCACAGCCACGCCGTTTGTGCTGGTTCGCACCTTTTACATAGCGGGCACGTCGGGCACGCTGGGACCCAAGCGCCGCGAGGACGACGGGCAGGTGCCCGAGGGCTTTTACCAGCTCGACCGCTTCAACCCTACCAGCACCTACCACCTCTCGCTCGGCCTCAACTACCCCAATGCCAGCGACCAGTGTCAGAGCGACGCCCAGCACCCCGGCGGCGACATCTTCATTCACGGTTCCAACGTCACCGTTGGCTGCCTGCCCATCACCGATGCCGGCATTGAGGAGCTGTATGTATTGGCCACGGAGGCCCGGGCCGGCGGGCAGGATACCATTGAGGTGCACATCTTTCCGTTTGCGCTCACACCAGAAAACCTAGCAGCCCGCCGCAACAGTACACACGCCATTTTTTGGCAAAACCTGAGCGTTGGCTACACGTTTTTCGAGCAAAACCACCAGCTGCCCCATCTGGCTACCGACGCCAGGGGCTCGTATACCGTACGCTAGACGTTTGGCCCTCCCGGCTTTTCCTCCTTCCTCACCATGCCTGCCCCTACCCCACCCTTGCGCGATGCTGCCGTACTTGTTCCGCTCTACCGTGATACTGCTGGTCAGCTGCGCCTAATCGTCATTCGGCGCACCGATTTTGGTGTGCACGGCGGGCAGCTGGCGTTTCCGGGCGGCAAGCGGGAGTTGCAGGACGCTTCGCTGGAAGCCACGGCCCTGCGTGAAACAGAAGAGGAAATTGGCCTACCCGCCGCGCAGGTGCGGGTACTGGGCAAGCTGCCGCCCATTGTCACGGAGGTTTCGGGGTTTCGCATCTGGCCGTTTGTGGGCCACATCGAGCCGCCCGCGCAGTGGCAATGGCAGCCCACCGAAATTGCCGAGGTGCTGAGCGTGGTAGTAGATGACCTGCTGCTCCCTGACGCCCGCGTGACAGAAACCTGGCAGCTGCCAGGCTGGCCCGCGCCACACCGGGTTTCGTTTTACCGGGTAGGCCCCTACCCTTTGTGGGGTGCCAGCTACCGCATGGTGCGGGCGCTGCTGCCGCGGTTGGAGGCGGGCGAATGGACTATCTAATTTTACTATCGCTAGCCATGAATGCCGAACTACGCCAACTGCAACAGCAAGTAGAAATTCTTGCCAAGCGGATAGCTCCTATTCCTTGGAAACCCACCTATGGCTATAGCGTCGATGGTGCTCTTCCGCATTTGGAAGTCAATGGCAACGGTATGCATTATGTGGTAGTAGAGCGTGGTCAGGAACAACTGCGCCACACCACGCAGGACGTAGACGAATTGCTGTACTGGGTGTTTGCCAGCATTACATTTTCTATGGCTAGCAGCTATGAAGTGCGACACCGTGTACCCGACCAGGATTTTCGACGACTGTTATTTGCGAAGCAGGCAGAGTTACTGCACCGGCTCAATCCGGTTTGGGAGGTGCGTCGACAGCAAGAATTATCAGACATTCTACTGCAAGCGCCTTTCAGCGATACGAAATGAGGCAAGGCATATGACCGCACACAAAAAAGAAGGTCATTATCTTAGTATGGCACGGCATTTCGTTATGCTTCCTGGAAATGACTAATTTTTTCTGCTTTTCAGTCTATGCGTTTCTTTCTGCTTTTGTTGATTTCTTGCTTTGCGACTTTCACCGCCAGCGCCCAAAGCGAGCAGAACTTCTGGTATTTCGGCCAACAAGCCGGCTTGAGCTTCACTAATGGTACCCCTACCCCACTCAACGATGGCAAGATGACCACCTACGAGGGCTGCGCCGTGGCCACCAATAAGCGCGGACAATTGTTGTTCTATACTAACGGCGAAACCATTTGGAACCGTCAGCACCAAGTGATGCCCAACGGCCGCAAGCTCCAGGGTAGCAACTCCAGCACCCAAAGCGCCTTGGTGGTACCCGACCCTGGCAGTGGCAATATTTTCTACGTGTTCACGGTAGCGCCCCAGGGCACCAACGTGGGCCTGCGCTACTCCATCGTAGACATGACCCGCGACAACGGTCTCGGCGACGTGCCCCGCGCCAATCTGCTCCTGATTTCGCCGGTGGCCGAAAAGCTGGCCGCCGTGCGCCACCAAAACGGCCGCGACGTGTGGGTGGTGGCTCACCGCTGGAACTCCAATGGCTTCGTGTCCTACCTCGTCACGCCCGAAGGGGTAGAGGCCGGCAAGCCCATCCTGAGCAACGTGGGCTCGATGCACGCTGGCCCTGGCCGCAACGCCATCGGGGCTATGGCGTTTTCGCCCAATGGCAATCAGTTGGCCGTGGCGCTGTGGCGTGAAGCCAACAAGTTTGAGGTATTCGACTTCGACCGCACCACCGGCAAAGTGAGCAAGCCCCGCTCCTTCGGGCTCTACGAGGAAGCCTACGGCGTAGCCTTCTCCCCCGACGGCACCAAGCTCTACGGCACCCGCAACGGCGCCGGCGGTGGCGACGCCCAGATCTGGCAGTTCGACCTAAAAACCAGCAAAGCCACCCAAATCGGTAACTCCGCCAACCGCAAGGTAGGTGCCCTCCAGCTCGGCCCCGACGGCAAAATCTACGTCGCCCGCGAAGACAACGGCTACCTCGGCGTCATTCAAAACCCCAACGCCACCGGCAAAGCCGCCGACTACAAAGACGACGGCCTGAGCCTAGGCGGCCGTCGCAGCAAGCTGGGCCTACCGAGTTTCTTGGTGGAACCGAAGTAGGTGACGTGTAGAAACAGTCTGTCATCCTGAGCGGAGCGAAGGACCTTCTCACGCCAGAACGAGTCGTTGTTACGACAATCGTTCTGGCGTGAGAAGGTCCTTCGCTCCGCTCAGGATGACAGGAAGCACAAAATTACAAGCGGCGTAGGAGGATAGACTGTTTCCACAACTTTTCATCCACACGTCTTAGCTTGCGGCTTCGCTCCTTACCTCCTCGCTATGCCCAAACGCCTTGCCGCCCACGAATACGCCGATGGTCTCCTCGCCGGCAACCGCGTGCGGCTGAGCCAGGCCATTACGCTGGTGGAAAGCACCCTACCCTCCGACCAAGAGCTGGCCCAACAGGTCATGAATCTGGTGCTGCCCCACACGGGCAAGTCGGTGCGGGTGGGCATCACGGGCGTGCCGGGGGTAGGCAAAAGCACGTTTATTGAGGCACTAGGGCTGCATTTAGTTGAGCAAGGGCACCGGCTGGCTGTGCTGGCCGTAGACCCTACCTCCCAGCGCAGCGGCGGCAGCATCCTGGGCGATAAAACCCGTATGAACCAACTGGCGGCGCATCCGGCGGCCTACATTCGGCCGTCGCCGGCGGGCAAGTCGTTGGGGGGCGTCACGCGCAGCACCCGCGAGGCGCTGCTGCTCTGCGAGGCGGCGGGGCACGACGTTATTTTCGTGGAAACCGTTGGCGTGGGCCAGAGCGAAACGGCCGTGCACGGCATGGTCGATTTTTTCCTACTTCTGATGCTAGCTGGCGCTGGCGACGAGCTACAAGGCATTAAGAAGGGCATCATGGAAATGGCCGATGCCCTCACCATCACCAAAGCCGACCACGGCAACGAGCAAGCCGCCCGCCTGGCCCGGCGCGAGTACCAAAACGCCCTGCACCTGTTTCCGCTGGCGCCCAGCGGCTGGAGCCCCGTGGTGACGACCAGCTCGGCTCTCACGGGTGCAGGCGTACCCGAGGTGTGGGAGGTGGTGCAGCAGTACGTGCAGCACACCCAGGCCAGCGGCTACTTTCAGCAACGTCGCCAAGAGCAAAACCTACACTGGCTGCACGACACCATCCGCCAGACCCTGGAGGCCCGCTTCTACGCCCAGCCTGACGTGCAGCAGCGCCTACCTGCCATCGAGCAGGCCGTGCGCGAGGGTCGCCAATCGGCCTTCGGCGCGGCGCAGGAACTGCTGTAGGGGCAGGTTGCACGCGCCCGTCGTTGCAGAGGTTGTTTACGAAGGCCCTATCCCACGCCTACCTCCTCGGAACCTGAAACCCACACAATAAAAAAAGCCGCTCCTACCTAGGAGCGGCTTTTTTTATTGTGTGGGGCCACTTATTGGGCCGTAAAGGTTGTCCGGGTCTCGGTGGTTACCCCCGCCGTTGTTTCCCTTTCCACGAGCACGAGCCGGGTGGCGGAGACCGATTCAATGGTACCGCCCATTTCCATAGTCGCTTCTGCCCCTGGTTGGGTAGATAGATTAATAGTAGCTTTTAGCGTCATACCACTGTTCGACTGAGCCCAAGTGCCCGTACGGGTCTGCGGATGAGCTTGGTCACAGCGGGTGGCACCCTCATCTAACATGAAAACTCCATCAGCTTGGAATTGGTACACATTGTCCTGGATGCAGGCTGGCACGTCCGTGTAAAGGTCCTCAATCGGCTCACTGCCTTCTTTTTCGGCTACAGCTGTCATTTTCCAGCTTTTGGCCATCAGCAAATCAGTTGCCGATAGAATAGGAGTAGGCTTTATGTCAGAATTATCATCGCAGCTAGTGAGGCCGCCTAACAAGGATAAGGATAGAGCTAGAAAGGTACGCGAATACACAATGAAGAAATGTGAAGTTAGAAAAAGGACAAAAACAATACGTGCCTTTCATCAAACTTAGTACCAATGCTGTAATTTCACTCTTAATTAACCATTCGATGCTTAAGCGCTTTTTATGAATTTTGTATTTAACCCTTTTACACTAGTAAGTTTTGCTGCGGTTGCGGCAATGATGGCCTTTGCGCTCTATAATGCCAAAAAGCGAGACGATAGACTACAAACCAACGGTGTGCGGGCGCGGGGTGTCGTAGTACGGAATAAAATAAAATGGGGTAGAACTATTGTAGTCAGGCCCATTATTCGGTTTGAGACGCGAGAAGGTCGAACAATCGAAGCGCTGTATGAGCACGGGGTAGCCCTGGCAGTACCCCGCTACCAGGAAGGCTCTACGGTAACCGTTTTATATGACCCAGTAAATCCTCATGACTTCAGCATTATAGCTGCTGACCGTCAGTACATTTGAAAAGTACGGACTTGAACACGTAGGAACTGCCTGTTCAACTAAAAAGCAAAACGCTCCTTCCGCTGTTTACCTACCTACACCGGCACGATGCCGGCGCGTAAACCACCCAAACTATGAACATCGGAATCATTGGCGCCGGCAACATCGGCAGCGCCTTGGCCGTGCGGCTCACTAGCCTCGGCCATACGGTATACATTGCCAACTCGCGTGGCCCTGAAACGCTAGGCGACGTAGCCCAGAAAACCGGCGCTACCCCCGTCACGGTGCGGGAAGCGGCCCAGCGCGGCAACGACTTCATCGTGGTCACCATCCCGCTGAAAAATATCCCCGATCTGCCTAACGACCTGTTCGAGGGCGTGCCCGCCGAGGTGCCCGTTATCGACACGAGCAACTACTACCCCCTGCTGCGCGACGGCCAGATGACGGAGTTGGAAACCGGCGACCTCACCGAGAGCGGTTGGGTACAGCAGCACCTAGGCCGCCTGGTAGTGAAGGTGTTCAACAACATCTTCGCCGAGCACCTCGAAAAGAACGGCCAACCAGCCGGCACACCCGGCCGCATTGCCCTACCCGTAGCCAGCGACGATGACGCCGCCAAGCAGAAAGTAATGGCTCTAGTAGAGGAACTAGGCTTCGATGCCGTGGACGGTGGCACCTTGCACGAATCGTGGCGGCAGCAGCCCGGCGGCCCCATTTACTGCAACGATTTGCCGGCTGATAAGGTACGCGAGCAATTGGCTAGCCTCGGCACCGAGCGCACAGCGGCCCAGCACACCGAGTTTCTGGATAACCAGGCCAAGCAGGAACAGCAAATGGAGGCCCAAGGCATCAAGCTGAAGTAGCCAACGGCTAACTAGTTAATTTAGCCCGTCATGCTTCGACAAGCTCAGCATGACGGGCTTTGTCTTGTTCTCGAAGCCAGAAATTTTATATATTTTAGATTCTGCATTGAACATATAGTCACTTAGCTTCTAATGCTATACTTACCTGTTTTCGCCAAGGGTAGCCCGCTTTGAGTACCAACTCAAAGCTCCATGAAAAGAGTTAAAAAACTCCAACAAGCCTTTGGCACCGTAGATGAAGGTGCCTTCGTATCCTTCCCGGCCAAGCTTTCCAACGTGCAGGTGTCTCGTGTTATTTTCGGCAATGCTCGCGGCTGTGCTTACTGCTTTCCGCACGGTCCTGAAGTAGACAATGCTACGCTTGCTAATCTGCAACGGACTTGGAAACGGTTTCGGCGTACGCAATGGAAAGGCTAGCCAAACAAGAAAGCGCCGCTCTATTTTGGAGCGGCGCTTTCTTGTTGGAAACAGTTCCTACTTCTTCTCCGCCGCAGCTGGCCCCAGCAAGTCCCACTTATTGCCATAGCAGTCGGCAAATACCACTACCCAGCCGTAGGGTTCGTGGCGAGGCTCCTCCAGAAACTGCACGCCCTGCGCTTCCATGCGACGGTAGGCGGACCAAAAATCATCGGTATGCAGAAACAAGAACACACGGCCGCCGGCCTGATTGCCGATGCTAGCCTGTTGTTCGGGGGTAGCGGCTTGTGCCAGTAGCAACGGACTGCCGGTGCTGCCAGGCGGCACCACTAGCACCCAACGCTTACCGTCATCTAGCGCGGTGTCTTCCAGCAGGTCGAACCCCAGCTTTTCGCAGTAGTAGGCAAGGGCTTCGTCGTAGTCGCGCACCAAGAGGGTGATGCCGCCAATGGTTTGTTTCATACGTTGAAGGTAGCAAATGACTGGTAGGGGCGCGCCCGCTGTGGCGGAGGGTGCTTGCGAAAATCGTATAGGCTTTACCCCTACCCCAATAACAACATCAGCAACGATGGGCGCGTGCAACGCGCCCCTACACCCGCTTGCGGCGCAGGGCTAGGTAGTCGAGGTAATACAGCACCTTCACCGAAACGGAATTATTCTGTGGGGTATTGATGGTGTTGTTGAGGTTGGCGAAGTACAGCGGCGTGGCCTCGTTACCGTCAAGCGTGGCGGTGCTGGCGGCTTTCCACACGATGCTGATCTGCGAGCCGGGCGCAAACCACCACGCGTACACCATGTCCAGGTTGAAGGCATTGTAGGTATTGTCGCGGTTGCGGCGGTAGTCGACCAGGGTTTCTGCGCCGTCTTTGTCGAGGCGGGCGAAGTCCTGGTAGTGTACATCGCTGGTGTAGTGGCGCAGGCGCAGCGTGAGCGACATGCGGTTGGTGAAAGTATAGGCCGTTGATAGCACATTGGTGATGGTGACTACCCGCCGACGCCCCAGCGGCACCTGCTCACGAAACATCGAATCCAGCGGCTCCGAGGCGCTCAGATTACCGTTCACATAGCCAATCTGGTTCTGGCGTAAGTCCCAATTGACGCTATAAATAAACAGCAGCTGGTTGCTGGCGCGGTAACGCGGCGACACGCCCAAGCCGTAGCCCATGCGGCGCGGACGCGGCAGGCGGTCGTCCTGCGCGTACCACCGCACGGCAGCGTTCACATCATACGCTACTTTCTTACGATAGTCGCTGGAAATAAAGCCATTGGCACCGGCATTGGCTGGTACACGCACGTAGTAGTCGCCGAGGGGTAGCGTGCGCGGCTCGTAGTAGTCGCGGGTTACGGGGCTGGCGTCTACGTTGAAACCCGTGGTCAGGAAGCGCTTGGTGAAGGTGGTATTGGCCCCCGCGTAGAAGCTCAGGTTCTGGTAGCGCGTGGGCTGGTAGAGCAACGAGTGGTCGACGCCCCACCACGTATACAGGTTGTTTACCTTCCAGAACCGGTTGTACTTGTTGTAGCTGAAGTTGACGCCCTGCGTGATGTTGTTGTTGCCGAACAGGATGCCTAAATCGTTGGGGTTGTAAGAGGCCGATTCGATGCCGTGGCTGACAGTCCAGGTGAAGTTGCCGCTGATTTTGCCGGCGCTTAGCTTGTACTTATACCCGTTCTGGTCGTCGATGGGCGTATCAGTACCAAACTCATTGCCACGCCGGCGCGAGTACACCACTTGCCCGTTCACGGCGTAGGCATTCTTCTTATCGACCAGACGAAACAGGCCGCTGGTCACGTTGGCGTCGTAGGTGCGCCCGAAGCGCGTGACGTTGGTGTTAATGAGCGACACGTAGCTATTGTTTTTCAGAGACTGATCCAGCACCATAATACTGTAGTTGCTGAAGGGCTGGGTGAGCACCTCGCGCTCCTGTCCGGTTTCAGTGTCGCGCAGGGTAGCGTACACGTTGTTGCTCAACGCGTTGAACACGCCAATCCCTAGCCCCTTGCTGGTGCGGCCCGATACTTTGGTGGCGTTCAGCAGGCGCGTTTCGCCGGGGTTGCGGATGATTTTTTCGTTTTCTCCAGCCTCCACGCTGCCGTAGCCAATGGGCTGCGCCCCTACCCTGCGCGAGTAGAACAGGCCGCCTTTATTGAACAGCTCCGTGCCCTCTGTGAAGAACTGCCGGTTTTCGTTGAACTGCACCTCAAACGGCGACAGGTTCAGCACTTGGTTGTCGCTCTGCACCTGCCCGAAGTCGGGCACCAGGGTAGCATCCAGCGTAAAGCTCTCGTTGATGCCCCACTTCACATCGGCGCCGCCATTGAAGCTGGTGGTGGTGCGGCGCTGGCCTTCCACGCTCACGGCGTTGCGGTTCAGGTAGGAAGAAACGTAGGGCGTGAGCGAGAGGCGCAGGGGCGGCTTCACATCGCGAATGCCGCGCAGCTCGCCCCACTGGTTCACGAAGCCATCCACGGCGGGCTTCACCTCGTTCCAGAAAAAGCCTTGGTTGTCGCGCTTGCGCTGGCGCATAAAGTTGAGGCCCCACAGTTGCTCTGGCACCCCGCTGAAGCGAATAGCGGAGTAGGGAATCCGGATTTCGGCCACCCAGTCGGTGCCGCGCAGGGCAGTGCGCGAGTCCCACACGGCATTCCAGTTGAAATCCTCGCCGCCGGCCGGCGAGTAGCGCGCATCGCATTGCACGCCGCCTGTAGTCACGAAAAAGCCGTAGCCGTTGAGCTTGTCGTGGTAGGTATCGAGGAAGATGCCGAAGAAGTCGGTGTTGCCGTCGAGGTCATCGCGCTGGGTGAGCTGGCGCGGAATGGAATCGGCGCTAACGTCGTGCATCACGGCCCCGATGTAGAGGTTGGCGTCGTCATAGAGAATGCGCACCTCCGTGGGGTGCCGCTCGGGTAGGCCGGGCGCAGGGCGGTTCTGGATGAACTGCGAGGCCACCGGCGCCTGCTGCCACACGGCTTCGTCGAGCACCCCGTCCAGCTTCAGGCCCTCCGTGATGCGTAGGGCCTGAAGCTGCCGCTTCGGGGCCGACGTAGCAGCCGTACTAGCAGACGTTGCCGGGTGTTGCGCCCTACTCACCAGGCACCACAAGAGAAGGCCTAGCAGCAGGCCAAAACGACGAAACACGGGAAATTGGGTGGGGGTAGAAGTGGGACGATGAGAGGAAAATCAGGTCAGTAGAGCAGCTACACGGCGCCATAGATGCATACCTGCACACAAGCGTTGCTTAGCGGCCGAAGAATAAAAGCGGCGGCAGCCAATAGTGCTACTGCTTCAACAAAAAAGGCCGGTAGCGTAGTGCTACCGGCCTTTTGTTCTTCTCATTCACTCACTGACACTTGCACCATGCGGTTGGAGTTGCCGCTCGTAGGTATATCATAGATTCGGCGGTATTTGGCCGTCATTGCCGCCGGTTGTGGCTTGCCGTTCACACGCAGGCCTTCTTTATCGAGTTGAAACTGAAAGCTTTTTTCATCGGCTCCTAATAGTCCGTCTTTGCGCAGTTGTGCGCGTAGCTCGTTAGTGCTGAGCGTGGGCGGGGTAGGCGGTGCGGGCAGTGCCGGCACGGCAGGAGCGGCCGGGGCAGCTGGCGGCGCAGGCGGTGCCGGTGGCGCTGGCATAGCAGCAGCGCTAGGCGCTGCCGGCGGAGCAGGTGGCGCGGGCGGGGTAGGCATCACCCGACCGGTACCGGAGCGCGTCACAGAACCTAACCGCGTGCTACCTCGCGGCCCACTGATGATGTTGGTGCGGCCCGTGCTGTTCTTGTTGATGTTCACGGAGGCCGTACCGCTCAGTTTGCGTCCGCTCACCGATTCGTAGAGCGCCAGATATTTCTTCTGTAGCGCAGCCGACTGCTTGGTGCCGTTCACGGTCAGTTCCGTTGGGCTAAGCCGTAGCTGGTAGCTGTCGGCAGATTTAATCAAGCCGTCTTTCAGCAGCTCCGTTTCCAAGGTTTCGTCTAGCTCGTTGCGTCGTTCCTCCTCTGCTTCTCGGCGCGCTTTTCCCATTTCATAACGGGCTTCCGCAATGCTATTTCCTAGCTCGTGCTTTTTCTCCAGCATCTCGGCAAATTTTTCCTGGACTAATTCCCGCTCCTCAACCGTTTTGGCATCTTGTGCAGCAGTGTGCAGAGAAGCTTCTGCTTCTCGCAGAGCATCACGGGTAATGGCATTGATATCGATGTTACTGAGCGCCGCATCGGCCGTAGCCAAGGCGTCGTGGGTGATGCCGTTGATGTCGATACTGGCTAGCTCGCGTTGCGCAATTCGTAGCGCGTCGCGGGTGATGGCGCTGACGTTGATATTAATATCCTCGTCAAACCTCTCGTTTTGAGGAAGCTGCACCACCTGTACTTGCTCGCCCTTGGCTTTTTTGCCTTTGGGTTCGTCCAGCTCCACGCGGCTACCATCTACATACAACTCTTTCAGGCGGCCTTTTTTGTCTTTCTTGATAACCACGGTGCCGTTGTTGTTGCCGTGCTCAATGCGGCCCAAGGCCCGCAGTTGGCGCATGACGTTCGGGTTCAGAGTAGTATCGAAGCTTACTTGCATGGCGCCGATTTGCGCCAGTGCTTTGCCATCGGCCGAGATGCTGAGAATACGCATTTCGGTGGGTGCTACGGCCGGCGCGAGGGCCGTGGTTTCGCGTACTAGCACGGGGTCGGCCTCCACCGCAACTGTCTCGGAAGAAGCCGTAAGGGCGTTGTGCGAATCGGCTGTGGCACGCGGGCCGGCCAGTGTTACGGCCGTGCTGAGCAGCACCAACCCCACCAGCACCACACAGGCGGCCATAAAGCCCTCCGTGAAGGTAGGGGCCGTGCGGCCCTGCACCAGCCGCCGGATACGGCCCAGCAACGAGCCATCGGGCCCTACTGCCGACAAGGCCAGCTGTGGCGTTGCTTTCGGGGTCAGGCTGTGCTCGGCCAACGCGGCCAGGGCGCGGGCCAGCGTGAGCGGGTTGCCGCCTACTAACGTCGTGGCCATGTCATCGCAGCAGTTTTCGCGCTCGGTGCGCAGGCAGGCCGTCATAAACCACACGGCAGGGTGGTAGAAGAAGAGGATTTCGGCTACCGATTGCAGCAGGTTCATCAGGTAGTCGCGACGCGCTACGTGGGCTAGCTCGTGGGCCAGAATGGCTTCCATGTACGTCTGGCTCAAACCGGTCACGGTGCCCAGCGGCAGCAGAATCACCGGCCGCAGGTGCCCTACCACCAGCGGGGCTTTCACCCTCGCCGATTCCAGCAGCTGTATAGGCCGTTGCAGGCCGGCGCGCTGGGCTAGCTCAGCCAATCGACGCTGCCAGTCCTGGCCCAGCGGCTGCACGCGGTAGTGGCGCAGGCGCTGCACGTAGGCCAGTCCGCCCAGCAGACGTAACGTCATAGCCAGCAGGCCTAGCAGCCAAGCCGCTACCAGCACCGGCATATTCTGATCGAAGTATTGCAACCCGCGCTGCCACACCGATGCGGTGGCAGTTGATCTGGCAGCAGGTAGCACCGAGGCTACCTCGCCGGTACCAGTAGGCGCCGCCAGTTTCACTACCTCATACGTGACAGTTGCTTGGGCTGGCGCCACGGGCGATGCCAGCAGATAGTACTTGCTAAACGTAACAGCCGACAGTACCAACAAGGTGAGTAGGGCCACAGCCGCCGTGGTGTAGCGCACCTGGGCGCTGTGGCGGCGCAGCAGCAACAGCAGCCCTACCAGCGCCAGCGCCACTACGGCACCCTGCCAGAGCGAATGGAGTAGCGTCCAGCCCAGGGCGCGTACCAGGGCGGGCGAGAGAGTTTGTTCGAGCCAGTTCATTGCTTGTCTGCGTTAGGATGGTCGGTATCGCCTAATTCATTCAGTAAATTCCGAATCTGATCTAGCTCGGCCTGCGAGGTGCGGCCGCTACCCAGGGCCTGCATCACCAGTTTCATGGCCGAGCCACCGAAGGCCGTGTCTACAAACCGGTCGAGGAGCAGGCTTTGGGTTTCCTCCTGCCGCACGGCGGCGCGGTAGATGTGCGTGCGTGCGTCGTCGTCGCGCAGCACTAGGCCTTTTTCGAGCATGAGCTGCAACAGCTTGAGGGCAGTCGTGTAGCCAACTTCGCGCTTGCGGTTCAGCTCGTCGTTCACGAAGCGCACGGTGCTAGGGCCGTGCTGCCAGAGCACTTGCAGGATTTCCAGCTCCGATTCGGTAGGCTTGGGGATGGGGGTTTCGGACATAAGGCACGATGTTTTCGATGTACGACATATTTCCTATTACAAGTATATACGAAGCATATCGTAGAAGCAAGATTAATCTACGATTTTTTTCGTATATTCTATATAGTGGGCTTCGATTTGTCGCTCTTGCGAACCTATATGCTCCTATTACTTACTCGGCTAGTATCGTAACAATACCATAAAACAGAGTCCTTGGCTTGCTTATAGTCACTGCGTACTATTGCTCATCCTTATACTACTGTATTGATGAAGAATTACATACGCTTATCCTTGCTGGCTACTACCTTGTGCTTTACTCAATGTACAAAAGAAGAGGCAACACCTGCAAAAACAGGAACAGTAGCGAAGCCTGCGGTCAACTACGATCAAGAAAGCATTAAGCTGATGAATAAGCTTGTGCCGCACATGCTAGGCGATTGGTCGCTGCAACGCGTACATATCAAAAGGCAGCCGTATAATTTCAGTCAAACTGAAATAGGCATCGAGCGCGATACTGTTTTGCAGGAACTGGCTGTTCTTTCTATCAGGCAGGCGGCTGTTCCGCGTACCAATCCCAAAGACCTACGCCACCCCGATTTTGATTGTACTATTCACTATAAGGGCAAATCCTACCCGATGGCCTTTTGGCTGCTTGCCAATGCTGAGCACGTATTCAACAATACGGGGCCACAAGCGTCCTTTTTGTTACGATATAATTTCCCGACAGGCACTCGCTTTCCAGAGACTGAAGAGAAGTATCTCGACTCAATTGGATTAGTTGATAATTTCTTTGTGGAAACTACAGCAGATCCGAACACGATGACGTGGCGTGGTTTGAACCGGGGTATTGATAAGATTGAGTTGCAGAAACGGTAAGGCAGTCTGCTAAGCACGCGCTTCTTTACTTATAAAGCCTGTTGCAGCTTCCTCTTGAGCTTGAGGTAGGAAATGTCAACGGCCACTATTTTGCCCGTCTCGTCCACGAGCAGATTGGCCGGTATAACCTTGATACCAAACCGCTGCATATCCTCCCCGTTGGGCCCTTTCAATTCGGATAAATGATGGATTTGCAAGCTATCCTCGGCAATAGCCTGCACCCACTTTGTTGTACTTTGTGTCTCGGCGGAAGCACTCCACTGAAGGCAGGTTATTACTATTATCGAGCAAGGCGTAAAGAGACACCACGTAGGTAGGGTGCTGCTGGACGAATGCATTAGCCGCCGCCCACAAACAACAAAGCGCTACCGACTAGCCACGGAGTAAGTAGCTGGTCGGTAGCGCTCTGATTCGTCTCGTTTTATTCGCTCTTTTTAGGAATCAACGACACTGTTTGGCTTCACACATTCGCCATCCGGAACGGCTGTATCTCTACCTTTTCCCACACGCGGCCGGTGAGGTAGGGCTCGTCACGCTGCCAGGCTTCTAGGTCGTCGGGAGAGGCAAACTGCGCCACCATCATCGAACCAATCATCTTGCCTTCGGCATCCAGAATGGCCCCGCCCGTGAGGAAGTTGCCGCTTTCTTTGAGCCGACGCGCTCCGGACAAATGGTTTTCGCGCACCGCCAGGCGACGTTCCAGGGCCTCAGTGTCGGTGTAATCGTAAGCGGTAATCAGGTATTGTTGCATGGTTTGTAAGGAAAGATTAAAGGAAACAACAAGTACCCCACTCCCGGCCCACCTCGCTTGATGCGCGACATCCTCCGGGAGAGGGGTGCCAGACGACGCTGATAGCCAATAGCTCTATCGGAACGCACTCCTCTCCCGGAGGGGGACCGGGGGTAGGGTCAATGCTAGCTACCCGCCGCCGGCTGGGGCTGTTGCAACACTGGCCTCAGAATACCCCACACGGTGCGCGCCACCAGCCGGTGGCCGGCGGGCGTGGGGTGGATGCCGTCGCGCTGGTTGAGCTTGGCTACCCCCCCTACCCCTTCGAGCAGGAAAGGTATCAGCACAAGGTTATTTTTTTGTGCTAGCTCGCCGTAGAGCTGCTTGAACTCGGCGGCGTAGTCGGCGCCTAGGTTGGGCGGAATTTGCATGCCAGCCAGCACAATCTGCGCCTGCGGGCTCAGTTGCCGCACTGTGTCGATGATGGCTTGCAGGTTGCGGCGCGTGTCGGTGAGCGGGATGCCGCGTAGGCCGTCGTTGCCGCCCAGCTCTAGCACAAATACGGCTACGGGCTTGCGTAGCACCCAGCCTACCCGGCTGCGGCCGCCGGCGGTGGTTTCGCCGCTTAGGCCGGCGTTTACCACGGTGTATCTTAGGCCCGCAGAATCAATTTTTTGGCCGATCAGGGCCGGGAAGGCTTCGTCGGGTTCTACTCCCAGGCCGGCCGTGAGGCTGTTGCCGAAGAACAGAATGGTAGGCTTGCCCGTGGCGGTTGAGGCGGCGGGCTTGCTGGCCGCGGGGGGCGCGTCGGTGGTGGTTGGGGTGTCGTTAGTGCTACAGCCCGCCAGCGCGAGTAGCAGCCAGCCGCAGAAGACAGTCCAGGTTAGTTTCATCATCGAAGAAAGTAAGAAGTAGAGGGATAACGACAGAACCCGCCGCAAAGGTTAACCTAACCGGGGCAGGCGCGTTTGGGTAGGGGCCGCGTATGCGCTTTGTTGTTCTCTTATCCAGCGGTTTCACGCAGATGTAGTCGTTGAATAACTCGTGGTTGAATATCAGCTGGCGCGGACGACGAGACGCGAATACGCGTCTCTACACCGTTCGATGCATCCGTTCTACGAAACAGAAAACTCTCACACGCCTAAAGTATTCTGCGCGTTGCCTCGTTACCTAACTATATACTTCCTTCATTTGCCTTTCTCTCAGTGCTTAAAATAGAAAACCTTACCAAGTCCTACACCAGCGGCGGACGGGCGCTTACGGTGCTCCAAAACGTTAGCTTCGAGCTGACGGCCGGTGATACGCTGGCCATTGTTGGCTCATCGGGAAGCGGCAAAACCACGCTGCTAGGCCTGTGCGCCGGCCTCGACCGCGCTACCTCGGGCAGCGTGTGGCTCAACGACATCCAGCTCGATAGCCTTAGTGAAGACCAGCGGGCGGCGGTGCGCAACGAGCATGTGGGCTTTATCTTCCAGAATTTCCAACTACTGCCTACCCTCACGGCCCTCGAAAATGTGCTGGTGCCCTTGGAGCTGCGCGGCATTTCCAATGGTACCGCCACGGCCCAAGGCCTGCTGGAGCGGGTAGGGCTGGGCGGGCGCGGGCACCACTACCCTACCCAGCTGTCGGGTGGCGAGCAGCAGCGCGTGTCGCTGGCGCGGGCGTTTGCCAACCGGCCTAAAATCCTCTTCGCCGATGAGCCCACCGGCAACCTCGACGCTGAAACCAGCGCTACAGTGGAGGAACTACTATTTGAGCTGAACCGTGAAGCCGGCACTACCCTGGTGCTCGTTACACACGACCCGGAGCTGGCCAATAAAACCCAGCGTGTGATTCGATTAAAAGGCGGGCAGCTGATTTCTGACAGCCTGTAGGGGCGCGCTGCACGCGACCGTTGTTCAACGACAGGTGCGTGTTCTTCTTCGCCCTTTTCCACCGCATGATAGCGGGCGCGTGCAACGCGCCCCTACCCTAACTCACAACGATGGGCGCGTGCAACGCGCCCCTACTGCATATGACAAATTTCCTCTGGCTCTGGCGCATGGCCTGGCGCGACAGTCGCCGCAGCCGCTCCCGGCTCTTGCTATTCAGCGCGGCCATTGTGCTGGGCATTGCGGCGCTGGTGGGCATCAACGGCTTCGGGGCCAACCTGGCGCGCAGCATCGACGAGCAGGCCCGCGAGCTGCTGGGGGCCGATTTGGTGCTGTCCAGCAGTCAGCCATTTCAGCCGCGCTTCAAACCTACGTTGCACCCACGCAACCAAGGCAATCTTACTTTGGACTATAGCGCGGAAGCTGCCTTCGCGTCGCTGGTGTCGTTTCCGCGGGGTGGGGGTGTGCGGCTGGCACAGGTGCGCGCCGTTACGGGCAACTTTCCGCTCTATGGCGAGTGGCTGACGGAGCCCACCAGCGCCGTACAAACCTTCCGCGACGCGGCACGCCGCAACCAGCCCGTGGCGTTGGTGGATGATGAACTCATGGCGCAATTTGCAGCCCATGTGGGTGACTCTGTGCGGGTAGGCAACGTGACGTTTCGTATTGCCGGACGGGTGCGCGAAACGCCCGGCCAATCCGGTTTCAGCGCTTCGGTAGCCCCTACCGTGTTCATCCCCGGTGATGCGGCGCAAGTCACGACGGGCAAAGCCGATTCCACATCGTTGCTGGCGCGCACTGCCCTCATTCAACCTGGCAGCCGCGTGCAATACAAGCAGTATTTCACTCTGGAACCAGGTATTCCGGAAGCCCGTCTGCGGGAGCCGCTGGAGGATGTAAAAGATCAGGAAAACGTCAAGGCAGAAACCGTAGCCAGCCGCAAGCAGCAAACCGGCCGCTCCTTCGCCGACCTTACCCGCTTTCTGAACTTGGTGGCGTTTGTAGCCCTGCTGCTGGGCTGCGTAGGCGTGGCGAGTGCCGTGAGTTTGTACGTGCGCGAGAAAATTACCTCAGTGGCTGTACTGCGCTGCCTGGGTGCCAGCGGCAGCCAGGCGTTGCTGATTTTCCTATTGCAAGTGGCTGCCCTGGGCTTTGCAGGAGCTTTGTTGGGAGCAGCCCTAGGCACGGCGGTGCAACTGCTACTCCCCCGTGTGTTTGCCGATTTCCTACCCGTGGCGGTCGATATTCAGGTGTCGTGGGGGGCGGTGGCGCAGGGCGTGTTCACGGGTGTGCTGGTGGCGGTGCTGTTTGCCTTGCTGCCGTTGCTGAGCATTCGGCGGGTGTCGCCGCTGCGCACATTGCGAGCTTCGTTTGAGGAAGATACCACCGCGCCCGACCCGCTGCGCTACCTCGTCTACGGGTTGATATTCGTGTTTATTACAGGCTTCGCCTACCTCCAAACCCGCGAGGTGAAGCTGGCCCTGGGTTTTGCGGCGGGCTTGCTAGTGGCGCTGGGCGGACTGGCGGGCGTAGCGGCGGGCCTGCGCTGGCTGGTGCGCCGCTTCTTCCCTACCTCCTGGAGCTACGTGTGGCGGCAGGGCTTGGCCAATCTGTATCGCCCCAACAACCAGACGCTGCTGCTTATCATTTCCATTGGGCTGGGCGTGTTTCTAATGGCGACGCTTTACATCACCCAAGGCTTGCTGTTGAGCCGGGTACAGGTGGCCAGTGGCGAAAACCAGCCCAATCTGGTGCTGTTCGACATTCAGCCGGCCCAGCGAGTGGGCGTAGCCCAACTGCTCACGCAGCGCCACCTACCCATATTGCAGCAAGTACCCATCGTAACGATGCGGCTGACGGAGCTGAACGGCAAGCCTACCTCCGAGCTGAAGAAAGACAGCACCGACGGCCGCGCGCGCGGTGCCCTCACCCGCGAGTACCGCGTCACGTACCGCGACTCGCTCATAAGCTCCGAACAGCTAGCCGAGGGAAAACTCCCCTACCTAGCCACCGATGGAACCCCGCATATTTCCATTGAAACGGGCTTTTTTGAGCGACTAAAACTCAAACTGGGCGATACGCTGACCTTCAACGTGCAGGGTGCGCCGCTCCTGACCATCGTCAGCGGCACGCGCACCGTGGACTGGACGCGGGTGCAGACCAACTTCGGGGTAGTATTCCCCAGCGGCGTGCTAGAGCCCGCGCCGCAGTTCTACGTACTCCTCACCCGCGTACCCGACAACAACGTGCTCGGCGGCGTACAGCGCGAACTGGTGCAGCGCTTCCCCAACGTTTCGGCCATCGACTTGGGCCTCATCCTGCAAACCCTGGACGACATTCTGAGTAAGATTTCCTTCGTGATTCGCTTCATGGCCTTCTTCAGCATTGCCACGGGCCTGGTGGTGCTCATCAGTTCTGTGATTGTGAGCCGCTACCAGCGCGTGCAGGAAAGCGTGCTGCTCCGAACCTTGGGCGCCAGTCGCCGCCAAATGCTGCGCATCACGCTGGTGGAATATGCGCTGCTAGGGTTACTGGCCGCGGCCACCGGCCTTGTGCTGGCCGTGCTGGCGGGCTGGGCGCTGGCCTTTTGGGTGTTCGATATCGGCTTCACCACCGCGCCCCTACCCTTGTTGCTACTCGCTGCACTCACCACAGTACTGACCGTCGTCATCGGCCTCTTCAACAGCCGCGACGTACTGACACGGCCGCCGCTGGCGGTGCTGCGCGGGGAAGGGTGAGAGAGTGGTGAAATGGTGAAATGGCGAGTTAAAACTCGGCTGTCATCCTGAGCGCAGCGAAGGACCTTCTCACGGTAGAACGAGTCGTTGGTACGCTTGTCGTT
>NZ_JAHWGL010000008.1 GCF_019334315.1 Hymenobacter profundi
CTCCGCTCCGCTGCGTTCAGGATGACATAGAGTATTTATGAGTTCACCTACTACCCCTCCCATTATCTCTCGCCTAGCGCCTACCCCCAGCGGCTACCTGCACCTGGGCAATGCCGTCAATTTTGTGCTGACGTGGCTGCTCACGCGCCGCGCTGGCGGCACGCTGCACCTGCGCATCGACGACCTGGACCGCCAACGCCTGCGCCCCGCCTACCTCGACAACATCTTCCAGACCATCGAGTGGCTCGGCCTCGACTACGACCAAGGCCCCAGCGGCCCCGAGGATTTCGAGGCGAATTATTCGCAGCTGCATCACCTAGCGGAGTATCAACAGTTGCTGGATGAGCTGCGCCAAGTGCCTAATCTACTCTACGCCTGCCGCTGCTCCCGTACCGACATCCAACGCGCCGGCGGCCACCACCCCGACACAGCCTGCCAGGCGCAACGCCTACCCCTGGATACGCCCGAAACCGCCTGGCGCGCCCACGTGCCCAACGGCCTCGCCATCAAGTTTCAGGACCAATGGCAGCAGCAAACAGCGGTGTCACTGGCTGCCGACATGGGCGACTTTGTGGTACGCAAGAAAGACGGCGTGGCCGCATATCAAATTGCCTCGGTGGTAGACGATGTGCGCCTGGGTACTACCCTCATCGTGCGCGGGCTGGACCTACTGCCTAGCACGGCCGCGCAACTGTGGCTGGTAGGGTACGCTGAAAACACTGCTGCGTTTCTCCGCGTACAATTCGCGCATCATGCCCTGCTGCCCGGCGCCGACGGTGAGAAGCTGTCGAAATCAACGCAAGCGTCTGCCCAGCGCGGGATTATGGCCGAAGCGGGCAGCCCGCGGGTAGTGTATGCAGTGGTGGCACGGCTGCTGGGGCTGCCAGAAGCGGCAGGCGAGTCGTTGGCAGCGTTGCAGGCGGCAGTTTCAGTAAACAGCTAAACCCCGCCTGTCATCCTGAGCGGAGCGAAGGACCTGCTCACGTAAGCATTACTACCGAACAATTATCGTTCACACGTGAGCAGGTCCTTCGCTCCACTCAGGATGATAGGTGGGGTTTTGGAAGGTAGGCAATTTAGTATGCTACCTTATCTCCTTCTTGAACTGCTCGGCCCAATAATCGGCCAGGCGGGTAGGCTCGGGGAGCTTGTAGCCGCGCAAGCAGGCCAGCGTGAGCTGCATGGCGGTGGCTTGGTCGCAGCGGTGGCCGGGGCTCACAAACAAAGGCTTGATCTTGTCCTTGGAGCGCAGCACTTCGCCAATTAGCTCGCCATTTTTGTCAGTGAGGGGCTTGATGCTACCCTTCTCCAACGCGGGCTCCTCGTAGTTGCCCGTTAGCTTCTGCTTGGCTACGCCGAAGGTAGGCACGTCGAGCAGCACACCCAGTTGGGTGGCAATGCCCATGCGGCGCGGGTGCGCGATGCCGTGGCCGTCTACCATAATCACGTCGGGTTTGTGTTGTAGCTTTTTATACACGCGCAGCAGGTTAGGCGCTTCGCGGAAGGCTAGGAAACCCGGCACGTAGGGGAGCGTCACGGCGTCGTGGTGGTAGATTTTCTCCACCAGTTGCAACTCCGGAAACGTGAGCACTACAAACACCGACAAGATGGTATCGGGGGTAGGGAAGGACGAATCGCAGCCGGCAATGAGGCGCGGCGCGGCGGGTAGGGGCATCAGCTGCACGCGCTGGCGCAGGTCATTTTGCTGCTGGGTCAGGTCGCGCACAACGAGCGGGTCGGCAGGGGGGTGGTAGGGACGGTACATAAGGCAGCGGAAGGGTAGAGTTAGATGTACTGCGAATTGGGAGTAGGGTTACTCTGCGGCCAACCCCTGCCCGCGCCCTGCGTTAGAATAAGCCTTTCTCCTTTACTGCTATGGCTAAATCTGAACAACCCGCTGATACAGGCTCCGGCCCTTTTCTAGAGCGGCGCTACCGTCTCGACATCATCCGCCCACGCCACACGGCTGCTGAGCTGATGCAGCAAATTCAATGCGATGTAGCGCACTTCTCGCCCGATTTGCTGGCTGATTTCGAGAAAACGGCTGGTGCGCAGCACGGCCTGGCCGCAGGCGACGAGTTCAAAATCAAGATTCTGGGGCCGTGGAATGGCGAGGTACGCGTGACGGACATCAGTCCGACCGCCTTCGAATTTATTACGCTCGATGGGCACCCCGAGGCTGGCCGCATCCGCTTTAGCTTGCTGCCACACCCCGACCGCGCCGACGCTATTCGCTTCGAAATCCACTCCTGGGCTCGCAGCCGCGACGGCTTGGTAGCCTTCATGTACGATAAGCTGGGTGCCGGCAAACGGGTGCAGGAGCAAACCTGGCGCATCTTCTGCGAGCGGGTGGCTGAGGCTAGTGGCGGCGCTACTCTGTCTGAGGTACAGATAGATACATTTGAGAATGGTGCCGTTGTCTCTGCTCATGGCTAACACAACCACTCCGCCTTTATGGGAGCAACAGCAGGCGCGGCTTGCCGCTTACCAAGACGCGAAGTACAACTTCGACCCCGAGCGCAGCAATGAATATACTGCAGAAAGCGGCTGGCGCATTGACGATTATCAGACCGAACTGCTGGCCGAGCAGCCGGGTCCGCCCGAAGAGCACGGTAGCTGGCAAGCTGCCCAGGTAGTGCTGCGTCGCTACTCGTTTCCGCCCCCCGACCTCATCACCGGCATCTTTCCGCCCGATTCGGAGCTTGACCATCGCATTATGGTGCTGCGGGCGCAGTTTCTGTTCTTCACGTTTTGGTTTGGTGTGCGCATCGGCGGCGTCACGAACGAGCAGCGCACCACCGACGACGGCCAGCAAGAGCAGGTGTGGGGCTACAACTACCGTACGCTGGAAGGACATTTTGAACGCGGCGAGATTGAGTTTACCGTCCACAAAAACCTGACGACGGGCCAGGTTGTCTTCCACGTTCATGCCTACTCGCAACTGGGCAGCATCCGCAATCCATTTTACTGGATTGGCTTTCGGTTGTTTGGGCGCATGTTGCAGCGGCGGTTTGCTCAGGAGTCGTTGAAGCGGATGCGGAAGCAAGTAGATGATTTAGTGAATGGAAACGAGCCGTGGCCTACTGCCAGCCAAATAGCTGCCTCGCAACAAGATGAAAAGAACCGGAGCGACAGGAAAGATTGATTTTGGAAAATATAACAGCCCAAAATTAAACCTTGGGGTGTGGGTCCGGGTTGAGTAGGACAGATTATCCGTTCTTATTTCCCTCTCATGAACCAAACCAAAGCATACGCCGCCGAAGCGGTTAACGCCCCGCTTGCGCCTTTCTCCTTCGAGCGCCGCGAGGTAGGCGCCCACGATGTACTTATTGAAATCCTGTTCTGTGGCGTGTGCCACTCCGACGTGCACCAGGCCCGCGACGAATGGGGCGGCTCCATCTTCCCGATGGTACCTGGCCACGAAATTGTGGGTCGTGTACTGGAAGTAGGTAGCCACGTAAAACAATTCAAGCAAGGTGACTTGGCCGGCGTAGGCTGTATGGTCGATTCGTGCCAGCACTGCTCTAGCTGCGACGAAGGCGTAGAGCAATACTGTGAAGAAGGCTTCACGGGCACCTACAACGGCCGCGAGCGGGAAACCGGCGCGCCCACCTACGGCGGCTACGCCAGCCACATTGTGGTGCGCGAGGAGTTTGTGCTGCATGTATCTGAAAAGCTGGACCTGGCCCGCGTAGCGCCGCTGTTGTGCGCTGGCATCACTACCTACTCGCCTTTGCGCCAGTGGAAAGTGAAAGCCGGCGACCGGGTAGGCGTAGTAGGGCTGGGCGGCCTGGGCCACATGGCCGTGAAACTAGCCGCCGCTATGGGTGCCGAAGTAACCGTATTCAGCACCTCGCCTGAAAAGGAAAAAGATGCCCGTGAGCTGGGTGCTCATAAGTTCATCGTGTCGAAAGATGCGGAAGCCATGAAAGGCGCCGGCAACTACTTCGACCTGATCATCAACACGGTATCGGCCAAAATCGACCTGACGCCCTACCTGGCTGCCCTGCGCCTCGATGGCACGATGGTACTACTGGGCGTGCCACCCGAAGCACCCGAAATTCACGCGTTCAACCTGATTGCCAAGCGTCGTCGCATTGCCGGCTCGCTGATCGGTGGCATTCAGGAAACCCAGGAAATGCTGGACTTCTGCGCCGAGCACAACATCATGTCCGACATCGAAATGATTCCGATGAAAGACATCAACGAAGCCTACGAGCGCATGATCAAAGGCGACGTACACTACCGCTTCGTGATTGACTTGCAGACGCTATAAGGGCGCATAGCGCGCTACACCGCCAACAACAGAAACGCCAGCTTCGTGAGAGGCTGGCGTTTTTCATAGGGTAGCGGCTAACGCTATGCCAGCTCCGCGTTCATTTTGGGGATGAGAGCCAGGGAGTACATGTATTCCTCTGCCGCCTGTAACAGGCTGTCGGCTGTATGCCCGTCGCGGTGCGCGAGCAGCAGTTGGCAGGCTCGCTGCAAGTGCATTAGCTGCACCAACGAGAATGGCTGGGAAGCACGCGCCTCTACTGCTTGAGAGAGCAGAACGGCGGCTAGGGCAAAACGCTCCTCATGGAGAGCAGCGCGGAAATGAATTTCGGGAGCGAGCATGGAGCAGGGAAAATTAAGACGCTCTGCCTTAGACAATAAGCGTACCACGACCCTTATGCGATTCTGTATTCGGATGATAGTTTCGGTGAATATCGAAAGTGCTACCTCTTTACTGAGGTAGGCCAAAGAATACGGCTGAGAAAGATTGACTGTCTTATAGCCCTGCTACCTCAGGATTATAGAAACGCTACTGGCTGCTTCAGACTGGGTTATAGCAAGGTGATTTACCATGCTGCCAGTAGGCGTTTTGACGGCCTCGTTGTTCGCTTGCGGAAGGCAGTAGGTAGGCGATAAACCAGCAGGGAGAACACAACCAGCGTCAGCAGCTCCGATAAGTAGGTGCTGAGTTCGACACCGAAGTGCATCCAAACCGCGCGTGCTACGCGGCCGGAGGTATCTGGTCGGAAATGCGCGGGGTCGAGTACAGCCGTTAGATGGCTTGGCAACACGCGCTGGTACTGCCACTGGCCGTTTATTTTCTTGGCAATGAGCAGGCCACGGAATCCTTCCATCTCCAGCATGCGGGTCTTGCGGCGGCCTAGCATGTATTCCTTCCAGTCGGCTTGTAGCTGGCCATCTTTGTCTTCACTCAGATAATAGAAAGTCTGAAACGAACTGCTTAGCCTGTTTTCGATCTGCAAATCGCCGGGAGTTGAAGCACCAGTAGCAAGCTCGGAAAATAACAGCTTCAGGAATGAGGAGAAGAGCACTAGCAACACGGCGGCGCCATATAGCAACACCCGCTCCCAGCGGAACGGCGACCGAATCAGGAAATACAGGAGCGCTAGCGCGGCGAGATCAAGCCTAAACAGAAAAAATAGGCCAAAAGCGGAAGGTTGATAAAGCATAGAGCATCAGTCTATTAACTAGATGCTGTAAGCTACTCAATCTCTACTGTTGCGGCTACTCTACCCGGTTGCCCCCATTAATCATATCCGACACGATGCCGCGGTTACGAGTCACCTCGGCCCACACTACGCCCACCACGTGCGCCACCACAAAGGCAATAACCAGGTACATCGTGACCTCGTGTATCTCTTTGCAGGTGTGCTCAATGGCGTGCAGGAAGGCAACATCATCGGCGTACACCAGCACAAGCCCGGTGGCTACCATCACCACGAGCAATAGGTAGAACACGAGGTAGGACCACTTCACCAGCACTGAGTGGCGAGCATCGCGGGTATCAGCACCCTTGCGCTGATAGTGGGCGCGGGCGTTCCGCAGGCGGGTAGAGAAACGCTGGCTAGCGGGTTGCAGCCACTCCAGCACCACTCGAAACACCAGTAGCCCGGTCAGAATCAAACCTAACGTAATGTGCCAATCCCAGATGCGGTTGCTCACTACCTTACGCAGCGCCCGTGCTTGTTGCTGCGTTACTTCCAGCCCGTCTTTGGCTAGCATCTCCTGAAAAATGGGGCCTACCTCTTTCGTCTTGATAATGACGAACAAGAACAGAATGGTAGTGAGTAAGCCCGAAATAACCGCCGCATTGCTCCAGTGCCAAAGGCGCAACGCCAACGAATACAGTTTGGGCGGAGAGCTGGCAGCCATAGTAATAGGGGTAGGGAAGTGGTCGAGGAATAGCGACTTACGGACGCGTTTCTAGCGCAGGCGTTGCAGCCACGTCTCCTTGCGCTAGCCGGCCGGGGTAGGCAGCAAGACCTTGCTCCAAGCAATCGAGGGCAGCGTCGAGCTTCTCTAGGTTCAGGACGTAGGCCAGGCGTACCTCATCGCGGCCCAGGCCGGGCGTGACGTAGAAGCCCGCCGCGGGCGATACCATGACGGTGTGGCCCTGGTAGCTGAACTCCTCCAGCAGCCAGCGCCCAAACGTGCCGGCGTCGTCTACGGGTAGGCGGGCCATCACGTAGAAGGCGCCGCCGGGTACGGGGCACGTTACGCCGGGCATGGCTTGCAGGCGGCGCACCATCAGGTCGCGGCGGGCGCGGTATTCTGCTTTGGTGTGCTCGAAGTAGGAGTCGGGTAGCTCGGCGGCGGCCTCGCCCATCAGTTGGGCCAGGGCGGGCGCACTCACGCGCATCTGGGCAAATTTGAGCGCGGCGGCCTGCACGTCGGTGTTTTTAGTCACTAATGCACCCAGCCGCGCCCCGCAGGCGCTGTAACGCTTGGAGATGGTATCTACCATAACCACGTGCTGGTCGGCGCCGGGCAATTGCAGGGCACTGGTAGCAAAGCCCTCGTAGCAATACTCCCGGTAGGCCTCATCGGACAGGAAAAACAGGTTGTGACGCTGGCACAGGCCCAGCATCTGCAACAGCTCGGCCTCGGAGTACACGTAGCCGGTGGGGTTGCTGGGGTTGCACACCAGTATGGCCTTAGTACGGGGCGTAATCACCCGCTCAAACGCCTCGATGGGTGGTAGGGCAAAGCCTTCATCCAGGGTAGACACCACGGGCACAATGCGCACATCCGTAGCAATGGCAAAGGAGATATACGCGCCGTAGAAGGGCTCCGGAATCACAACTTCATCCCCCGGATTCAGGCAGCTCATGAAGGCAAAGAAGATGGCCTCGCTGCCACCTGCCGTTACCAGAATATCGTCGGGCTGCACCGGAATGTGGTTGCGCTGGTAGTAGGCCGCCAGCTTCTGGCGGTAGCTGCCGCTGCCGGCGCTGGGGCTGTATTCCAGCACCCGAATGGTGGTTTCGCGCACGGCGGCCAGCATTTCGGGGGGCGTTTCGATATCGGGTTGCCCAATGTTGAGGTGATACACTTCCGTGCCACGCTGCCGGGCTGCATCGGCATACGGCGTCAGCTTCCGGTAAGGCGACATCGGCATCTGCTGCCCCCGCTGCGAAATTTCCAACATACAAACTTAAAATTTTCGGCTTGCCTACAAACTCCATGCAAGGTAATAGGTTGCGGGCGGAGTAGGACAGAGAAAGTACGGGTAAGTAGCCCAGCAAAGAAAGCAACACTCTCTTGCGGTTCTATAAGTTACTATTGGGCACTGGGAGTAAGATCCGTTGCCTCTATGCGTTGAGCACTGGCCCCATTAAGGCCTTTTTACCTTGAAATCAGAATCCGTATGCGTACCCTTTTCTTCTGCCTATTTCTGCTAGTAGGGCTGCAACCGTTGGTTTGGGCGCAGACGACAATCGGCGTCGAGCCAATCGACAAGCTGGTGGCGGCTATGCAAACACAGTCTGTTGCGGTGGTACAGCCCTACTTGCTGGCCGAAACGCAGGTGAGTGGGCTACCCACCGCCTATACCGCGCAGGTGCTGGCGCAGATGCTGCCCCGATTTAAGAAGGCTGAAAACTCGCGTCTCATCCGGCAAACCACCGAAGGGGTCAACACTCGCTACGTAGTTGCGCTTACTCAAAATGGGGTCGAGAAGGAATACGATGTGCTGGTGACGCCAGCCAACAAGCTGCTGGAAATAAATCTGCTGAAAGCGGAAGCGAAGAGAATCGACACCCGATTTGGCGCGCAGGACCTGACAACGCCAGCGGAGGTAGTGATGCCCATGCGCGTGCAGAACGGGCTGCTTATTGTGACGGCCGAGGTAGACGGCCAACGTGGTGACTTTTTCCTGGACTTGGGTGCCCCAGCTTTGCTGCTGAACAAGACGCGCTTTGGCTCATCTGCCAGCGGGAGCACGGTAGCGGCCCGCCAACTGCGCGGTGTGAACGGAGCCGGGTCCAGCTTCGATTACTACCATGCAACCGATTTTAACTGGCAGGGCATCTCCTTTCAAAACCGTGATGTGCCCACGCTCGACTTAACCGATCTGGCTCGCCGAGCCGGCGTGTCGGAGTTGCTAGGGCTTATTGGCTACAATCTGTTGGAGCAATACGCTCTAACGCTGGACTACGCGGCGCAAACAGTCACGCTGCGCAAGCCTACCCCCACTGCGTCGGCCGAGGGCCTACCCTTCATTCTGCGCGGGCACCTGCCCGTGGTAGAGGCGCTTGTGGCCGGCCATACCCTGCGCCTGGCCCTCGACTGCGGTGCCCAGCAGAATCTACTAGATGCACGCTTCGCCGCAACTTTTGCCTCGCAGTTGCGCAAAAGTGAAACTGTGCAGCTAGCCGGCGCCGACCAAAAGGCGCGTTCTGTTACGAGTGGCGAGCTGCGCAAGCTGCAACTGGTGCACGGGCCAACGTTCCGCAATCAGCCAACGGTTTTTGCTTCCATCAGTCACCTCAATCAAAAGCCAGATCAGGTGGTGCTGGATGGATTGTTGGGCTACCCCATGCTCCGCCAGCAGCGCACTACCATCGACTATGTGAACAAGGTAGTGCGCTTTGAGGGGCAGTAGAAGTCATCAAGGCGCACCACTGTTGAACGTGTAGAGACGCATACTTGCGTCTCGTCGTCCGCGCCGTTTGGCCGAAATCATTCAACGACGAGACGCAAGTATGCGTCTCTACACCCTTTCGGTAACCTCTTCAACTGATAAAGCAAAAGCGCGCCGACCAATCGATCAGCGCGCTTTCGCTTTATCAGTTGAAATGACTTGTTACGGATTGTCAGGCAGCAGAATAGCATCGTCAAAATTACCGTACAGGGCCTGGTCGGAGGCGCCTTCTGTTACGGCTTCTACCAGCAGCTTGCCGCCCACAAAGGCCCCGCGCCACGATTCGCCCAGGCCGCCAAACACCTCTTCCCGGTCGCCGCGGGAGCGGAGCTGGTTGATACCCACCTTGAACGCGCGGATTTCCTTGGCTGTGCGCTGGGCCAGCCGCTCATCATCGGAGGCTATGGCGGCTACCAGAGCACCGTTGGAGATGTTCATTTCGCCTACCAGCTCTTCCTGGCGGTCTACCAACACAATGGTATCAATGGGGCCGAAGGGCTCTTTGAAATACAGCTCGCTTTGGCGGGGCAGGTTCACGAGGGCACGCGGGGCACGGTAGGCCGAGCGGTCCTGGCCAGGGAGGAATAGCTCGTCGGGTAGATGGCCTTCGAGTAGGGGAGTGGCACCGGTTTTCATTGCATCCTGGTAGAGGCGGTCCAGTTCCTGGGCCTGTCCGGCGTTGATAACCGGCCCAAAAGCCAGCTCGGGCAGCGGGTCGTTGGCATTTTGTACCACCGTGGGGTTACCAATTTTCAGGGACTGCATCACGTTCCAATACGTTTCGAGGAAGCGCGGGAACAGGCGGCGCTCCACCACAAAGCGCACGTAGGCCGTGCAGCGCTGCTTGCCGTAGTCGTAGCCCTTGCGCAGCTGGCCGGCCAGAGTGTCCCAATCGGAATAGTCCCAAATGCCGTAGGTGTTCACGCCTTCCATTTCCAGCATGTAGCGCTTCTGGTTTTCGTCGAGGGCGTCGGCGATGTTGCGGCCGTTGTAGCGTCCGCCCACAAAGCTCAGGCAGTCAATATGATGGTCTTTTACCAGCACGTCGCTCAGCTCGCCGCCGGGGCCACTCACCAGCGTTACGGGCAGGCCGCAGCGGCGGGCAATGGCAAAAGTGAAGCTCAGGGAGATGAAGCCACCATCAGTGGGTGTTTTAGCAATAACTGAGTTGCCGCACAGCACCTGCACCAGCACTGCGTGTAGCAGCACCGACATAGGGTAGTTCCAGCTAGCAATGTTACTAACCAGCCCCAGCGGCTTGCGGCGGCCCAGCATCTGCTCAATGTTGTCGTTGTACCACTGCACCCCGTCGATGCACCGGTCGATGTCCGTGAAACCCAGCTTATAGGTTTTGCCAATTTCCCACATTAAAAGCTTGGCAATCAGCTCGAGGTGCGTACGCAATTGGTCGAGGCAGTCCTGCACGCGGCGGCGGCGCTCATCGAGGTTGGTAGCCGCCCAGGCCGGAAACTCGCCGCGGGCAAACTCCACCGCCCGCAGGGCCGTAGGGCGCTCCAACATGGGTAGGCTGCCTAGCACCGTGCCATCAATGGCCGATACAAAACTGCGCGGTTTGCCCGGCTCCTGCCATTTGCCTTCCAGCAGGTTCAGAAACTGACCTTGTTGGTCGAAAATCTCGGGTGTGTACTCCTTTACCTGCGCTAACAGGGCATTGAATTCAACCTGGGGCGAAATGATGGGGGGCATAGGGAATAGAAAAGAAACAGAGGCGCGGAATTGCGTGAAAGATCAGATCGAAAAAAGCTGGACTATCGTAGAATCACGGGCGCTGCGAGCCAAGTGGTTGATACTCATTGGCAGTTGCAGCGCAAACCGGTGGGACCAAATGAACACAGAAAAAACCAGCTTCCCACAGCTTTTTTTCAAGTAATTCGCTGAAAACGTTACCGGCATCGATTGCAAAAAAGAAAGATTTTTTCGTCCAATGGCAAGGTACTAGCTCCAACAATTAAAACCAGCCGCAGGTTATAGCACGTGCTTTCTTAGCATGCCATATGGCTACTTATAGTAGCCGAACACTCTATCCTTTAGCTACTACCCAAATGCCTGATATGCCGGAAGTATGGTTGCGTGGCCCTTTGCCCGAAGTGCCGCCGCTGCTCCAACCCGTAGCCCACGCGCTGCTGCAAGCCCGCGAGGAAATAGAGGAGTTACTGACTGATTTTCCGGCGTCGTTGCTGTGGCAGCGGCCGGCGGGGGTAGCCTCGGTGGGCTTCCATTTGCAACACCTCACCGGCGTGCTCGACCGCACCTTCACCTACGCCCGCGCCGAGGCCCTCACCTCAACCCAACTGGCCGTTCTAGCCGCCGAAGGCCACGACGACACCGACCTGCCACTCACTCCCGATGTGCTGGTAACGGCCTTCGCCCGGCAGGTAGACCGCGCCCTGGACCAACTGCGCACCACCCCTGAAGCTACCCTCCCCGAGTTTCGGGGGGTAGGGCGGGCAGGGCTGCCTTCCACCGTAATTGGGCTGCTGACGCACGCCGCCGAGCACACCATGCGCCACGTGGGGCAATTGTCGGTGACGGCGCGGGTGGTGCGGGCTACCCATCCGCAGGGACATTAGGTCCGTGCCAAGGCCGTGAGCATGTTGGCATGAATGCGCTGCCGCTTGAACCGGTAGCGCGACCAGCCGCCTACCACCACGGCCACTCCCAGCGGCACAAAGCCCGCCCCAATCCAGACGTAGATATAGTCCCGGAAGAAATTCATGAGGGACAGCCCCCCGATAATCAACGCCATGCCTGTGCGAAAGTAGGCCAGTAGCGTGCGCTCATTGGCCAGGCGGGTGCGCTCCAGCGCCAGACGGTCGCTGAGAGAAAGGGCCAGATGAGGGTAGGAAGGCTCGTCGGATTTTGCCATGCGTTGCGGTTTACTTAGTACAAACGAGGGTAGGGGACTGAGAGTTAACTTCGCCGTAGGGGGTAGGCTGCGGCTGCTACCCTGTGGAACAGGATGCCGCGCCGCGCTGTTGCGTACGGGTAGGTGCATCCAATCCGCGAGGCAGCTACGTATGCTGACTTTCTCTTTTACCTTGCTTGCATGTTTATTCGCTCTTTTCTGCTGGTCCTGCTGAGCGCCGGTAGCCTGACTGCCTTCGGCCAGACCACGCCTACCAAGGCAAAAACGGCTACGCCCGTTACGCGTCCCGCCAACCCCTACTACTCCCGCACCGACACCACGCATCTGCGCGTGAGCGATGCGCAATGGAAGAAAGTGCTGTCGCCGGCTCTCTACGAGGTAGCCCGCAACAAAGCCACCGAGCGGGCCTTCACCGGTCAGTACTGGAACACCACCGGTAAGGGCACCTACTATTGCGCCGCCTGCGGCAATGCCCTGTTTCGCTCCGATGCTAAATTTGCCAGCGAGTGCGGCTGGCCCAGCTTTTTCCAGACGCTACGCCCCAAAAGCGTGCGCTATCAGGAAGACCACACGCACGGCATGGAACGCACCGAAGTGCTTTGCGGCCGCTGCGACGCCCACCTGGGCCACCTCTTCAACGACGGCCCGCCGCCCTCGCACAAGCGCTACTGCATGAACTCTATTTCGATGGAGTTTCAACCTGATAAAAATGGCCTACCCGGTGCGTTCGGCGGCTTATCGAAGTAAGATTGTTAAAGCCAAAAGCCCGCTGTACAAGCTGTACAGCGGGCTTTTGGCTTTAACAGAAGCAGCGTAGCTTAGTCTGGTTTGATGTTGCCCCTGATTTCACCGTTCGGATACATGGCGGTGTGCAGATTCACATAGGAGTTGCCAGTCAGAATAGTCTGCGCAATATCTTCCTCCCCCTACGCAGGCCTCTTCACAGGTACAGTGTTTGTGATGGGAGAAGCAAGATCAGTGCAAGAAATGACAATGGGGCCAGTGGAGCCGGGTGCGCCCGTGTGAATGTGCCACGACCTTGGTGTGATGCCCGTATATGTGATGCATGTGCTTGCAGTCTCTACACATACGGCGCGGGCGGATTCGGGACGCAGCCCCTTAGACATAGAACTCACTCGGCACATCCGAGCAAATGCGAGAGCTAGAGGAGGCAAATCAGGGCATGGTAGGATGCCGCGCAGCTACTTCAAAAATAAATATCGTCAAAGCATTGTATAGATCATCTGCTTATTTATATGTTTGTAGTGTACTAGTTAAGTAATACACTAAGGCAATAGGTATGGTAGACATTCAGAATATGAGTTTCGGCTACCGCCGCCACTCTCCGCTGCTACACAAAGTGCAGCTTTCCCTTTCTCGTGGCCATATCTATGGGCTACTAGGGAAAAATGGCGCAGGCAAATCCACGCTGCTCAAGAACATAGTAGGGCTGGCCTTTCCGCAAGCAGGGCAGTGTCTGATCGACGGCGTATCGGCCCAACGGCGCCTACCCTCCATGCTGGAGGAGGTGTATTTTCTGGCGGAGGAACTGTACGTGCCGGCCCTTACGGCGGCGCAGTTTGTGGCTAATACGGCCGGTTTCTACCCCCGCTTCCGCCAAGAGGAGCTAACGCGCTACCTTCACGAGTTTGAAGTACCGGCGCACGCCGTGCTCAGCAAGCTTTCCTTCGGGCAGCAAAAGAAATTCATGATTGCCTTTGCCCTGGCCACCAACACGGGCTTGCTGGTGATGGACGAGCCCACTAACGGCCTCGATATTCCGTCCAAAGCACAGTTCCGGCGCATTATGGCGTCGGCTCTCACCGAAGAGCGCTGCATGGTGATTTCCACCCACCAGGTGCGCGACCTGGATAGCCTCATCGACACGGTAGTGGTGCTGCACGACGGCCAGATTGCCCTCAACCACAGCCTCGACCAGCTTACCGACCAGCTCACCTTTGCTACCCTACCCACCACCGACACCACGCCCGTGCTCTACGCCGAGGACTCGGTGCGCGGCCGTCAGGCCATCGTGCCCAACGCCACCGGCGCCTACAGCCGAGTAGACTTGGAACTGCTATTCAATGCCGCTACCAGCGGTAGCTCTACCCTTCTTCCTTACCTAAAACAGCCTTCCTATGCACAACCTGTTTAGTTTTCAGCGCTTTGGGCGGCTGTTTCGCAAGCACACCGCCGAGCATCTACGCGAGTATCTGATGGGTACGGCCGTGCTATTCGGCGCAATGCTGGTGGTGATGGGAGGTCTCTCCTATCTCAATAGCGGCTCCATGAATACTGGTGTACAAACTATGTTTTTCGCTCTATTTCTTCTGGGAGCGGGCGCATTCTTCACCAGCACCATTTTTCAGCAATTCGGTTCCAAGAACCGGGCTATTGCTGCCTTGTGTTTACCGGCTTCTACTCTGGAAAAGTATTTGGTTGGCTGGATATACTCATTTGTGTTGTTTTTACTGGTCTATGTGCCAGTGTTCTACCTAGCCAACAGCATTGTATTACTGCTATTCAACACACCCAGCAGTTACCACGAGGCTGTGGATCTTTTCGATCCGCAGGATCAGCCCTATACAATTTTATACGCATACGCTGTACTGCACGCAGTAATGCTAGTAGGCGCCATTTTCTTTGAAAAAGCCCAATTCGTGAAAACGGGCTTTGTGGTATTTGGTGTGCTAGGCGTGCTAACGTTGGTCAACTTTCAGGTGCTGAAGACCATGTTCGGAGCAGATTTGGTTACGACCCTACCCTTTACAGGAGCGAATTTTCGCACGATGAACTCTTTCTACAGAGTGGATCTGCCTGAAACGCAAATGCAGTGGATAGGACTGGTATTCGTGGTACTAACTGTGCTTTTCTGGACGGTGGCCTATGCTCGCCTGCGTGAAAAGCAAGTGTAATCAGGAGGAAATTAATATGGAATTTAAAGACAACGAAGCTATCTACCTGCAAATAGCCGGGTACATGAGCGACCATATTCTGCTGGGCAAGTGGGCCGGTGATGAGAAGATTCCGTCGGTGCGCGAGCTGGCCGGCGACTTACAAGTAAACCCCAATACGGTGATGCGGACCTACGATTTGCTGCAACAGCAGGAGGTGATTTACAACAAGCGCGGCCTGGGCTTTTTTGTGGCCCCCGAGGCTGCGCAGCAGGTGAAAGCCCTGCGCAAAGAGAGGTTTCTACAACAGGAGCTACCCGAGTTTTTTAAAACGGTGTCGCTGCTCGACATCAGCCTGGAGGAAGTGCAGGAGCGCTACACCCGGTTTCAGCAGGAACAAACCGCTACTCTACCTTCCTAAGCCATGAAAACCAGCACCAAACTTCTGCTCGTTGGAGTCTTAATCCTAATAGCCTCGTTGGCTACCTACAACGTAGCCCTACGCGCCGAGTACAACCGCGGCGAATTCCGCAACCCCTACCGTGACTACAGCGCATTGACGCTTCGCGATTTTGACGAGGTAGAGCTAACGCCCGGTAGTCGCTTGACAGTCAAGGTTGAAGCTGGTCCGTTTGCCGTGCGGCAACATAACAAGGCCGATTCTATACAAGTTGTGCAAACTGGCCGCCGCCTGCGCATCATCGACCTTGCCAAACATCGCAATTCGCGTAGCCCCTGGACGCCACGTGTGGTGGTGGTAAGCTGCCCGCGCCTCGCTACGCTGCTTGTGAACTCGTCCGCAGTTGGCACGGCGTTTCCCTATCCTACCACTTCCCCAAATCCAGATTTGCCATCGGCAGATGTGCAGGTGCAAGGCTTCCAACAAGACAGCCTATTGGTAGCGGCCGACCAGAATGCCTCGGTAGAACTGGCCCAGAACCAGTTGAAGCAGTTGCGGGTGGTAGCCGGTACTACACCGGGTAGCACCGCCGCCGTGCGCGTCGCCAAAACCAATACCATCGGCGCGGCTCGGCTGGATTTCCAGCATAAAAGCGCTTTCACGTTGGATGCACCCACGATTTCCGACCTGCGCTACCAGTTCGCCGATAGCGTCCGCGCTACGCTTCCCGGTGCGGCGCTGCAAGCCCTGGCGGGTCACTAGGCTATCGTGGTTGCTTTTTTCTACGCTCTCTGTATTCTCCTACCCCTTGCGGCTACAGCAGTGGCGTTGGGGGTAGGGGGCTGGTTGCGGCGGCTTTACGTGGTGGGTGCGCGCTTGCTGTTGGGCGCGTTCATGCTGGGCGGCGGCCTCTACAAGCTTTCCGATAACCATATTCCGGGCCTGATGGGGCCGCCCATGAACCACGCCTTTCTGGCCGAGCACAGCCTGGAAATCTTCGCGCAGTTCATTGGCGTGGCGCAGCTCCTGATTGGCGTGCTGCTGCTTACGGGTCGTTTTGCCTTGTTGGGCGCGGTGATGCTGGTGCCCATGTGGCTAAACATCATCTTCCTCACTTGGTCGCAGCACTGGACAGGCACGCCCTACTTAGTTGCGGGGTTTCTGGTGCTCACGCTGGGCCTGCTGCTGCACGACTACCCCCGCTTGAAATTCCTGCTCTACCCACCCGCCAATCCGGCCGCGCTGCATCAGGCGCCGCTTCAGACCGGGCCAGCAAGCACGGAGGTGCTGTGGTGGCTGGGCGTGGCCGTCATGGTGGGCGGCAGCCTGTTGTACCCGGTTTCTTTCAGGCTGATGCTGGGCACGATGGGGGCAGGGCTGCTAGTGGTGCTGGGCGCCAGTGGCTGGCTGTGGCGCAATCGAAAGGCAGGCGCTACCGCGGGCAGGTGTGTTGTGCCTGATGTACAGAATGTTGTTTAATCCCGCGAGTAACCTAACCCACGGCGGTGGTGGTCGTTTTACTCTAAACCTTCCACCAATCACTATTCTGATATGTCAGCTGCCATCCGACCCCAAGAGCTGGATACGCTCAAGGATAAAATCAAAGACATTCGTTACGCCACCCTCACCACGCTGGAGGCCGACGGCGACTTCCATAGCCGGCCCATGTACACGCACGGCCTCGACGACGACGGCACGCTGTGGTTTTTCACCTACGAAGATTCGCGCAAAGTAGAAGAAATCAGGTCCAACAACCGCGTAGGCATCAACTACTCCAACGAAACGGCCGAAACCTACGTGAGCCTGGCCGGCACCGCCGAGGTGAAAAAGGACAAGGCCAAAATCGATGCCCTGTGGAACGACGGCCTGAAAGCTTGGTTCCCAAAAGGCAAAGACGACCCGAATATTACCCTGCTCAAGATTGATTTCCACCAAGCCGAATACTGGGACAAGCCCGGCGGCAAGGTCAACAGCTTGTTCCAGATGGCAAAAGGTGCCCTCACCGGTCAACCCGACACCAGCGGCCGCAACGAGAAATTCGGCGACGAACCGAGCTAAACGGCTCTTTACAAAGAGGTAACCACACTATGCCCAACGTTATTCGCGAAGAATAGCGTTGGGCATATATCTTTACCCCCTACAGCTGGTGCTTCAATTGAAGCGGCTCCCAAGCTGCTACTGCGCATGAACTCCACGCTGCTTTTTGCCGGGCTACTTAGCCTGCCTACCCTGCTGATGGCTCGGCCGGCTATGGCTATTCCCACACTTCCTACCCACGATAGAGAACAAGCGCCCGCTGACGGGGAAAAGCGGCCGGTGCTATTTGGGGTGAAAGCAGGGGCCAACCTGATCAACATGAACTTCAACCGGGGCTACCCCCGGCCCGCCGTGCCGGTGGAGGCCAGCTACCGGGTAGGGGCGGTAGCCGGCCTGACCATGCGCGTGCCACTGGGACAAAAGTGGGCGCTGGAGCAGGATTACCTATTTGCCCAAATGCGCGGCGCGAACAAGAATACTGATAGTCAGTATAGCTTCGCCTACCTCTCCCTACCCCTCACGATACGCTACCAAGTGCTGCCGCGTCTATGGGTGCTGGCCGGCCCCCAGTTCGACCTGCTGATTCGGGCGGAGCAAACTGTGGCCGGTGCCACCACCAACACCACCCACGACACGGAGGAGCGCAGCATCCTGAGTACTGCTGGTGTAGCTGTGCAGCTAACAGACCATCTAAGCCTAACAGCTCGCTACTTACGCGGCTTCAACCACGTAGGGCTGGGCCAGCGCTCCAACTTGGAGGAATTTAAGTACGAAGGAGTGCAGCTAACGGCAGGGTATGAGTTTTAAGAAACGGTGTAGAGACGCGTACTCGCGTCTCATCGTTGCTGATGGTATTTATCTTGGATGTAATCAGGTGGTGCCGTTCAACGAGGAAACGCAAGTATGCTTCTCTACATCATCTAACTTCGAGCAGCGCGGCAACCAGCCTACCCCGCAACACGGGCCAGGTAGGTCGGGCGCGTGAGCTGATACTGCATCAAATCGAAATACTGCCCATTTTTGCGCACGTGCTGGTGCAGTTCGGCTTCCCACAGCATGCCGGCGTGTTGCATCACTTTGCCAGAAGCTAGATTAGCAACCAGGTGTGTGGCGAAAATCTTGTGTAGTTCCAGTGTCTCGAAGCCGAAGGCTAGCACGGCCCGTAGCGCTTCCGTAGCTATACCATGGTTCCAGAACGGCTTGCCTACCCAATAACCTGCTTCGGCCCGGTTGAAACGCTGCTCCACGGTGAGGCCAATGCCGCCGACAAACTGCCCTGTCTCGCGTAACTCGATGGCAAATACGTGGTGTTGGCCGCTGGCAAAACCCTGATTGGCCGCGTTCAACCAGTAAATGGCGTCGTCTTCCCCATAAGGATGCGGAATATTCAGCGTCATGTTGGCTACAGTCGGCTCGTTGGCCAGTTGCACAATGGTTGGAATATCATGCGCTAGCGGCTGGCGCAGTAGCAGCCGTTCGGTGACCAGGGTAGGGTAGGAGTTCATGGCGGCAAGGTACGTAAGGCGGCAGGTAGACGCCGAAATTATGGCGGGTGCATTGGGAAGTCTGGGCTGGTGTGCGTAAGCTGCCGTTTCAAATCAGCTGTGCGCCTACTTTCCTTCCGATGCCCGAACCTCTGCTCTCGCTCGAAAACGTCACCGTTCGTCATCTCAACCGCGTTCTGTTCGCTGATCTGAACTTTCGGCTAGAACCCGGTCAGCACTGGGCACTGGTAGGCGAAAGCGGTTCCGGCAAAAGTGCCCTGCTTGCTACCCTGGCCGGCCACCTGACCATCACCGGCGGCCGGGCCACCTACCCCCGGCTCGATGCATTGGCGCAGGAGCGTGCCGCCGCAACCCACGACCCGCTGTTCACCTGGCGCCGCCTGGTGAGCTTCGTGCCTGCCCGCCCCAGCTTCCGCACGCTGGCCAACACCACCGAAATCTACTACCAGCAGCGCTTCAACGCCACCGATACCGACAGCGTGCCCACCGTAGAAGACTACCTGCGAGCCGTACCGCTGGCCACCGCCGCACCTCACTGGACTTACGAACGGGTAGTAACCCTCCTACGCCTGAACCAGCTGCAAACCCAGCGCCTCATCAAGCTCTCCAACGGCGAAACCCGCCGCCTGCTACTGGCCGCGGCCCTACTGCGCAACCCGGCGCTGCTGCTGGTGGACATGCCCCTCACCGGCCTTGATGTACAAAGTCGTGCGGCCTTCGATGAGCTGCTGACGGCAATCATGGCCTCGGGCATCACGGTGGTAATGGCGACTAGTCCGCACGAAGTGCCTGCTGGCATCACGCACGTGGCGGTGCTGCAAGCGGGTAGGGTAGCGGCAACACAGCCAAAGGCCGATTTCCACCCCGATCAGCTTGCCGCAACCGGCTTGCCTACCCTGGATGAAGCAGAGCTGCGCGCCCTGCTAGCCCTCACGCCGCCCCCACAGTTTCAAACTATCGTACGCCTCGAAGACGTGACCATCCGCTATGGCGACAAGGTCGTGCTCGACCACATCAACTGGGAAGTGAAGCCCGGCGAGCGGTGGGCGCTGACCGGCCCCAACGGCGCCGGTAAAAGCACCCTGCTCAGCCTACTCAACGGCGACAACCCCCAGGCCTATCGCCAGCGCATCACCCTCTTCGACCGGCGCCGCGGCAGCGGCGAGAGTATCTGGGACATCAAAAAGAAGATTGGCTTTGTGTCGCCGGAGCTGTTCCAGTATTTCCCGGCCCGGCAAAGCTGCCTGCACATCATCGAGTCGGGCTTCTACGAAACGCTGGGCCTGCTCCGCCCCAGCCAGCCCGATAAGGCCGCCATTGCCCGCCGCTGGCTGCGCCTACTGGGCCTGGAGGGGCACGCCGCTACACCCTTCCGTCAGGTGGCTACCAGCGTGCAGCGCCTGTGCCTGCTGGCCCGCGCCCTGGTGCGCAACCCACCCCTCTACCTCTTCGACGAGCCCTGCCAGGGCCTCGACGCCCAACAGCAACAGCACTTCCGCCACGTGCTCGACCGCATCTGCCAGGTCAGCAATGTCACGCTCATCTACGTGAGCCACTACCCCCACGAAATCCCGCAAAGCGTGACGCAGGTGCTGCGGCTGGAGCAGGGTAGGCGGGTGGAGAACTAATTCAGATGTAATCTGAACTCACTTGATACATTCAGGAGAATGTGAAAATGGCCATTTACTAATCAATTATGTCTGGCAATCCAGCTAGTTCTAACAATTCTTTTTTGTCTTGGTATCTTAACCATATTATAAAACCTCGGTCAACAACATTTAATCTTAAATTAGTTTGATCGTAATCTAATACAATAGGAGTTATATTCTTTTTTACTTGTAAACCTGAACAATTTTTTAGCGCCTGAGTGATATTTCCAGGATTAAGTTCCATTTCTTTTGGATGCTTTATTGCGATAGTTTCACGAATTTTAGAAAATCTAATTCCGTTTTCTAATTCACTAGTTTCACATTTTAAGATAGGATATAATAGCCATTTATACATCTCTAATTCAGTTGTCTGAAAGCCATCAGCAAAATGCGTTATAAATGAATTGTATCTGCCGGACTGTTGATTAACTATGCTTTTTATAATGCTCTCAATGTCTCCTTGGTTACCAATTTCTATAAAATGCTCTTGAGTTTCTTCAACTTTTTCCTTTATACATGCTTGGTAACATGCTTCTTGTACTATGTATATACTCTCAAATGCATTAATAATTAATTTGTTTATAAAATCATCATTAAATTTAATATTTAGCAAAGCGCTTCCTTCAGATATTACTTGTCTCAATTCTTCATCTGACCATTTGTCTGCATTAACAGTAACTACCCTTCCTGTTAGATCACCATTGTACACAATAAGCCTATTCTCCTCAAGCCAAACGCCAACAATAACGAATATAAGTTTTGATATTTCATGGTAAGCCTTCAACATTACAGCAAAATCTCTTTGCACTTCGGTCTTGAGATAATGAAAATCTTCTAATATTATATACTTATTAAAATTTATAATCTTTAAAGCTTCTATTACATCATTAACGTCTTCTATATCAAGTTCTATAGGTGCTGTTGTTTTCTCTGAAGCCTTAGTTCCTTCTATTTCAGCTCCTGCGTCAAACATTCCAAATAAGGCTTTGAATGTAGCTACTACTTTAGCCTTTCCAGATACAGATGTTTTGTTTGCTACAGTAATTTCATAACCAGCTCTTTTTAAAATATTAGAATTTATTTCTCTTATATCATTTCTATTAGAACACTGTATTAATATATATTCTTTTTCTTTGAGCTGTTTCTTTCTTAGAGAAGTTTTGCCCTGCTTAGAGCTTCCAAATATTACTATGTGCTTCCCGCGCTTAAGGTTGTGAACGAAAGTGTTATCTACTGTATCTCTTTCAACATAATTAAGAGGTATATCTCTAGATATCCCAAAAACTTCGGTTATCTGATGAATTCTTTCAGGCTTCATAATAATTATAATTAAAAAAGGCCAGCTATTATGCTGGCCTTTTTGTAAGAGTGGTAATTACATCCGGTTGATAATCTCATCACCGAACTCGCTGCATTTCAGCAGGGTAGCACCGTCCATGAGACGCTCGAAGTCGTAGGTAACGCGCTTGGAGGCGATGGCAGCTTCCAGACCGCTGTAGATCAAGTCGGCGGCTTCTTGCCAGCCCATGTACTCCAGCATCATGGCACCCGAGAGGATAACCGAGCCGGGGTTCACCTTGTCGAGGTTGGCGTACTTGGGCGCGGTGCCGTGGGTAGCCTCGAAGATAGCGTTGCCGGTCATGTAGTTGATGTTGGCACCCGGTGCAATACCGATACCGCCCACGATGGCAGCCAGTGCATCGGAGATATAGTCGCCGTTCAGGTTCAGGGTAGCCACTACCGAGTACTCGGCGGGGCGGAGCAGAATCTGCTGCAAGAACGCATCGGCGATGCTGTCTTTAATCAGAATCTTACCGCTTTCCAGAGCAGCTTTCTGCTGCGCGTCGGCTACTTCCTGGCCCTGCTTGGCCAATACTTTGTCGTACTGTGCCCAGGTGTATACTTTGTCGCCAAACTCGCGCTCGGCCAACTCATACCCCCAGGTTTTGAAGGCACCCTCGGTGAACTTCATGATGTTGCCCTTGTGCACGATGGTCACCGACGGCTTCTTGTGCGTGATGGCGTACTCGATGGCCGCGCGCACTAAACGCTCCGTGCCCTCTTTCGATACTGGCTTGATGCCGAACGAAGACGACTCGGGGAAGCGGATTTTCTTCACGCCCATCTCGTCTTGCAGGAATTCCAGCATTTTCTGAGCCTGGGGCGTGCCGTTCATGTACTCGATACCGGCGTAGATGTCTTCCGTGTTTTCGCGGAAAATCACCATGTCGGTCAGGTTGGGCTGCTTCACGGGCGAGGGCACACCCTCAAACCAGCGTACGGGACGCACGCAAGCGTACAGGTCCAGTTCCTGGCGTAAGGCCACGTTCAGCGAGCGAATGCCACCGCCTACGGGGGTAGTCAGGGGGCCTTTAATGCCTACCAGGTACTCGCGGAAAGCGTCCAGCGTTTCGTTGGGCAGCCAGTTGTTTACTTGCTTGAATGCTTTCTCACCGGCCAGAACCTCTTTCCACACCAGTTTCTTGGAGCCGCCATAGGCTTTCTCCACTGCTGCGTCGAATACTTTTACGGATGCCGCCCAGATATCGGGACCCGTACCGTCGCCCTCAATGAATGGGATGATGGGCTGGTCCGGCACATTCAATTTGCCGTTCTGGATGGTAATTTTTTGTTCTGCCATTGTGAAAAGTGTCAGTTGTTAGGTGACGGTCTATAAAGTGTTACGATTGGTAAAATGACTGTCATCCTGAGTGGAGCGAAGGACCTTCTCACGGTAGCGCGGTTGCTGCACGATACACGTTATATCGCTTCGCTCCACTCAGGATGACAGGGTTAATACCCAAAAATCTCTTTCAGGGTAAGTTGTTGAACCTTGCCGTATTTAGCAAGCTCCTTGAAATTCAAACGGTCTTTGGAGCCGATAACGAGAATGGTTTGGTTCTGGCCTTTGACTTTAGCCTCCTGAAACTTCTTCAAGTCGTCAAAACTCATGTTGTACGTTTTCTCATACACGTCGCGGCGCACATCATAATCGAGACCGAGGCGTTTGGCGCGCTCGTAGCTCATCAGGATATTCGACTTCGTGATGCGCTCCGTGGCGATGCTGTTGCGAATGGCGTTCTTGGCAATCGTTAGGTTCGCTTCCGCCGCGGGCATATCGTTCAGCAAACCCGCCATGCCAGCCATAGCCTCGGGCAGCTTGTCGCTCTGCGTGCCGATGTAGGAGGTGATGTAGTTGGAGCGACCCAGCTTATCGGCACTCGCGTAGCGCGACGAGGCCGAGTAAGCCAGCGCCTTGCTCTCGCGCAGCTCCTGGAACACAATGCTCCCCATCGACCCACCGAAATACTCGTTGTACAGGCTCACCGTGGGCACCAGCGCTTTATCGTAGGCGTCGCCCTTGGTTAGGAACAGAATTTCGGCCTGCACCATGTTGTAGTCCACCCAGTATACCTGGCGCTGGTTCATGGGCTGCTCGGCAAAGTCCTTGTCGGCCGGTACGGGCTTGAGGGTAGGGGGCGTTTTGTGGTCAGCGTTCAACACAGCCACTACCTTATCGGTAGGCTGGGGACCGTAGTACAATACCCGGTGCTGGTAGCCCGTGAGCTGCTGAATGCGGCTGATGAGGTCCTGCGGCTTGAGCGCCTTTAGCTCCTTCTCGCTGAGTTGGGTCGTGAATGGATTCTTGGGGCCATACTTGGCGTAGTTCACCATGGCCTGTTGCAGAATCACGTTCTTGTTTAGCTTGGCATCCTGGCGGGCTTTCAAGGTACCGGCCACCATGTTTTTGAGGGCCTCCGCGTCGGCCTTGGGGGCGCGCAATAGGCTTTCGAATAGCTGCAAAGCGAGCTCCATGTTGCTGTCGAGGCCGGAGAGACTCACGAACGTACGGTCCTGCCCGCTGCTCACCGAGAACGAACAGCCTAGTTTGTAGAACTCCTGCTGCAATTGCGCGGCCGTGTACTTATCAGTGCCCAGGTACTGGAGGTAGTCGGTGGCTAGGCCCAGGCGTGGGTCAGCATTGGTGCCCATATCGAGCACGTAGTAGAGATTGAACAGGTTATTCTCAGCGTTGCGGGTGTAGAACACCGGCACGCCCGAACTCAACTTAACTTCCTGAATATCCTTCTTGTAATCTACAAACACCGGCTGCAATTCCGGCGACTGCATAGCTGTCACCTGCTTGTAGAAGTCGGAAGCGGCATCGCGGTTCACGGGCACCGGCGTAATGGCCGGCTTCACTACCTTCTCGGTGGTTTTGTCCTGGCCGGTGCGCTTGTATACCACCACGTAATTGTTCTGGTAGTACTGATTAGCCACGCGCACCACATCTTCCTTCTTGATCTTGGCGAAGTCGTCGAACTGCTTGAGGTAGTCTTTCCAGTCTTGGCGGGCAATGAACGCCGCTACAAAAGCACCCGCGCGGGCTTCGTTGTCCTCGTAGCTCTTGGTGCGTTGCAGCTCCTCGTTGTTGATGATGGCCGGAATCAGCCACTCCGGGAAGTCGCCCTTCTTTACCTTGTCCAGCTCGCCTAGCAGCAGCGCCTTCACCTGGTCCAGGGTTTGGCCCTGGCGCGGGGTAGCGTACATGATGTGCGAGGAATAATCATCGTTCAAATCCGTGAACGATGCCGCCTGCAATACTTTCTGCTGCTGATTCAGGTCGAGGTCGATGAGGCCGGCCTGACCGTTGGTCAGGATCTTGTCGATCATGCGTAGCACCAGCGCGTCGTCGGTGGTAGTACCGGGAAAGCGGAAGCCCAGCATCACGTTCTCGGCCGATGGCCCTACCACTTCCTTCACCAGCGGGGTCGTGATGGGCGCTTCCTTGGCCGCTTCAAACTGTGGCACCGGCTTGCGCTCCAGCTGCCCGAAGTACTGGTCAATCAGGCGGATGGTCTGGTCGTAGTCCAAGTCGCCGCTCAGGGCTAAGGCCAAGTTGTTGGGCACGTAGTATTGCCCGAAATACTTCTTAATCTCCGTAATCGACGGATTTTGCAGGTGCTCAATCGTGCCGATGGTCGTCTGGGTACCGTATTCGTGCTTCTGGTAGAGACCAGCGTTCAGCGCCTGGTATTCCTTGGAAAAGTCGTTGTCGAGGGTGCGGTTTTTCTCCTCGTACACGGCTTCCAGCTCCGTGTGAAACAGACGCGGCACCATCTCCTTCAGTCGCTCGCTCTGGATGGCGGCCCACTTCTCGATCTGGTTGCTCGGAATATCCTCCTGATACACCGTCTGCTCCACCGAGGTGTAGGCATTGGAGCCTTTCGAGCCAATGGCGCCCATCACCTTATCGTACTCATTCGCCACAGCCAACTTGGCTGCTACGCTCGATACGGAGTCGATCTGGTGGTAGAGCTTCTTGCGCTGCGCCGCGTCGCGGGTGGCGCGGTACTGCTCGTATAGTCCTTCAATTTTATCCAGCTCCGGCTTCTCAGCCTGCCAGTTTTGCGTGCCCAGTTTGGAAGTGCCCTTGAACACCATGTGCTCTAGGTAGTGTGCCAGACCGGTAGCGTTGTGCGGGTCATTTTTGGAGCCGGCGCGCACAGCCAGGTACGTCTGGATGCGCGGCGCGTCGTCGTAGTCAGAGAGGTAGACCGTCAGGCCGTTATCCAGCGTGTAGATACGGGCTTTCAGCGGGTCGCCTTCCACCGTTTCGTACTTGTACTCTTTCTGCTTCGCGGCGGTAGCGGGGGCTTCGGTGGCGGGAGCAGTAGCGGCCGGTTTGCTGGACTGGCATTGGGTGAAACCCAGGGTAGCCAGGGCCGGAAGTACTAGTAGAAGGGGTTTTTTCACAGGAAGGCGGTGCGGAGGACTTAAGAAATCAAAGATAGGGGGCCTCTTTTGGAATAAAAAGCCCGACCGTCCCCGAAATACCCCGTCGCACCCGCGAAGTGCGAAATTTTGTGTATAGGACCACGGATTCGCTCGGATTTACCGGATTAGTCGGATTTTGTGGATGTACCTTCTCCGTTTGTTATCCTGAGCTTGCGAAGGACATTCTGCCAGTTGAACGAGTCGTTATAATACCTGTAGTTCTACCGTGATAAGGCCCTTCGCAGGCTCAGGATGACAGCCAAGCCGCAATCGTCTACAAAATCCGATCAATCCGAAAAATCCGCCAGAATCCGTGGTCTAGAAATCCGTATCCAATCCCAAGCGCTGCTTCATCTCGTGTAGCATCGGAAACTTCTCGGCCAGGTACTCAAACTTATCCGACGACGTGTAAAGCTTGCGGGCCGTTTGGGCCTGTGGAGCTACGCTTACCTGCACCGTGAGACGGGGGTAGCCCGTGCGCCGCCGCAGCTCTGTGAGCAGCTCCGCCCGAAACTCGTTGAACTGGTCCACCTGCACCGGATTGTCTACAATGAGCTCTATCGTATGACGTGCGTTGGCCTGCACGGGGCGGTTGAGCACCATATACTCGCTCATTCGTTCTTGTGCCTTGCGCTCCTCCTTCAGCTCGTTCCACACGCGGTGCAATACTTCTTCGTCTATCGGCGGTAGGCCGTCCACAGAGGTAGGCTCCACATCGAGGGTAGGAGTCGCTTTCACAGTGCTGGCCTGCTGGGCTACCTTCGCTTTCAGGGCCGATAAGCTCGGCAGGCTAGGCACCTTCGACTGGATTGGACCGCTGGGGCGCGTAACCGGAGGCAGCGGCAAACCAGGTGCCGGCTCGTGCCCCTCGAAGCTGGGGCGCCCTACCTCCACGTGCGGCTGCGTGTCGCGGAATTGCTGGGTAGGGTTGGGTAAGTCGGCTGTCTCGTCCTCTATGCTGGGCGTGTCGTGCAGTTCTTCTACGCCGCTTTCTACCGGCACAATTGGCTGTGGATCGGCGGGGGCGTGTTGCAGGGGGGGCGCTGTAGGGGGCGCGCTTACTGCTGGTGCTGGCGCAGCAGGCGCGGCCGGAACACTGACCGCTACTGGGGTAGGTGAGGGTAGAGGACGGGTCGCGGGCGGCGCTGGTGCAGTGGTAGGCGGCGCGGCTACGGCATAGGCAGCCGGTGCCTCAGCAGTACCATCGGCCACCAACTGGTTATCAGCTGCCGCCGCAGGGGTAGGCGGTGCTACGGGGCTACTTTTTTTTTTCGCCTCGCCGTTGGCGGCGGGGCTGCTCAGGTCGCGGGCAAACTGCACGGCACCGTTGAGGTAGGCCAGCTTCATGAGCGTCAGCTCCACGTGCAAACGCTGGTTTTTGGCCTGCTTGAACTCCCGGTCGCACTGGCTTACCAGATTAAGCGCCGATAGCAGGAACGCTAGCGGAGCGGCCTGTGCCTGCTGCACGTACTTCTGCCGAATGCCCTCCGACACCTCCAATAGCTGTACCGTCACGGGGTCTTTGCACACCAGCAGACCGCGCAAGTGCTCAGCGGCGCCTACCACAAAGTTGTGCAGGTCGAAGCCATTCTGCATTATTTCATCCAGTAGCAGCAGCGTCTGCGACAGGTTCTCGCTCAACAGCGCATCTACCAGCCGGAAGTAGTATTCATAATCGAGAATGTGCAGGTTTTGCACTACATCCTTGTAGCTCAGGTCGTGCCCGGCGAAGGTCACCATCTGATCGAACATGCTCAAGGCGTCGCGTAGGCCGCCGTCGGCCTTCTGCGCCAGCAGATGCAAAGCATCGTCCTCGGCCTTGATTTTCTCCTGAGTGGCCACGTAGCGCAAATGCCCCCGAATGTCGTCAACCCGAATCCGGTTGAAGTCGAAGATCTGGCAGCGCGACAGGATGGTAGGGATAATCTTGTGGCGCTCGGTGGTAGCCAGAATGAAAATGGCATAGCCCGGCGGCTCCTCCAACGTCTTCAGAAACGCGTTGAACGCCGCATTCGAGAGCATGTGCACCTCGTCGATGATGTACACCTTGAAGCGGCCCTGCTGCGGAGCGTAGCGCACCTGCTCTACCAAAGAGCGAATATCCTCAACCGAGTTGTTGGAGGCCGCGTCCAGCTCGTGCACGTTAAAGGAAGCGTTTTCCTGAAACGCCCGGCACGACGAGCACTTGCCGCAGGCTTCCAGCTCGGTGGGCGCGTCGGGGGTAGGAGAGTTGAGCACCGAGTCGGGGATGATGTCCTGCCGGCCTGCCGCCACCAGTTCCGCCACCGAGCGGCCCTTACGGACGTGCTCTTCCACAAACTCGCAGTTGATGGTCTTGGCCAGGATGCGGGCGCAGGTGGTTTTGCCTACCCCTCGCGGCCCGCAAAACAGAAAGGCCTGCGCTAAATGCTGCGAGGCAATGGCGTTTTGCAGGGTGGTGGTAACGTGCTGCTGTCCCACCACGCTCCGAAACGTGGCCGGACGGTACTTCCGGGCCGAAACAACGAAATTCTCCATAGTGCTATCCTACAAAGATACCCCAAAAAGGTGGGCTTCGGAAGTCAGCAGCGGTGTTTGTCATTCCGGGCGCAGCGAGGAATCTGAGGTAGAAGATAGTAGCATCTCACGCAGATTCCTCGCTGCGCTCGGAATGACAAATGGGAACAAATTAGCCCTGCTGCAACGTTTTCTAACTAATCCGCGTACATTTACGCCCCGCCTCTTACGGCGGGTACCGTTCTTTCTAATCTGGGGTCGACATGGAATTGACAGCTTGTGCAAGTCGCGAGTAAGCGTGTCGGGAGTTGGATGAATCTCCCGTTAAAAAGTCGTCCGAACAATAACTGGCGAGTATTCCTACGCCATGGCTGCCTAGTCTAGGTACTAAGTAATGCCATCGTCCCGCATCCGTTTTCTTTTACACGGGTGAGTTCGGGGCGTCGTAAGTAAAAGATAGCCACGTGGGAGGTGTGACCACGCGGCGAAACCTAACTGCATCTACGGGTAGACTAAAGGCCTGATGTGCGCCCGGGCTACCCCGACAATCCAAGCATAGATACACACGTAGAAAGCCCGACGCCTTCCTTGTCTGGACCAGGGTTCGAATCCCTGCGACTCCACAAAAAAGCCCGTTTCCGATATGGAAACGGGCTTTTTGTTTTTAGGGGGTACAGCAAGAGACGCTGCTTTCATGTTTTATACAGTACACAAAGGCTAGAAGGGATTTACAGCTTTAAGGAAGCGGCAAAATATTAATCTATCATTCATCTTGCCGCATATGTTGGTGTATTCACTGGAATAATCCAAATTTGTATCTGTTATTTTGTGCAAAATGACGAAGAAGTAGATACAGAGTTATGAATGAGAAGGAACGAAAATCTGTGAATCAGCGAATTGCTGAGTTAGTGCAATGTTATCATAAAGGCAATAAATTAGCCTTTGCGAAGGCTGCGGATATAAGCTATCAGAGTTTAAGATTAATCTTAGGTAGCCGGCAGAGTGTTCCATCTGTAGTAGTCCTACAAAAAATAGGGGCTGCCTTACCGCAGGTGCGGATGGATTGGCTTGTATTAGGTGAAGGGGATATGGTAGAAACGAATAAAGTAATTTCTCTGCCTTTCCCGTCTGATGACTCAGTGGCTGAAGCCAAGAATTTGACCCAGCGCTTAGCAGAGAATAGAGCACACTTCGACGTATTGATGGAAGCCCTGGTAGAGGAACGCAAACTGGGTAGGGTGTACCGTATAGGCGTCAATCGTCCTATGGAGCGAAAGTTAGCCGATCGGCTAAGCAGCACGGAGGAAGAAGCGCGGGAACTTGTGTTTAGTGGACGAATTTGTTCTCAATACTCTGGACCTAATAATGACAAAGCCCGTCGCAACGGAGCCAGTTATCTTATTACTGAACAAGCAGTTCGTGATTTCTTAGCCACAGAGCAGACACCCTAGCTTAGTCGCCTGTGGCTTTGATCAGGTCTAAACCTCTATCCGTGACCCCATAGAAAAGCCCGCCTCCGGTACGGAAACGGGCTTTTTTGCGTGTTATTTATTTCTTCTACCTCTAGTTTGGGAACGGCGCATTAAGTTCTAGCAGCGTTTGCCGGAAAACTACGAGCGCAAGGCAGAAACCCCATGTAGCACGTGGGTTTCTGCCTTGCGCTCGTGCAAAACGGTATCCTACCTTAAGCAAGCAGTGACTGCTGAACTAGGATAGTACATGTACGATACAATAGCCCGCTACGCTAGCCCAGCTTAACGCGCCATACATGAATAGCTTCTCATACCAAGTGAGCTCGAGTTCTTTTGCTGGTGTGTACATGGGCGGGATAGATAAGGCGAGAGAGCAGAACGTCCTAAACACAAGGCCAAGACGTTTAAAGGTTCTGGAAATATACTACTCCTGTTATAATTTTGCAAAACCTAATATAATTATGTTTCATCGTCGCATGTGGTTGGTATTGAAGTAGTTCAAAAATTTCATAATATATTCGTAATCCATTTCTACGAGAATAATACCAACAAAAAGGGGCATACAATAAGCTATTGGCAGAAAAAAAGCCCGTTCCCACGAGATGGAAACGGGCTTGCTGGTAAGCGTCTGCTTCTTATGCTAGTAAGGCATGGTTTTCCAAATCGCCGCCAAACTTAATTAGCAGGTCGCCGAGCTTGCTCAAATCGGCCTTCAGCGTATCATCCACGTTATCGGCGGCCTGAATGGTTTGGGCGCCTAGCATGCTGAGCGACCGGCCGATGGATTTACCATCAAAAATATCCTGCTCCGCGCTGATCAACGATTGCAGGTTGCCCAACTCGCGGGCAATGTCCTGAAAAGCAGGTATACCACTATCAATCAGAAGCTGATACCACTGGTCAACGTGGGTGAGCGACGTGCTAATGGGGATACCGGTAGGACCTTGCAGCAGAGCCTGTATAGTATGGGTGAGAAGGATATCGCCCGAATGAGCGGAGGGAAGGTTTGCCATAGCGAAATAAGGTGAGGGAGCAGAGAGTTAGGAAGCGGTTTGTAGTAGACCCGCTTGTCGTAGAATAGTTGCCGCACGTAGGGCACTAGATTCTTTATCTTTTATTTCCAGCATGATATCCGCATCAAGGCCGTGCAAGTGCGGTAGCAAGTCGTGGAACAGGGCATCGACCAACGTGGAGGTGTGTTTGCCTTTGCGTTCACCGGGCTGCTGTGAACTGTAGTCCAGCATAATTACACCGTCGCGGATGGGGTGCCAGGTAGAGGCGGCTAGGCGCAGGGCCTCCGCCATTGGCTCACCGTGGTTCAGGCATTCGTGGTGGAAGGTATCGAACAGAATGGGGACGCCCACGGCCTCGTGCAGGCGCAGGCAGTCGCGCAGGCTGAAGAGGCGGTCGTCGTTTTCGATAACCACCCGGTTACGCACCTGTTCGGGTAGGGTCCGGTACGTGTCCTCAAACCGATTGAGAGCCAACTCGCGGTTGTTGTAGAGGCCTCCTACATGGATTTGCAGCTTGGCAGTGGTGTCCATGCCCATCAGATCCAACATAGAGCCCTGGTAAACCAGCTCGGCAATACTGCGCTCTACAATGCCTGCGTCGGGCGAGTTCAGCACCACAAACTGATCGGGGTGTAACGACACGCGCATTTGGTGCTGCCGGATGTAGTCGCCAATGGCTCGGAACTCCGCTGCAAATCGGGTTTGCCACGGGTAGGTATTGATAGCGTGCGAACCAAACGGAACGATATTCGACCCAATCCGGAAAAAGAGCAGGTCGTTTTCTACGTTATACGTCAGAATGCGCTGCAAGCAAGCCAAATTGTTGGCCACGGTCTGCTCCACGCGTTCATCTGAGTAAGATGCCAATCGAAACGTAGATGCAGAGGAACAATCAAGCGATTCATTGACGCAAGGATACCCTATTCTCATACTACAATCGTACGATTACCACCGGACGAAGTTGTAGAAAAGGTTATACGTAGTATGTGTAAATTCATATTGTATTGACTATGAATTTGCTATTACAGCAAGCTACGGAGTTAGGCTACTAAAAAAAGCGTCAAAGCACTGTAAAAAGGCTATTCATAACCCCGATTATCCAAAAAGTATTTGTTATACTCTCGTCGGGCTTTAAGAGCTTTTTGAAGCCTTTCCTGCGCCTGAATTTCCTCCATCTTCTGGCGCTGTTTGCCTTCGCGCGAGAACTGCTCGTAGAGCAGGCTCACTGGATTTTGTATCGAGGCCGATTCCGTAGCTGACTTTGGCGCCGTACTATCGACGGGGAACAGGGGCTTGGGCGGGGCCGGACGCTTTACGGCATTATCGGGTGGGGTAGGGCGCTTCATGTTGCGTAGGGCCCGGTTAATCACGGCATCGGAGGGGCGGCCCTGGCGCACCTCCACGCTTTGCAGCTCAATACTGGCCGGTTGCAGCTTGATTTGCAGAATAATTTGCGACAAGCCGCTGTTGCCTACCACCAAGCGTTGGGTTTTGTAGCCCAGGGCCTGAAACACTAAGGTATCACGGGCGGTGGCGGTCAGGCTGAAATCGCCCTGGTCAGAAGCAATAACGCCCTGGCCTTTGCCTTGGAGTAGCACCGTAACCCGCGGCACGGGCTTGCGCGTTTCGGCGTCTGATACGGTACCTGTCACGCGTACTTGGGCCTGTGCGGCGCCGGCCGACCACAGCCACAACAGGAGCAGAAGCCCTAGCAACCGCACCACCTGTAGTTGCGCAAGACGTGGAAAAGGTAGCATACTCACAAAACAAAGCTAACGCAGACTTTCGGCACTATTGCCTGTGGTTTACAGATTGAGCCAAAAAAAGCCCGCTCCGTTGCACGGGCGGGCTTTTGTATACGAGAGAAACGAGGCTACTTGATCTTTACTTTGTCGCCGTCTTCAGGCTTCAGCTTCACGGTGCCATCGTCGCCGGCTTTCTTGGCTTTGTTGCCCTGGGCATCTTTGATTTTGATGTCGCCGTCTTTATCAACCTCAATCTTGCTACCATCGGGACCTTCTACTTTGGTACCGGGCGCTACACCAGCGGCAGCGCGCTCAATCTTCTGGCCAGGCGTAAGCGGCGCCGGCGCCGGCGTCACGGTCACGATATCTACTTCCTCGTAGTAGCGGCCGGGGTTGCTGGTGTAGGCCGTGTACTGCTCAGGGGTCAGGAAATCGTGGAATTCCTCGTTCGACTCCAGGTAGGCGGCACGCTTGGCAGCACCCAGACCGGTGGTGTCGTTGGTGTACTGGTTGCGCACATCGGCCAGCTTGCGGGCGCGGTTGTAGTACGCGTCGCGGGCTTTCGATATGGCGGCTGTGTCCGTCACGTTCAGGTCGGTAGCCATGCGCTGGGCGGTGGCATCGGCCTGCGAGCGGTAGGTAGCATCATTCGCGTCGGTGGTAGACGCGGCAGTATTCATGGTATCCGTGGTGGTGGTGGTTTCGGTTTTGTTGTCCGAGCAGGAAGCCATGGTCAGCGCAGCAGCGCAGCTGAGCAGCAAAAAAGTCTTTTTCATGATAAGTCAGTATGAAGAGGAGAGAGCAAAAAAGGAATGTGCGGCATATACGCATCTAAGGGCAGGAGGTTGTTTTTGCTCGCTCCACTGACTTTTACCGGACCTACGCGCGGCGCAATTCCAGCACTGTGATTTCGGGTAAAAATCCTACCCGTCCAGGGTAGCCCAGAAAGCCTAGGCCCACATTTACGTACAGGTGCTGCTTACCTCGTTTGTACAGGCCGGCCCACTGCTTGTATACATACTGCACGGGGCTCCACTTCAGGTGCGGCAGGTTCACGCCAAATTGCGCGCCGTGCGTGTGGCCTGAGAGCGTCAGGTCGATGTCTTGGTACTCATGCACTTGCGCATCCCAGTGGGTAGGGTCGTGGGTGAGCAGGATTTTGAACGGCGCATCGCCGGAGCCAGCGTGCGCTTTGGCCAGATTGCCGTGCTGCACGAACTTGGTTCCCCAGTTTTGCACGCCGAGAATGGCGATTTTCTCGCCATTGTGCTCTACCACACGGTTTTCGTCCATCAGCAGTTCCCACCCAATTTTGGCGTGGTTCTGCATCAGGCGTTCCAGGTTAGCGCGTTTAGCCTCTAACGATTCCCACTGCACATAGTCCCCGTAATCGTGGTTGCCGAGGATGGAATAAATAGGCCGCTTCGAGCGAATGCCCGCCAGCGTCTCAATGTGCTCTTCTACCTCCGTCGCCACGTTGTTTACCAAGTCGCCGGTCATGAAAATGAGGTCGGCCTGTTGGTCGTTGATAATCTTTACGGCACGCTGCAACGGCTCTTTGGAGGTGAATGAACCCGTGTGCAGGTCCGAGATTTGTAGGATTTTGAAGCCGTCGAACGAAGCCGGCAAATTGGGGAAGCGCAGCACCCGACGCTTCACCTGGTAGTCGGTGCCACCGCGGACGATGCCCCAGACCAGCGCCACCAAGGGCACGGCACCCAGCAATAGCGCCGCCCGGCTCAGAAACGCACTGCGCGAAATAGGCTCACCGCCCGCTGAGCTGCCGCTAAACTGCCGCGCCACGAAGCGCCCGCCCCGCACCACGTCTTCCAGCAGTAGGGGTAGGGCAATCACAAGCTTGGCCGCAATTAGTCCCAACAATAGGCCCAAGAAGTAGACTTTGTAATGCGGCTGCGCGGTGCGGCGCGTGCTGATGGCCCAAATGCCCAGCCCCCAGACCAGCAGCGTCACCACCACATATACCACCGCAGTCAGCCGCCGGCCGCCAGATGTGTCGGGTTGGATGGCGGTGCGCACGGCTTGCAGGCCGTACCATTCAACTAAGAGAAAGAAAAACAGAACTGGTAACGACAAAAAACGAGACATGCAAAAACGAAGGAGGGAAGAAGAAAACAGCCACCAAACGGCCGCGTGAGGGTAGACGAAAGAACGGAGATTTTACTGTATGCTGGCCGGTACTATGTTTGCTTACCGGAGGCATGTAATTTCACACAGGTGTACAATGAATCCGGTAAATAGTTTAGCCGACGAGCAGCTTCCTACTCATACGTACTCGGCGCCTACCTCCTTCAGCATCAAGAGTTGGGCCGAGGAAGACCGCCCCCGCGAAAAGCTGCTGGCCAAAGGCCGTGCTACCCTCTCCGACGCCGAGCTGATGGCCATTTTGCTGGGCTCGGGCACGGCCAAGCTTTCGGCGGTAGACGTAGCCAAACTGATTTTACAAGCCGTGGAGAATGATTTGAATGCACTAGCGAAGCTCTCGGTGAAGGAACTCATGCGCCACAAAGGCATCGGCGAGGCCAAGGCCATTACCATTGTGGCGGCCTTGGAGCTGGGTAGACGCCGCAAGGAAGCCACCGCCAGCCAGCGCACGGTTATCACCTGCTCCACCGACATCTACAACACCATCCGGCCCAACTTACAAGACTTGCCGCATGAAGAGTTTTGGGTGGTTTTACTGAATCGCGCCAACGTGGTGATGCGCAAGCAGCCCGTGAGCACCGGCGGCGTGGCCGGCACCGTGGCCGACCCCAAACTTATTTTCAAGCACGCCCTAGAGCAACTGGCTAGCAGCATCATCCTGGTACACAACCACCCCAGCGGCAACCGCAACCCCAGCGCCGCCGATATTGCCCTTACGCGCAAGCTGAAGGAAGCCGGCCAGTTCTTGGACTTACCCATTCTGGACCATCTGATTTACACGGACTTGGGGTATTACAGCTTCGCGGATGAAGGGATGCTGTAATCTAATGGCGTCATCTTATGATTTGCATCTGTCATCCTGAGCGCAGCGAAGGACCTTCTCACGTTAGAACGAGTCGTTGTTACGATAATCGTTTCAGCGTGAGAAGGTCATTCGCTGCGCTCAGGATGACAAGCGAGGTTTAGCATGACAGATAGTAGCAGTGCTCTACCTTACTTTTCAAAATAAGCTCTCAATTCCAGCTTGTAAGAATTGCCGATAGGAATAGCATTGCCATCGGTTAACACCAATTGCTCGGGTTGAAGCAGCTTGATGTGAGCCGCCCCGACAATAAACGACCGATGCGCCCGCACGAAGCGGGGCCCCAGCAACTCCGTCATTTTCTGCATGGTAGCGTGGTGGAGGTAGGTTTTGGCTTCCGTCACCACCTTCACGTAGTCTTTGCAGCCTTCCACATAGCGGATGGTAGGTAGCGGCACTTTCAGCAGGCCGCCCTGGTCTTTTAGCAGCAAATACTCCTGCGTTGTCGCATCGGGTAGGGCAGGGGCCGGGAGCTGATAGCGGGCCACGGCTTTCGCGAACCGCTCGTAGCTGAAGGGCTTGAGCAGGTAGTCGAGCACTTCTAATTCGTAGCCCTCATAGGCGTACTCGCGATAGGCGGTAGTCAGAATGGTTTTGGGCGGATTTTCGAGGGCTTTGAGGAAATGCAGGCCCGTTACCAGCGGCATTTCAATATCCAGGAACAGCAGATCGACGGGATGTTGGCGCAGGTAGTCGTGGGCCTCCATGGCGTTGCGGCACTGGCCGCTGAGGACGAGGCCGGGCGTTTGGGCAATGAAGCGGGTGAGCACCTGGTGGGCCAGGGGCTCGTCGTCTACAATCAGGCAGCGGGTAGGGGCAGTACTCATGCGTGCAAGATAAGCTCGGCGCGGTAGCGGCCGGCGTGCTCGGATAGGTGCAACTGATGGGCGCCGGGGTAGTACAGTTGCAGGCGTCGCCGGATGTTCTCCAACCCAATGCCCCCGCTGCGGCGCGGCGAGGTAGGGGGCGGGGTAGGCAGCATATCGTTTTCAATCACAAAATGCAGGGTGCCGGGCGTGGCCGTGAGCGTGGCCTCCACGCTGGCCTCGTCGCTGAAGTGGTGCCGGCCGTGCTTGAAGCTGTTCTCTACCAGCGGCAACCACAGCAGCGGCGGTACCTGCCGCCCAAACGGCTCCGTGCCAGTAGCCGTGAAGCGGATGCTGGCGCTTTCGTACTTGCGCTGCTCCAACTCGAAGTAGTTTTCCAGAAAGGCCACCTCATGCGGCAGCTCAATGTACTCCTTGCCGCTGTCGTAGAGCACGTAGCGCATCAGCTCAGAAAGTAGCAGGATAAAGCGCGGCGTCTCGGGCGAGCCGGCCAAACTCAGGCCATAGATGCTATTGAGAGTGTTGAACAGAAAGTGCGGCTGCAACTGAGCCTTGAGCTGCTCCAGTTGCAAAGCGGCGTGCTCTTTCTCGATGTGACGGCGGCGCGCTTCCTGCTCGAAAGCCACCCGCACGAAACCCACGCAGCTGAAAGCCAGCATATCGGTAAACAGCAGGGTGATATGCCGCTGGGCTCGGCCCGCCAGCGTGACCACCGCTTCAAGGTAGCTCTGATGGTAATAGGCGGCCAGCCGGGGCGGGCTGGGGATGTACTGAAACAGGTCGTGCGCCAGTGTCAAGTTCAGCTTGATGCCCCACCAAGCATAGAGCACCGCCCCGATGCCGAGCAGCACGTAGCGGCGGCGGCGCAGCAGCCACGGCAATAAGCCCCGGTAGTAGGGCACAATGTAAAGTGTAGCCACCCCGGCAAACAGCATCAGTTGAGGGTACGGGAAAAGGTGGGAGTAGCGCAGATTGTCCCGCTCGGTGAGGGACATTAGGCTTATGGCCTCCTGCATGAATATGCTGTACTTATAAAGCCCCGCATAGAGCACCCACACTATACCCTCGAACACAAGCGGGAAACGGCTGGACCTGTCGGCAGCGGGAAGGGGTGGGGAAGGTGTTTGCATAGGGGCGAAGGTGTTTGCATAGGGGCGAAGGTGGCGGGTTTTGCACCGGATACGAAAGTCAGGAGGCCGGTTTTTCGACTAATGCGGCCTTTATTTCGACTAAAAAAGGCCGCGTTGGACTTGGTCGAAATCAACCGTAGTGCGGTCGAAAAAAGCGGAAGGGTAGGCCGGCGGGGTGGTTGTTTTGTCCCATTCCCAGCCGACTAGCGGCACGGATTCACTCCCTGGCTACATCATCCTTCCGTTATGAAAAATGTCTTCGCCTTCCTGCTTTTCGCCGGCACTCTCACGTCGGTAGCTACTACGACTACCGCACAAACGCCCACCGCCCACACCCCGGTGGCCCCAGGTACTTTGGCCGGCACGGTGGCCGACAGCGTGTCGGGGCAGATGCTGCCCTTCGCGACGGTGGTGCTGCGCGCAGTAGACGATACCAATCAAATGCTAAGCACAGTCACGACCGAGCAAGGCGGGTTCAGCTTTGCGGGCCTCTCGAAGGGAGCGTATACGCTGGAAGTGCGCTACCTGGGCTACCGTGCCGGCCAGCCGGTGGCTGTGGCGGTAGGGGGCGGAAGTACGCCCGCGGTGGCGCTGGCGCTGGCCCCCGAGCATCACGCGCTGGGCGAGGTGAAGGTAATGGGCTCGAAAGCCTTCATCGAGCAGCACGCCGATAAGCTGGTGCTCAACGTGGCCGCTAGTCCGCTGGCGGCGGGCGGCACCGCTGCCGAAGTATTAAGCCGCGCCCCGGGCGTGATGGACCAAGGTGGCCGCTACGTGGTGCGGGGCAAAACGGCCCTGGTACTCATCGACGGCAAGGTGACCAACCTGGGGGGCAACGACCTAGCCGAACTGCTCGCCTCCCTACCCAGCAACACCCTCGACAAGGTAGAAGTAATAGCCAACCCCTCGGCCAAGTACGACGCCAATGGCGGGGCCGTCATCAACATCCTCACCAAGAAAAACAGCGCCTTTGGCACCAACGGTAGCGTGAGTGCCGGGGTAGGGGGCGGCCGCTTCGGCCGCTACAACGGCGGCTTCACCCTGAATTACCGCCGCGACAAGCTAAACGTATTCGGGGGCCTCGACTACCAACGCGCCAAGCAGTACCGCCGCTTAACCAGCAACCGCATGCTGAACCCGGAAACGCGCATCGACGAAGCGAGCTACACCCAGACCGAGCGCAACAGCCAGACGGCGCGCATCAACGTGGAGTACGACCTTACCAAGCGCAGCTCGGTGGGCCTGCAAGTACGCGGGATACACTCTGCCCGCGAAACGAACGGCAATACCAACTCTGCGGTGGCGAACCTGAACGGCCCGCTCAGCACGACCAACGTGCTGCAAACCGACGGCACCGGGCGCGGCCTCAACCCAACCATTAGCCTGTACTACCGCACGGTGCTGGATTCGGCCGGCGGGGAGCTGAAGCTCAACGCGGATTACCTCACCTTTCGCAAGCGCTTCGACGAGCAATACCGCAATGCCAGTTATGCTCTATCGACTGAGGAAACAACGGCTTCTGCGCTACGCACCTACTCACCGGCCAGCAATACGGTGGCTTCCTTCACCGCCGACTACACGCGCTCCTTCGGCAAAGCTACGGCGCTGGAAGCAGGCCTGAAGTCGCTGCGCACCATCACCGACAGCGACATTCATTGGGAAAATCTGGCTGAGGGCGGCAACTGGCTCAACGACGCGCAACGCACCAACCACTTCGTCTACCGCGAGTACATCAATGCGGGCTACGTCTCGGTACGCCAGCCGGTGAGCAAGAAACTAACCGTGCAACTAGGCGTACGGGCCGAGCACACGCACAGCGAAGGCGAATCATTGACGCTCCAGCAGGTAAATAAGCGCGACTACTTCAACCTGTTTCCCAACGTGGCGCTGGACTACACCATGTCGGAAAAGCAGCAATGGAATGTCAGCTACCAGCGCAAGATTGACCGGTTCCGCTTCGGCATTATCAATCCCTTTCTGACCTACGTTAGCCCCTACCTCTACTACCAGGGCAACCCCACCATTCGCCCCTCTTTTTCCGATAACTACTCTGTTTCGCACAGCTACAACAATGCGGTGACGACGTCCTTGTCCTACGGCCGCCACACGAATATCCTAGCGGAAATATACCGCCGCGACCCGGCTACCAACATCGTCATTCAGTCCGACGCTAACCTGAGCCGTGCCACGGCAGTGGACGGCAATGTGAGCCTGACCAAGCAGTTGCTGGGCGGCGTGCTGACTACGTCGAACTTTGTGGGCGCAACCTACATCCGGTTAAACTCGCCTACCATGCCCTGGCTCAACCGGTCGAGTGTAGGGGTAATGGCCAGCAGCAACAACACCGTGAATTTGCCGCACGGCATGAGCTCAGAAATATCCCTCTTCTACCAGTCGCCGCTCACGTACGGGGCCTACTCCTTCAAGGCGCAATATGGCGGTAGCCTTGCGGTAACGAAATCGGTGCTGAAAGAAAACGGAACCCTCACCCTGAGTGTCTTCGACCCCTTCAACATGCAAAAGCGCCGCTATGATACGCGGGCGAAGGATATGCAGGCCTATAGCCTCGATAAAGCTGAAACCCGCTTTGTCCGGCTGAATTTCAGCTACCGCTTCGGTAACCAGAAAGTGAAGGCTATCAGAACGCGCCGCACGGGCATTGAAAGCGAGAAAATGCGCATGGAAAGCAGCGCTAACTAGTGTTTCATCCTGGCTACTATCCTGTTTAAAAGTATAATTGGTGAAGCAGGGGTTCGCGCCAGCCCCTACCTTTGCCTCTGTGAAAATCAACCCGAAATTCTTTATTGGTCTAGGCCTGCTGCTGATTGTGGGCTACTTCCTGCAAGACCTGGTGCTGAGCGACAGCCAATATATTATTGGTGTAAAGAAGGCACGCCAGGAAAAAGACGACTCGTTCCGGCGCGTGAACGGCTCGCCGCTCAGCCAGGCCCAGCGCGACACGTTCAAAGCCCTACCCTACTACGCCCCCGACCGCGCCTACCGCCTCGATGCGCAGTACCAGGGCTTCACGCTGCGGGATACCACGCGCATGGCTACCACCGGCGCGCAACCCGAAACCTACCTGCGCTGGGGTCAAGCCACTTTTATTCTGAATAAGCAGGAATACAAGCTGACGCTCTACCGCCGGGCATTCGGCCCCGATACCACGCTGTTCATTCCCTTCGCCGACCGCACCAACGGCCTCGGTAGTTACGGCGGCGGCCGCTACCTAGACGCCGCCGTACCCGCCCCCGACGACACCGAAATCACCCTCGATTTCAACCACGCCTATAATCCCTACTGCGCCTACAACAACAGCTTCGTGTGCCCCCTGCCGCCAACTGAGAATAGGCTGAATGTAGAAATCCCAGCCGGCGAAAAGGCCTTTCACGAGTAGGGGTAGGGAACATACATCTGAAACCCACCTGTCATCCTGAGTGGAGCGAAGGACCTTGTCACGTTAAAGCGAGTCGTTGTTACGTCCGTCGTTCTGCTGTGAGAAGATCCTTCGCTCCACTCAGGATGACAGGTGGGTTTTGGACGAAAGAACTTCGGTGCTGTAGATAGGTTCCGATAAACAAGCAAAAAGCTAGGGCAGGCTGCGTTTCGGGCAGCCTGCCAAATCCCTACCTTTGCGGGCAGCATCAGTTGTCGGATGCTGGTTGTTGGTTGCCAAATGATGTGTATTCGCGTCACTCAAAACGGATAACTAACAACTATTACCTGACAACGAACAACTAGCAAATGACCCCATGAAAATATCATACGACTGGCTCCGTACGCTCATCCCTACCACCCAATCGGCCGAGGAAATCGGGAAGCTGCTGACCGGCTCCGGGTTGGAAGTGGAAGGCATTGAGGAGCTGGAAAGCTTGCCCGGTGGGCTGCGCGGCGTGGTGCTGGGCACCGTGCTCACCCGCGAAAAACACCCCGATGCCGATAAGCTCAGCCTGACCACCGTGGACGTAGGCGATGCCACCCCGCGCCAGATTGTATGCGGTGCGCCCAACGTGGCAGCCGGCCAAAAAGTGGTGGTGGCACTGGAAGGTGCTATGCTGCATCCTAGCAGCGGTGAGCCGTTCAAAATCAAGAAGTCCAAGATTCGCGGGGCGGCTTCTGAAGGCATGATTTGCGCTGAGGATGAAATTGGGCTGGGTGAGTCGCACGCTGGTATTATGGTGCTCGATACCGACTTGCCCAATGGCACGCCGGCCGCTGAGTACTTCGGATTGGGTTCCGATTCGGTATTTGAAATTGGCTTGACGCCCAACCGCGCCGACGCGGCCTCGCACTACGGCGTGGCCCGCGAGCTGCGCGCCCTGCTGCGCCAGTCCTGCCACCTACCCGACGTGAGCGGCTTCCAAGCGCCTACCTCGGCCGAAAGCACTATCAGCGTCGCCATCGAGGACGAAGCCACTTGCCCACGCTATGCCGGCTTGCTAGTCGATAACGTACAGGTAGGACCGTCGCCGGAGTGGTTGCAGCGCCGCTTGCGCAGCATTGGTCTGTCGCCTATCAACAACGTGGTGGATGTCACCAACTTCGTGCTGCACGAATTGGGCAACCCCCTGCACGCCTTCGATGCCGACCAGATTACGGACAACCAGATTCGAGTGAAGCGGGCTGAAGCTGGCGAGAAGTTCGTAACGCTGGACGGCACGGAGCGCACCCTACAGGCCGCCGACTTGGTTATTGCCGATGCCAACGGCGCGCCCCTGGCGCTGGCCGGTGTGTTCGGGGGCAAGACCTCGGGTGTGAGCAACGCCACTACCCGCGTGTTCCTGGAAAGCGCCTATTTCGCGCCGGCCGTGGTGCGCAAAACTAGCCAGACACACCAGCTCAAAACTGACGCTTCCTTCCGCTTCGAGCGCGGTACCGACCCCGATATGGTGCCGGTAGCCCTCAAGCGGGCGGCGCTGCTGTTGCAGGAAGTGGCCGGGGCGCGCATTGCCGCGCCGGTGGTCGACGAATATCCTACCCCCATTCAGCCTACGGAGGTGCGCCTGCGCCTACCCCGCGTAACTAAACTGGTAGGGCAGGAGATAGGCGAGGACCGCATCCGGCAGATTCTGACGGATTTGGATATTGAGATTCAGGAGCAACCATCACCAGGTAATGCAATAGGGCAGGACCTGGCCGAGCATCTGACGCTCCTTTCCACTCAACCGGCAACCAACGACCAATCCGCAACGGAATGGCACCTGAAAATTCCGCCGCACAAGGTAGACGTGACCCGTGAGGCCGATGTGATTGAGGAAATTCTGCGCATCTACGGCTACAACAACGTGGCGCTGCGGCCCTTCAACTCCGCTTCCTACCTCGCCAAGTTCCCGAACCCCGACCCCGAGGTGCTGCGCCAGAATACGGCGCGCTTGCTCAGCGGGCAGGGCTATTCGGAGATTATCACCAACTCGCTCACTAACTCAGCTTACTTCGAGCAGAAGGGTGCCCAGGACGCCACGCTGGTGCGCGTGCACAACTACAACAGCGCCGACCTCGACATCATGCGTCCCACGGTGCTGCACTCGGCCCTGGAAGTGGTGCGCTACAACCTCAACCGTCGTCAGAAAGACCTGAAGCTTTACGAGTTCGGTAAAGCCTACTCGCAGAAGCCCGAGACGGGCAAGCACCAGGAGCAGAACAAGCTGGTGCTGCTGCTCACCGGCAACGCCTCTTCCGAAACCTGGCAGCACAAGGCAGAGAAAACCACCTTCCACGACCTGGCCGGGGCAGTGCAACAGGTGTTGGCCTCGCTGGGCTTCAGCAACTATGCCAGCCAGCCGGTGCAGCATCCCTACCTCGCGGGTGGGCTTACCTTGCTGGTGCAGAACCAGCCGGTGGTGCACCTGGGGGCCGTGTCGCCGGGCGTGCTCAAGCAGCTCGACGTGAACCAACCGGTGTGGTACGCCGAGTTGGACTGGGACTGGCTGGTGCGCAAGTACAAGAACACGCTGGTGGCCCGCGAGCTGCCCAAGTTCCCGGAGGTGCGCCGCGACTTGTCGCTGGTGGTAGACAAGACCGTGACGTTCGATCAGTTGCAGCAGATTGCGCGCCGCACCGAGAAGAAACTTCTGCACAGCCTGAATGTGTTCGACGTATACGAGGGCGAGAACCTGGGAGCAGGCAAGAAATCCTACTCCGTGAGCTTCGCCCTGCAAGACCCTACCCAAACCCTCACCGACCAAGCCATCGACCAGGTGATGCAGCGTCTCATCCAGCAATTCGAGAAGCAGGCCGGCGCCCTGATTCGGAAGTAAGGAGTGGTTTTTGGGGGAAGTCTGAATGTCATTTTGAACATTCTGCGCATCAAGCAGAGATGAGAAATCTCGCGTGCTGACGAATGGATAGTATTGTCATGTTCCATCTGGCGTCCGCTTATCGAAGCATCTCTACCGTTAGTAACCTCAACGGGTAGCAACAAAGCGGTAGAGATGCTTCGATAAGCGGACGCCAGATGGAGCATGACGTTCTAGTTTTATTCTTTCAGAAATTGTAGACAACTAATCTAAAACTGAAAAATGGCTTCCTCCCAGCAACTAGCCCAACTCGACCGCCTGGAGCGGCAAGTGAACAGCTTAGTGGCTGCCTATCAGCAGGTGCGGGAGGAATTGAGCGATGCCCAAACCACCATTGAGCAGCTGCGCGCCGATGTGCGCGACCGGGACCGGCAGCTCAAGGATTTCCAGAACCGGGAGAATATCGCTAAACTTGTCAATACCGTAGCAGAGAAACCTGCCCACGTCAACGAGCTGAAACTGCGCCTCAACGAATACATCCGCGAAATAGATAAGTGCCTTGCCTATTTGAAGGAGTAACGACCTATCCCCATCCACCTAAAAACGCACTGCTCGCATGAGCGACTTAGCCATAAAAATTCGTATTGCTGAACGGGAATATCCCATGCGCGTTGCCGCTCCCGATGAGGAGCGCCTGCGCATGGCCGGTAAGCTGCTGAATGAAAAGCTTAAGGAGTTCCGCGACCAGTACGGCATCCAGGACAAACAGGACCTTTTGGCCATGATTGCCCTAACTACAATGGTCGACCGCCTGAAGGTCGGCAAGGAGAAGGACGGCACCGATGCAGCCCTTACCGAGCGCCTCGCGCGCTTGGACGAGCTGCTTTCGTCGCTGGTGCTGGGCTAATCGTAGCCCGGCTTCGGTTTCACGCTTACCCTACCCCTGCGGCAATCGGCTGCGCGGGTGGGCACGCGTTGGACTAGTTTTTTTGTTATGGTTTTTATATACCCTTCCCCAAAAACCATAGCACATGTCACCCTATGTTTATATTGCGCTGGCCGCCGTCGTTGCCCTTGTGGCCGGCGTGTTTGTCGGCCGCCTGCTGGCCGGCAAGGCCCGGCAGGACCATGAGGCCGAGGCTCGCGCTCGCGCCCAACAGCTTCTGCAAGAAGCAGAAGAGAAAGCCAACCGCATCCGCGACGAGCGGATTCAGCAGTCGAAAGACAAGTTTCGGACCCTCAAGCATGAGTTTGAGCAGGAAAGCCGCCGCCAAAAAGCTGAGCTGGACACTGAGTTGACCCAGCGCCGCCAAGCCGTAGTGGAGCAGGAGCAGAACATCAAGCAGCTCACGCAAACCACGCAAAAACAGCTCGACCAGATTCAGCGCAAGGAAAAAGAGCTGGACACCCTGCGCGACAAGCTCCAGAACGACGCCCAACAACAGCGCGACCGGCTGGATGCCCAGGAAGAAAAGCGCCAGACCACCCACGAAGCCCAGCTAGCGAAGCTGCAATTGCGTGAGGTAGAGGCCGAAGAGAAGGCCCGCCAAGTGCAGCAGCAGCTTGAAACCATTTCGGGGCTGACGGCCGCCGAAGCTCGCGAGCAACTGGTAGAATCGTTGAAAAACGAGGCGCAGCTGCAGGCATCCTCCTACATCAAAGACGTAGTGGCGCAGAGCAAGCTCACGGCCACCAAGGACGCCAAGAAAGTGGTGCTGGAAACCATTCAGCGCACGGCTGCCGAGCACGCCATTGAGAACTGCGTATCGGTGTTCAACATCGAGTCGGACGACGTGAAGGGCAAGATTATCGGCCGCGAGGGTCGGAACATTCGCGCTCTGGAAGCCGCTACCGGCGTGGAGATTATCGTGGATGATACGCCCGAGGCCATCATCATTTCGGGCTTCGACCCGGTGCGCCGCGAGGTGGCCCGCCTGAGCCTGCACTTGCTGGTGAAGGACGGCCGCATTCACCCGGCTCGCATCGAGGAGATTGTGGCCAAAACCCGCAAGAACATCGACGAGGAAATTGTGGAAATCGGGGAGAAAACCATCATCGACCTGGGCATTCATGGCCTGCACCCCGAGCTGGTGAAGATGGTCGGGCGCATGCGTTTCCGCTCATCGTACGGCCAAAACCTGCTCCAGCACTCGCGCGAGGTAGCCAACCTGTGCGCCACCATGGCCGCCGAATTGGGCCTGAACGTGAAGCACGCTAAACGGGCCGGCCTGCTGCACGACATCGGCAAGGTAAGCACCGAGGAACCCGAGCTGCCCCACGCCATTCTGGGCATGGAGATGGCCAAGAAGTACAAAGAGCACCCCGATGTGGTAAACGCCATTGGCGCCCACCACGACGAGATGGAGATGACGGCCATGATTGCGCCGCTGGTGCAGGCCTGCGACGCCATCTCGGGCTCGCGCCCCGGCGCCCGCCGCGAGATGATGGAAAGCTACATCAAGCGTCTGAAGCAGCTGGAAGAAACAGCTGTGTCGTTTGACGGGGTGTTGCAGTGCTACGCCATTCAGGCGGGTCGCGAGTTGCGCGTGATGGTGAATGCCGAGAACGTGACTGACGACCGCGCCCAGGAGTTGAGCTACGAGATTTCGCAGAAAATCGAGAAGGAAATGCAGTATCCCGGCCAGATCAAGATTACGGTCATTCGGGAGATGCGCGCCGTTGCCTACGCCAAGTAGGGTAGGGCAACAAGCAAAAAAAGGCCGCTGCAACGAGAGTTGCGACGGCCTTTTTGCTTTGCCACAGTTAGCCATTACCTAAGTGATACAGGTTAAACAAAGCAGCTTATTAACCTGAGATAGGATTGGGTAGTCTAATACAAACGCGTCTCAAAACGATCTAAAAACAAATAATCTAAGAATAATACATTAAACTTGCTCACGCAATGCATAGCTAAGTGGCTTCGGGCATGGTGAATAACAAAATAAAATGAATCAAAATACAGTATTGCAAGGCACCAGAAACGATAAATGGTTTGATACTCTGCACCTCAAAGATGGTCTGAAAGATCGATCTATCAGAGGCGGAGTAAGCACAATGGCAGGACAAATTATTCTGTTTTTGATGTCGACTGCACAGACTGTTATTCTAGCTCGGCTACTGTTACCTGAAGATTATGGTTTGGTAGCTATGGTAAGTAGCGTAACGGGATTTATTATTATTTTTAAAGACCTAGGATTATCATCTGCTATTATTCAGCGAGAAGAATTAACACAAAGTGAAGTAAGCTCAGTCTTTTGGGTAAATGTTTTTATTAGTTTTTTAATAGCATTAGTAGTTGCTGTATTAGCACCAGCTATAGCGAGTTTTTACCATGAACAACGTCTATTAAATATTACGTTGGTTGCCGCTTTGACTATATTCATAGCGGGGTTGTCGCTACAACACAATGCTTTGCTAAAAAGGCAGATGTATTTTAATAGTTTGGCCCTATTGCAGTTAGTTACTGTTGGTCTAAACTTATTGATTGGGGTTTTGCTGGCTTGGTTGGGATTTGGTTATTGGGCGCTTGTGATGCAAGGGTTAGTATTAGCAGCATTGCAGACAATAGCCTTATGGATTTTGTGTGATTGGAGGCCTGACCTAACATTTAAAAAATCTGAAACGGGTTCATTTTTAAAGTTTGGCGCCGGTATTACAGGTTTTGATGTAGTAAATCACTTCTCCAGAAATATGGATAATGTGTTTATTGGCCGTTTTGTAGGTTCAGTAGCGCTTGGGCTATATTCTAAAGCGTATCAGCTTCTTATGTTACCTATCACACAGCTGCGAAATCCGCTAAATTCGGTAGCTATTCCTGCCTTAAGCTCACTACAGAGTGACAAGGAAAAATATAGGAGTTTCTACTTTAGGTATCTATTTATTTTAGCATTCTTTTCGATGCCGATGATTGTATATCTTGGTGTTTTTTCCAATGAATTAATTTTACTTATCCTAGGAGAACAGTGGGCAGATGCTGGTCCTATTTTTCAAGTATTAGCTATTTCTGCTTTTATCCAACCGGTAGCAAGTACGCCAAGCTTGGTTTTAATAACTACTGGTAGTGTAAAAAAATACTTCGTAATAGGGGTAATTAACGCTTTTTTTATGGTAGCAGGCTTTGCAATAGGAGTTTTTCTAGATGGTGTTCGAGGGGTTGCTATTGCACAGGGTATAGTAGGATATACATTGTTTGTGCCCGTGTTATACTATATTCTTAATCAAAGCCCGATTAGCGCAATGGCCTTTTTAAAAGAAATAACCTTACCAGCAGCTTTCTCAGTGACTAGCGGTATAGCAATGGCTGTCTATGGTATTTTACTGCAACGGTATAATATAGCATTGCCACTAGTATGGTATTGTATATGCGGTTTTATAGTTGGTGCGTTCGTTTACCTAACTTTGATGATTACATTTTCTTCTACTAGAAGAAAGGTTGCGGCAATTGTTGAAATGGCACAATCTATTAAAAAGAAATAATTTAATTCCCACATGAGCAAATTTGGAATTTTAGCTTGGCCTGGCTTCTCTACAAAAAAAGACAATCCTTATAACTATATACTTTACAAAAGTATTGAAGAAGAAAATTGTGTAGTATATGATTTTGTTTTTTCATTGAAAAGCGTGATTAAGCATATTTTAAATGTTAATTATAAAGTATTTCATATACATTGGCCTACTTATGTATTATTCGGAAATAATGAGCGTAAAGCAAATATTAGAATGAATATTCTGTTTTTATTTATTAAATATATAAAAATGCGAGGAGTAAAAGTAGTGTGGACTGTTCATAACTTAGAAGCACATGAAGGTAATTTTCCCGATCTTCAGAAAAGTCTTGCGAATTTTATGTATAGGCAAACGGATGGATTTATTAGCCTTAATAAGCCTGGGTTGTATATTATAAAGGAGATGAGCAGTAATCAGGCGAATCAACGGTATGTCCATTTAGCACATCCACATTACAAAGAGTATTACACTAACAGTATTACTAAATTACAAGCGAGAAAGAAGCTAGAAATACCTGAAGATAAGTTTGTTTTCCTGTTCTTAGGGCAGATAAGACCTTACAAAAATGTAACAGGACTCATTGAGGCTTATAATAAAATGGATAACACAAATACCTTACTACTTATAGCAGGGAAGGTGCATAAAGATATGATAGGGGTACTTAATGATATAGAAATTAACAAGAATATAGTATTGTATGATTCATTCATAAAAGATGAAGAGTTGCAAACTTATTTTAACTGCGCTGATTTAGTAGTTACACCGTATGATAAAGTATTTAATTCTGGGTCTATTTTCCTTAACCTTAGCTTTAATCGCCCAACATTAGCTTCTGATTCAGGGGCCTTGGAGGAGTTAAGTAATGTAGTTGGGACCGAGTGGATTAAATTGTATAAGGGTGCGCTTTCTGCGGATCATTTAATGAATTGTATGAGGGACGTTACTACTAGATTAGAAGGCAAGCCGAATCTTATTGCATTTGAACCAAAAATTATTGCACGTAACACTGTTGCCTTCTATAAGTCGCTTTTTTTATAAGCGTTGCATATTAGGCGACACTGCATCGGATATTACAAGAAGAAATTATTGAGACTGAAATAGTGTGCATGCAATACAATTTAGTGTTGGAAACGTGCTAACATTAAAAATGCCAGAATAACAGTGAGTTATAAAATTTTGTCATTTTTTACTTAAAATGACCGTTTGAGTTTGCTGTATTCAGCAACAGAAAATGAGTGAAAATTATATGTAGTCCGTTGCACCGGCATATGCCGCGCAACGGACTTTTATTTTGCCCTTACTTCTGTATACACATCAACTAGAAGCTGTGTAACGCCATTTTTTGCCGCTTAATAGCTCCATTCGATCGTCAACTTTTGCATCTCTACTTGCTTTTTTAAATAGGAAATGAGCGGAAAAGTTGATGTCTAAATACAGGCTGTAAAGGGGGGCAATCCTTACGCGAGCAGAGATAAATTTCTATAAGTCGTCAAAATTGAATTTAGCTAGTATGAGAAATGTGCAAACATACTTCTATATTTGCTCATAGGACTCAAGATGTATAGTTGCGAAATTTGTGGGTATTTGCTCTTTATTGCATCTTTTAGTCTAGTATTATCTAAGTAAATCTATATTCTTTTGAATATAGTTCAAATTGTAATTTTTTAATAGTTTTTTCATTCACAAAAAAATACCATTTTTTTGAGACGTTTCATTTCACTCTTGTTGTTGATTGTTGGCATCGCTGCTCCATATAGCTACAGTCAAGCACCCACGCGGAATGCGAATTCTTACGTCCGGCCTTATGGAGAGGCTTTCCAGTATGGTATCAACCTTGGCTACTATGGCAATGGTTGGGACGACGAAGGTTTGGCAACTGCGGCCCAAACGTTAGGGGTGCGTTCCGTACGCCCAACTTTACCCGACTATTTCGTAGAGAAATACGGCTTTGGCATTCGAGCCAATACCTTCAAGGTTTACACAGACGAACTTGGGATGAAGGAGATTACCTGCTTCATAGGAGAGCCATCGGCAGCCCACCTTGATAAGACTACTTACTTGGGTAGTAGTGGCCCATCAAAGGTGTTTGCAAATCTGTATGAGCCTATTTGGACTAGCAATGGCAGCGTGAATCCCAATAACTATTATGCTTATTATATGTACCAGCTGTTGCAAACATACGGTGATAAGGTGCGTTTCTGGGAAATAGTAAACGAGCCTGACTACACCTTCATAGGTAACAAGGATGTATGGTTGAGCCGTGCGCCGTCGCCGGCGGAATTGCCCAACTTGCGGGCTCCTTTCTATTACTATATCCGAATGCTGCGCATTAGCTATGAGGTGGTAAAGAAGTACCGTCCCGATGCCTACGTGACTACTGGTGGCATTGGCTACCCGCAATTTCTGGACGCGTTATTACGTTACTCCGACAACCCTAATGGTGGGTCCATAACGGCGCAGTATCCCAATACCGGCGGGGCGTATTTAGATGCTGTGAGCTTCCACACCTACCCGGCTTATTCGTTGCACAAGTGGGATAACAGTATTGGCGGGTTTCGTTACTTCCGGACTTCAGACTACGCTGCTGAACGAGTAATTCAGGAAGAGCAGGCGATGGTTGATGTGCTGAATCGATATGGTTATAATGGCACTAAGTATCCAGCCAAGCATATAATTATGACGGAAACCAATGTAAGTCGCCGCACCTCTGACGACCGGATAAGCACGGACGAGATGCAGCGCAACTTTGGAATAAAGATGTTGGTGCAAGCCCAGAAAAATAGAATTAGACAGTTATACTTCTATCATTTGGGCGAGTCTATAAACACTCCAGCGGCCAGCATATCCGTATCGCGTGGTGACGCGCTAGACTTGATGGGCTTTTACGAAAACCTGAAGCGAGATGCCCCAGGTCAGCAGAGGACTACGCAATTAGGGCAGGGGTTTGCTACTACGTCCAAATTACTGTATGGTTTCTCCTACGATGCCGCACGTACAGCTGCCTTAACGCTACCCGCCAATGCCAATGGAGCAGCTTTTCGTAAAGATAATAGCTACGTGTACGTGCTGTGGGCCAAGGCGCTGACTGATAAATCAGAGTATGCTAAGGTTACCTACTCTTTTCCGGCGGCCTTGGGACTAAAGACAGTGAAACGTTATGAATGGAACTTCTCCTCCACAAACGCTAGCTCTATCCAGCAAGCGCAGGAAATTACGTTAAGTGGTACTCCCGCATTCTTCGTAGAAGACGCCGCGTCGCAGGTTGTAGCACCAGCTCCTCCAGTAGCCTCAAGTGGCTGTGATAACACCGGTACGCTTCTTCGCGAGCAGTGGAACAATGTAAAGGGAGCTACTACGGCAGATATCCCTGTTACTAAGCTTCCTAATAGCAGCAGCCAGCTTACATCGTTTGCGGCCTCCAATCAGTATGGCAATAATCACGGCGCCCGCCTGCGCGGCTATATTTGTCCGCCGCAAAATGGGGCCTACACATTCTGGGTGACTGGTGATGATGCTGCTGACCTTTTCCTCAGCTCCGACGATGACCCCGCACACAAAGTGCGGATTGCCAGCAGCACGGGCTGGCGCGCCTCAGCATACGACTGGTACCGCTCTTCGGAGCAGAAGTCGGCACCGATACAGCTGCAAACCGGGCGGCGCTACTACGTAGAAGTATTGCATAAGCAGTCGTGGGGAACAGGCTTTGTTGCTGTAGCTTGGCAGCGGCCCGATGGCTCCCGTCAGCAGCCTATTTCGGGCTCAGTGCTGATTCCCTTTGTACCAGTTACCAGCAGTCAGCTAACGGCAACGGCAACCGTAGCATCAGCCACGCTAAATGATACTATTGATAATAGCGCACCTGCTACTAATCTGAACATTTATCCTAATCCTTTCAGTAAGCAAGCTACTGTGCAATTCAGTGTCCAGCAACGAAGTCAAGTTACATTAGCACTTTACAACCTGACTGGTCAACAAATCCGTTCGCTATTTGATGGGCAGGTGGAAGCTGGCGTTCAGAATAGCGTTTCGATGGAATCTGTGGGCTTGAGTAACGGGCTATATATAGTGCGTTTGGTGACTGGAACGGAGGTAGTAAGTCAGAAGGTAAGCTACGCCGGTGAATAAGGCACAATAAATGGCTAAAACTTTCGAGATATGGCTTCCTAAATAATTATGCGGCCACCACGCTATCTAGAAAACGAAATGGCGGGGTAAGCACGTAGCGACCGAAGATCGATGGGCTATTACGAAACCTATCGATCTTCAGTCGCTATGTGCTTACCCCGCCATTTCGTTTATATAAGCTAAGTCACTTACTAGATCTAAAAGGCGGTGGATTATATTTGATCCATGCTTCTCGTAGTCGCGAAGCATGTTTAATAAAGCTAGTATAGTCGGCCTCCTGAGAGAAATTGCTGTTTTCTATACGTGATGAATTTTTGATTTACCCTCTCTCATGAGCTTAGAAGAAGAATTAGCGCTTGAGCGACGGCGGCGGGGAATTGCCGAAGCAGAGGTTCTGCGGTTGCAGGCACAGCTAGAAAGTAAGGTAGTGGCTCATGCCTTAGTGCCGACGAGTTTACCTTTTGAGACTGTAGAACAGGACATTCCATATGAAGAGGAATTGGTTCGTCAAATTATTGACAGCAGTCCATACATTATCTATGTAGAGGACGAAAGAGGACAGTGTCTACTGGCTAACCAGCGTTATAAACAGTTCCTGAGTTTGGGCCCAAGTTCCGCCGATGCTCAACAGGTTCCATTCGCTTCTATCGTTAATTTCTCTGCCAATTGGCCGGTGAGTGGGAGCGTATTGACCTCAGAAGAGAACTACCTTCTCCAGAATGGAACAACTATTTGGCACCACACTACCAAGAGCTTATTGGTACGTAATAATGGTGCCCGCTGCCTACTCACGTGCTCCGCGGATATTACGGAGCTAAAACGCGCGCAACAGGCAATCGAAGCTCTGGTGCAGACTAAGCAAGAGTTTATTGCTAAGCTGAGCCATGAAATTCGTACGCCCCTCCATGGAGTAATGGGGTTAGTCGAATTGCTCAATAAATCTTCTCTATCAGCTGAACAAGCTGACTACGTGGAATTAATTGAGTTCAGCACCAAAAATTTACTCGTCGTTATTGATGATGTATTGGACTTTGCCAGAATGGAACTGGGAAAGGTCCATCTAGAAACTATTTCATTCGATGTACTTAAAACAGTACAGAATACAGCACGTTCGTTTGCCGCAAATATTGCCGAGAAAGGCCTGCAACTGCGAGTTGATGAGCCCATCTCACTCCTACCCCCATTGCAAGGCGACCCCCACCGCTTGCATCAGGTTCTGGTAAACTTGATCAACAACGCTATTAAATTCACTCACCAAGGCACTATTACAATTACCCTGGAGGCTGGCGAGCAAATTGGTGAGGTACTACCTGTCACGTTTAGTGTCACAGATACAGGCATCGGCATCAAATCCAGTAGCCTAGACTATATTTTTGATAGTTTTCAACAGGCTGACAGCAGCATTCCGCGCCTATATGGTGGCGCAGGGCTAGGGCTTAGTATTTGCAGAAACCTGATTGAGTTACAAGGCGGTAAAATAGGTGTGCGTAGTGAGCTTGGGCAAGGAAGCTGCTTTTACTTCACGATTCCTTATGTAGTAGGGGAGAAGCTAAAAGCAAGTGAGCCAGTCGCGGCTCAATCAATAGATATGTTACAGGGCCTTACTATCTTATTGGTCGAGGACAATCCCATTAATCAGCTAATTGCGGTGTCAATGCTGGGTGAGTGGCAGGTGCAAGTGGATATGGCACAGAACGGTGAGGAAGCGGTAGCTAAGGCCCAGTTGCGTGAGTATGATATAATTTTGATGGATATTCAAATGCCTCAACAGGATGGTCTAGCGGCCACTGCCCTTCTGAGAGCGAACAGTAATCCCAACCAGCATACTCTCATCATCGCCCTCACTGCTGACGTCCTTCAGATCAACGCCAACTCCTACCAAGCCCAAGGATTTAATGATTATCTACTCAAGCCTTTCTCTGAAGCGGCCCTGTATGAGTTGCTAGTGCGGGTAAATCAGCGTGGGCCACTTATGGTTGCAGAGGTAGCGCCAACTGATTTACATACAATGACTTCCAGACGGCACTATAATCTAAATATGCTAGGGAAGCTCGCAATCGACCCAGTATTTGTTCGCAAGCTGTTGGAACTGTTCATCAGCAAGGTGCCAGGACAAGTGTATGCTTTGCAAGAGGCAGTAGAGCAAAATAACAGGCCGATGATAGGCCATGAAGCACATATGTTGAAAACTATTTTTGGCAACCTACAGATTGAGCCGGAAACTGAATACTTAAGAAAATTGGAAACCCTCGCTGATAAGGAAACGTCTAAAGCGGAACTCATGCCGCTTGTCAAAGCAGTAGCAGAAACTACTGAGTTGCTTTCTGTTCTCTTTCAAGAGGAATTAGGAAGATTGTCTTAACGAATATGGGTATGTTACTATTTGTATCATCAAAATGATATTACTATTGGGTGAATTCTTGATAATTAGTATTATATTTATATCACATTTAAATCTTAATAATATTAATTATATATTGCAGCCTCTAAAGTGCAATGCTATCCAGGCCCTTTTGCATCAACCATGAAAAAAAATCTGCTTATCGTTGATGATGAGCCCTCTATCTGTCTCATTTTGAAGTATTACTTCGGCCCCTCTTTTAACGTGGTGGTGTATCCAAATGGATTGGAAGCCATTACATGGCTAAAGCAGGATCATCGTCCAGATGCTATTGTCGCTGACTATGCAATGCCAATCATGGACGGGTTAGACTTTATAAAACAAGTTCGCTCTATTCCCGCACATAAGCATACACCTCTTATTATACTATCAGGTAAGGATGAAACTAGTCATAAAATCAAGTGTCTAAAACAAGGAGCTGACGATTACGTAGTTAAGCCCTTCAATCCTGAGGAACTTGATTTGAGAATCCAAAAGCTATTGGCAAGGATCAAATTATAGCCACCACTAACATCTCAACTTTCCGCCCTACTGTCTGCCTTTTCTAATCCCGCCTGACTTCCTAATGCGCCACTGCATGAAACTAAATTTTAAAATAGCGCTCTATGAATGCCAGCATCACAGACTTACGGTTTCGAGAAGCTACGGAGCGTGAGCCACGCCCTGATTTTTCTCAACTGCCAGGCTACCCTCCAACTATTGCTGCCGATAAGTCAGGTCAACCACTATATTCTATACGGTTTCCTGTATCCAAACGGATTTTCGACGCAATATTCGCCTTCATTGTTCTTGTATGCCTAGCACCGCTGTTTCTTTTAATAGCGTTACTAATCAAGCTGGAATCAAGAGGCCCAGTCTTTTACTACTCCTATCGAGTAGGCACAGGATACCGGATCTTCAAATTTTGGAAGTTTCGCTCGATGCGGCAAGATGCTGATCAGCTATTAACTTCCATGCAGAACCTAAATCAGTACCAAGCAGCGCCGGAGCAACAAGAAACTGTGTTTTCTGATGTATGTGCCGCATGTCAGTTGGCTGGTACAGCTTGCCAACAACAATTAATTGATCATCAAGGGCGCCAAATTTGTGAACGCCAACACCGGTCAGTCCAAAAAAATAAGGTGGATGCTACATTCATCAAAATAGCGAACGATCCACGCATTACGCGCATCGGTAAAATCATTCGCAACACTAGCATCGACGAGCTGCCCCAGTTTTTTAATGTTTTGTGTGGAGATATGTCTGTGGTTGGTAACCGGCCATTGCCGCTGTATGAAGCCGAAAGGCTGACCACCGACCAATTTGCGGCTCGATTCATCGCACCCGCCGGCATCACAGGCTTGTGGCAGGTGAGCAAGCGTGGCAGCAAGACAATGTCGGCAGAAGAACGCAAGTTGCTGGATGTAGAATACGCGAAGCACTACTCTCTTAAAAAGGATATCCAGATTGTCTTGAAAACGATACCAGCTCTATTTCAACAAGAAAGCGTATAATGAAAAAAATATTCGGCTTTCTGGTACTAGTGCTTCCTTTGTCGTCGGCACTTGGCCAGACTACCGCGCCTCCGACCGAGGATTGGCAAACTATTTTTTTTGAGTCGCCAGCTATTGCCCTACCCCGGCTGATGGAAGCAGCCGGCCAGCATTCAAAGCAGGTGAAGGTAGTAGAGCTAGACAAAACTATTAAGGAGCAAGATATTCAGATTGCCAAGGAAGAAATTTTGGGAAGCGTGACACTGGGAGGCAATTACGGCTACGGAAACGTTCTCAATGGTGGAGTCTATGACCCCGCTAATCCTACTCAGGTGCGCACCATTACTTCCACACGCTATTTCGCTGGCGCTACTGTAGGATTCCCGCTAACACGAATTATCAGCCGCGGCAACCTGATTAAGCGGGAGCAAATGGCTTACCAGCAGGCAGAGTTAACGCGACAAGGGCAAATCGATGCGATTCGCCAACAAATAATTCAGCTCTACCAAAATGTACTACTGGCCAAAAAGCTGCTCACATTGCAACAGGAAGCTTATGTGACTGTGAAAACTAATTATCAACTATCAGAACGCCAGTTCCGGCAAGGACAACTGCCATTAGCCGAGCTTTCGGTGGCTAGCGCTGGTTTGACGGGAGCTGCCATTGCGCAGGAAACTGCCCTCAACCAGTATAATACATCCTTTATGCTACTAGAGGAAGTAGTAGGAACTAAAATTTCAACTCTGATGACAACAGCCCGATGAGTTTTTCTGATGCCCTCCAATTACTAAAGCGCAAATGGCTGCTGCTAATACTGGTTCCCCTTGTTTTTGGAATCTCCACATATTTCTTTGCGCGCCACTTACCCAAAACTTATAGCTCCGATACGACCCTCTACACTGGTATTGCCTCCGGCTACTCTCTAACAGGCAATGCGGAAGCTAATTTCAACACAACTAGCAACGCCTTCGATAACCTGATCAACCTGATCAAAGCCCGTTCTACAGGGGAGGAAGTCGCTTATCGGCTGCTAGCTGACCATTTGTGGCAGACTAGCCAACAGCCTGCTCTACAGGCTGCGCCAGAATATAATAGTTTACGGGAAAATGTGTCGGAAGACATGCGAAAAGAGCTATTGGGGGCTACACCATCTGCTACATTACAAAACGTACGTCGCTATGCCCAAGCCAACAATACCAATGCGCTGTATTGGCTGTTAAATTCCAATGACCCAACGTATTCTCTCAAAGCTCTTGCGACGCTGACAGTGTCGCGGATTGGAACGAGCGACCTACTTCGGCTAGAATACGAAAATATCAATCCGGCTATCTGTCGCCAAACCTTGAACCTCGTAACACAGGTGTTTTTGCAGCAGTCGCGGGGACTGCGGGAGGGGCAAACTAGTTCGGTGGTAGCTTATTATGAGGCAGAATTAGACAGCGCAAAAAACCGGCTAACGGCGGCAGAGCGGGAAAACTTAGCTTTCAACCAAGATAACAACATCATTAACTATGATGAACAGTCGAGAAATATTGCCATTGATAAAGACGCTTTGAATGCCACACTCACTACTGTGAGGCAGGAGTACGAAGGAGCACAAGCAGTGCTACAGGCCATAAACCAGAAGCTGGGTAATAAACAGGCTGCGCTGCTCAGCAGCAGCCGCGTACTAGAACAGCGCCAGAAGCTGAGCAAGTTGAACGCGGCATTGGCTGATCAACAATTGTTTAATACACAAAAAGAAGCTAATAATGCTAAAGCTAAAGAACTGCAGGCCGAGATAGATAAAACGTCGCAGGCTATTCTAAGCAACGTCAATCAGTATAACGATCAGGCGAATACGGCCGAGGGTATTCCGAATGCTAACTTGCTCGCAGAGTGGTTGCAGACGATGATATTGGTGGAAACCAATCGAGCTAAGCTGAATGTGCTGACTCAGCGACAAAATGAGTTTGAGAAAGAGTACCGACGCATGGCGCCGCTTGGGGCTACACTCAAGGGAATCCAACGTAAAATTAGCTTAGCTGAGCAGAATTATCTTGCTGTACTGGCCAGCCTGAATGCTAGTAAAGCATCACAGAAAAATACGCAGTTTGCTGGCAGCCTCAAAGTAATTGACCCACCAAATTTGCCAGTGACGCCCAAAACGAATCTATTGGTGTTGTTATTGCTACTGAGCACATTAGGTGGCTTCGTATTTGTAGTTGGCCTAGTACTAGGGCTGGGGCTGATGGATAAATCCTTAAGAAATCCATTGATAGCGTCCCGTCGGATTGGCTTACCGGTAGCAGGGGTGATGTTAGATACGCATGCCCTTGCAACCCAGCGGTTTATAGCTTATCAGCAGCGTAGTCTCGATCAACTAGTGCATCAGATTTTGCTTAAAGCTAATACGCCGCCCGCTCCGGTTCCATTTGTGGTGGGTGTATTTAGTGTACAGCGGCAGGAGGGCAAAACTACACTGTGCCAGGCTTTGGCTCAGCGATGCCATGAAATGGGCGTGCAGACGCTTGCTTTGTACCCTGACCGTGAGGATATAGATGAGACGCTGGAAGCCCCGTCGCTATTTTACCCCTCCGCGATGGCAGCCGTGCAAGGCTGGCAACTGGACAAGTTGATTCAGAATGCTGTGCCCAAACGCATGACCGAAATCAGCCAGCCGAACGTGCAAGTGGTACTGATTGAGTTTCCTGCCTTGCTAGGTGACGCTTTGCCAGTAGGCGTGTTGCGGCAGTTAAATCTGATCTTTCTAACCGTACCAGCCACGCGTACGTGGCGCCCTACCGATCACCAAATAGTAGAACGCCTACGGTCTGCTACTAATGCCCCGGTAGAAGTGGTACTGTCCGGCGTAGAGTTATACCAGACTGAAGAAAGCCTAAGCTAACGCTGAGCTGCCTGCTTACTTATGAAGTTCACTCCTCCACCTGCTGCTACATTGCTGCATTCGCGCTGGCTCCTGCCCGCACTGCTTGCAGGAGCGTTATGCCTGGGCTGGCTGACGAGCAAGATGGGAGTATTAGTACCGGGGCTGCTGATAGCAGTGCCTTTCCTAGTGTTTTTCCTGGTGTTGGTATTTTATTACCCACGGATCGGCTTCATTAGCTTTATTATCTACTGCTTTCTAAACAATTACCTAAGCCGGCACATCATTACCATTCCGGTGGGGCTGGGGATGGAAAGTATTCTGATCATTACTTGGCTAGCTGTCCTATTTCACCGCACTGATATATTCCAGAGTAAGCGTATTCGTAATGACTTGTGCTTACTCTCGCTAATCTGGTTTGTCATCAATGTGCTGGAACTAGGTAACCCTGCGGGCGCCAGCATTACGGGGTGGTTTTATGAAATGCGTAGCACCACGCTCCTGTGGGTGCTAACAGTACCTCTGGGGTATTTATTGTTCGCACTGAAGCGGGACTTATCCACTTTTCTTTATCTGTTAGTTGGGTTTTCGGTACTAGGAACTCTCTATGGTATCAAGCAAAAGCTATTTGGAGTAGATGCGATGGAGCAATACTGGCTGGATCAAGGGGCAGCACGGACGCATGTACTGTGGGGACGGCTACGTGTATTTTCGTATTACAGTGATGCTGCACAATTTGGTGCTTCCCAAGCGCATATTGCCCTAATCTGCCTCATTATGGCACTAGGCCCTTACTCCTGGAAGAAACGGCTGTTGCTAATAATTAGTAGTGCAATACTCCTTTATGGTATGCTAATATCGGGTACCCGAGGGGCTTTCTTCGTACTCATTATAGGCGTATTCATCTACTTAGCACTAAGCAGGCAAATTAAGATTCTGCTGTTAGGCTGCTTGATAGCTGGCGGGGTTTTTTGGGTGATGAAGTATACCACCATTGGGAACTCTAACCCCGACATTTTCCGCCTTCGCTCTGCTCTTAATCCTGAAGATCCTTCTTTGCTGGTGAGGTTAAACAACCAAGCCATTCTGCGCGATTATCTCGCTACTCGGCCTTTAGGGGGGGGAGTAGGGGTTATTGGAGCGTGGGGGATAAAGTATAATCCAAATAAGTTTCTGTCCCGAATTCCTCCGGATAGTTATTTTGTCAAAATATGGGCGGAGTATGGTATCGTCGGCTTTCTGCTATGGTTTGGGATAACGCTCTTTATCTTAGGTAAGTGTATGGGGATTGTCTGGCGACTGAAAGATCCTGACTTACGACAAAAGCTGCTTGCCTTAACCGCGGGCTACGGAGGTATTCTGATTTGTACATACAGTAATGAGATTATTAATCAAATGCCTTCCGCTATGATAATATACATATCCTGGGTATTCATTTTTATGGGGCCAACACTTGATACTCCACAATTAAGAACAATGCGTGATGAGTAATAAGCCTCTAATTTCTATTATTTCTGTTAACTACAACCAAGCGCAGATAACTTGCGCCATGCTGGCGTCATTGGAGAGGATCACCTATCCAAATACAGAAGTAATTGTAGTGGATAATGCATCTCCAACAGAAGCGCCTACCACAATTGCTGAGCAGTTTCCCACAGTGCAACTCATCCGTTCGTCCGCTAATCTAGGCTTTGCAGGTGGTAATAATTTAGGTATCTGCGCCGCTAAAGGAAAGTATATCCTTTTCCTCAACAACGACACTGAAGTAGAGCCGAACTTCCTGGAACCGATGGTCGATCTGCTGGAAGCGGATGCCACTATAGGCATGGTTTCACCCAAGCTTGTCTACTATAACTCCAATAATACAATCCAGTATGCAGGCAGCAGTAATATAAATCCTTGGACTGGCCGAAATTTCTCTATCGGCAGTCAGCAGAAAGACAACGGACAATATAATACTACCTATCCCACAAAATTAGCACATGGCGCTGCCATGCTAGTGCCTTTACAAGTAGTATTCAAAATTGGCTTAATGCCCGAATTATACTTTTTATATTATGAAGAATTAGACTGGTGTGAGATGGTAAAACGCGCTGGTTATCAATGTTATTATGTCGGTGGCTCTACCGTTTATCATAAAGAATCAGCCTCTGTTGGACAAGGTTCAGTGCTAAGAACTTATTATATGCACCGAAACCGTCTTCTCTTTATCCGGCGCAATTTCACTGGATTACAGCGGTGGAGTGGAATTTTGTTTTTTCTGCTAGCCGCCGCCCCTAAGCAAAGTGTAGTACATCTGCTACGAGGTGAATTTAATCATCTGAAGGCAGTATGGAGCGGTATTGGCTGGCATCTGCAAGGCCAGAATGTACATCAAAATCGTTTTCTACCCGCTTAAATGAGCATTGTAACGTCACTAATATCGATACTTCTGCAATTGGTTGGAGCATATCTGCTACTCAATGTATTGTATCTCCTGTTTTTTGCATTAGCTGGTCATCGCTCTTCACCGGCTGTACCATCGAGTGGGGGAAGCAAACGGCGTATGTGCGTATTATTACCTGCCTACCGAGCTGATACGATTATTGCGGAGACTGCTCCTGCCGCTAGGAGGCACGCATATGCTGGTGTTGCAGATGTATGTGTTATTGCTGATGGCCTGCAACCGGCGACTGTGCAGACTTTGCGTGCGCAGCAAATTAACGTTGTGGAAGTGTTTTTTGAGAAAAGCACTAAAGGCAAAGCGCTATTTTCTGCCTTAACTGAATTGCCTGCTGGGGCATACGACGTGGCCGTAATATTGGACGTAGATAACGTGATGGCTCCGGGATTCCTGACGCAAGTAGATGCCGCTTTCGCAGCCGGTTACCGAGTAGTCCAAGGACATCGAACAGCAAAAAACCTAGATTCTCCTTTTGCCGTGCTGGATGCCTGCAATGAAGAAATCAACAATCATATTTTCCGGAGGGGGCATGCTAACCTGGGAATGTCGTCGTCTCTCATTGGTTCGGGTATGGCATTCGATTACGAGTACCTAAAACAATTGCTTCAAGATATTGGTGATACTCCTGGTGAGGACAAAGAGTTAGATTTCAGTGTTTTACGGGACAAGAAGAAAATAGCTTATCTACCGTCCGCGTACGTATATGACGAAAAAATTCCTAACGCTAAGGTGTTTGCAACGCAGCGTACACGCTGGTTAGCAACGCAACAAGAATTCTTAGTGAAGTACTTTGGGGAGGGGTTACGACAACTGCGCCAGGGAAACATAGATTTTGTGGATAAGATTCTGCAATCCATGCTCCTGCCACGGGTGTTGCTACTCGGTATACTTGGTTTTCTGATAATGCTGTCGCTACTGTGGCGGGTAGGTCCAAGCCCAGACTTCTGGCTGATGCTTTTGCTAGGTACAGCTCTTGCACTACTTCTGGCTCTACCAAAACGTCTGTATACTCGTCAGGTGGGAAGAGCAGTGCTACACTTGCCGGTAGCCTTGAGCGCTATGGTGCTAGCTTTGCTGCAAATTAGAAAGGCAAAAACGTCTTTTATGCCTACCCCGCATGTGGCCCGGCAGGTAGATTCGGCAGCTTCCTCCTCCCTAAAATAAAGGACCATTTATGCCTTGGGAAATCATCTTTTTGCCGGCACTCATTAGCCTACTGATTGGCCTGCGTAGCGGCTTACAAGCCAAACCACGCCGGTAGCCAGCTTAACATAATTGCCGTATGGTTACACAACGAAAAATCAGAGTGCTGGAAAGCATCCGACAGGGAGCTATCGGCGGAGGTGAAACGCATGTGCTGGATGTAGTGCGGCTGTTAGATAAAAACCGATATGAGCCTATCGTACTATCGTTCACGCCGGGACCAATGGTGGATCGGCTGCGAGCAATGGGCATCACCACCCACGTCATAGAAACCGAAAAGCCATTTAATTTTCTGAAATGGCAGCAGGTAAAGCAATTGCTTAAGCAAGAGCGAATTGATATTGTGCATGCCCATGGTACCCGTGCGGGATCCAATACATTCTGGGCAGCTAAGCGATTAGGGCTACCTATTATTTACACCGTGCATGGCTGGTCGTTTCACGTCGATCAACAACCGCTGGTATTGCGTATTCGACAGCTTGGGGAAAAGCTATTGCTCAAGCAGGCTAGTGTGACAGTATGCGTATCAGAAAGTAACTATCAAGACGGTTTAGCCTTCAGTGATATGAGGAGGGCCGTAGTGATTAAAAACGGGGTAGACTTAACTAAATATGACCCAGCCCGTAGTTTCACCGACATCCGGGCAGAATTGGGTTTACCAGCCAACCGAGTGTTGATTGGCTATATTGCGCGTATTACGGTGCAAAAAGACCCGTTCACGCTGCTACGCGCTATTGCATTGCTGCCAGCCGATATCCCAGCTACTTTTCTATTGGTAGGCGATGGTGACCTAAAAGCTGCCGCCGTGCAGTTGGCACAGGAGTTACAGTTGGGGTCACGTGTTGTATTTCTAGCAGCCCGGCAGGATATCCCCGATCTCTTGCGAGCGCTGGATATCTATTGCCTACCCTCGCTGTGGGAAGGGCTGTCGTTGGGGCTGCTCGAAGCTATGGCAATGGGGAAAGCCGTCGTTGCGACGGCTATTGACGGTACACGGGAGGTAATCCAAGATACCATCAATGGGTTGTTGATCCCAGCTCAGTCCCCAGAAAAGTTGGCGGAAGCGTTGACCAAGTTAATTGGAGATGAAACGTTGCGCCGTGAATTGGGTAGGGAGGCACGCCAAACGGTTCAAATGGAGTTTAACGCTGTCACCATGACGCGTCAAGTGGAGCAACTCTACGAGCGCGTGCTACCGTTATCTCTACCTACTAGGAATGTATACTGAATATTGCTGCCCGTGCCACAGGTGATGCTCTAGTCAGTATTGCCTTTCTTCTGTTGTCCACCTTACTCGCCATTATGCTCCTTCTTTTATTCTGGCTGTTTTTAACTATTGTATTTTACACTTACGCCGGCTATGCTATTGTTGTGTGGCTGTGGGCCAAAATAGCGCGCCGTACAAAAAATACAGTTGCGGAGAAGTTTGAACCTGAAGTAACGCTAATTGTGCCTGCATACAATGAGGCGGATATTTTGGACGCAAAAGTGCGCAATTGCCAAGCACTCGATTATCCTGCCGAGAAGCTGCGTCTACTATTTATCACTGATGGTTCAACCGATAACTCAGGTCAGGTTTTAGCTGCATATCCTGATGTAATCCATTTGCACCTACCAAAGCGGGCTGGCAAATCGATGGCAGAGAACAGAGCAATGCGGCATGTCACTACTCCATATGTCATCTTTACTGATTGTAATACGGTTTTAAACCCGCAAGCCGTACGTTACCTGCTGCGCCACTATGCCGATCCGACAGTAGGTGCTGTGTCAGGCGAAAAGCAGGTGTTGTCTGACGGGAGCACATCCGGAGCCGGGGAGGGACTATATTGGCAGTATGAGTCTTTTCTAAAGCGCTGTGACTCTGATATTCGCAGTCTAATGGGAGCTGCAGGTGAATTAGTATCGTTTCGAACTTCCCTTTTTCAGCCTTTGGAGGCAGATACCATCCTAGATGATTTTGTACAGTCCATGCGTATCGTACACGCAGGATATCGGGTAGTGTATGAGCCGCAGGCCTATGCAATGGAGCCGCCATCTTTCTCACTACGTGACGAAATGAAGCGCAAAGTTCGTATTTGTGCGGGGGGATGGCAGGCAATGAGTCGCCTATTACCTCTGCTCAACCCATTGCGGCAGCCAGTAGTATCATTTCTGTATTTTTCTCATCGAGTGTTGCGTTGGAGTCTTACACCAGCTTTGCTTGCCTTATTGCTCCCTCTCAACGTGGTGCTGAGCTTGTCGCATGGAGGGCTATATACCGTGTTGCTTGGCTTACAGATCCTATTCTATGGGTTGGCAGCATTGGGATGGTGGCGGGCTACTCATAACCAGGCCGCCGGGCCCCTACTAGTACCTCTCTATTTTACGCTAATGAATATAGCTGTATTTCAAGGCTTCTGGCGATTCATTCGTAACAACCAGCCTGCTGCATGGGATAAAGCGCAGCGTGTGACGCATGAGTCGGTTACGGTAAGCAAATAAGTAATCTATGCATGCTCGCAGCCATTATGAAATATGAGCGAGGCTTAGTTCTAGTTCTACACTTAGAACTAGAACTGCTTTGAGAGTTGAATATATTGATACACAGGTGGTAGAGTGAAGAGCTTTAAATTATAAGGTATAATATCGTTATTTTGCATAATTATTTGAATGCAAGATAATTAGTAAAGACTTTTAGCTTTTAACTCTTTTTCTGTTTGAAATGAATTTTGTCTTTGTTAGTCTACAACGTATAAATACCAATCGGGAATCAACTTCTACAAGTTTGGCTAAGGAGCTGGCTCGACAGCATCATAAAGTACTCTATGTTAATTCTCCTCTCGATCGTAAGGAATATTTCTTTCCCTCTTCCGATTCGGGTATAACAGATCATCTGCAGGTAATCAAAACGCAAGCAGATCCCCTGCAAAAACTTGCACCCAACTTGTGGGTACTTTATCCACTACGACGGCTAGACTCTTTCAATTGGATACGCTCAACTAACCTATTTTCCTGGTTAATTAAGCTCAATAACCGCCGGTTGGCTAATGATATCAAGCCAGCTCTAAAGGAGTTGGGATTTGAAGAGTTTATCTTAGTAAATGATAAAGATATTTTTCGCAGCTTCTATTTGAAGGAATTTCTGCAACCTTTAAAATATATTTATCTGGACCGGGATTATACTATAGGAATGCCGTATTGGCGGCGGCATGGCCAAGTGCTGGAACCCCGACTGATGACAAAAGCTGACGCGATTTTCTGTAATTCACTAGACTTTACAACCAATGCACGCCGTTATAATGCCAACAGCTTCTATATAGGTAATGGCTTTGCTGCTAAGCAGTTCACTAGCGATTCGGCCACTGCTGTCCCCGCTGACCTAGCTACTATCGCTGGGCCGCGCATTGGCTATGTAGGAGCCCTCATCACATTACGGTTAGACTTGGACTTATTACGGGAATTGGCGCAGGAGCGTCCAGAGTGGAGCTTTGTGCTAATAGGTTGGGAAGACGAAGACTTTGCGCAAAGCGATTTGCACAAAATGCCTAATGTGTTTTTCTTAGGAAGAAAACATACGCAGGAAGTTCATGCGTACATCCAGCACTTTGATGTTTGCATCAATCCGCAGGTACTGAACGATATTACCCGTAGCAATTTTCCATTAAAGATCCTGGAATATCTAGCATTAGGTAAACCCGTCGTTGCCACCACTACTAATACGATGACGGAGGAATTTAGTAATTACACATACTTGGCCACCAATAAAGAAGAATATTTACAAAAAATAGAACAAGCTCTACAAGAAGAGTCTTTACAGAAAAAGGCAGATAGAATACAGTTTGTTCAAAAATTTAGTTGGGAAAACGTGGTAAAATTGTTTGTTAAACACGTTGATGAAGTATTAGCAAAATAAAATATGAGATAATTATACCTAGTACTTTATTTCCTTTTTAGAAGGTGCCAATTATATATATTTCTAACATTAACGAACGTATTCATCGAATCCAGTAAACGCTGATCTCTAGGTGGAATAATTCCTCTAACAAGGATATAATCCGATTTTAAAAGAAGTTCTCTCGGACTGTCACGATAATACATATGACCCTGATGAGGTAGTCCACCACTATTTTTTCGCCTTACCATCCCGAACCTATAGTCTATTACTTTGCTAGTAGAAATCCCCTGTTTCTTTACAATAAAATAATTTTGAAAATGGTCATATACCATTCTACCTCTATAAGCAGGGTCATAGTTCATATAGGATAAGATCTTGGTATTGTCTTGAGGTAGAATTTGCTCAAAATATTTATTTTCCTGATTAAATTGAAAGAAATATTGTGCCCATAAGATTAGATGAATAAAAGCCAAAGTTATAATTACATAAGAAAAAGAAACTCGATAGAGTATAGGTAATTTACTTCCCATCAGGATAATTGAAAGAAGAAGCATAGTAGAGAAGCGCTCATATAGAGGCTCTTGTCCTGGTATTTTAGCTGGTAATAAGAAAAAACAGATACAATTTACAGCGAAGAATAATATAAGATATATGGCACTTTCATTAAGAAATCGAAAATGTGTTATGGTTATATTTTTTTTAAAATAATCATAAATAAAGATAATAAAAGGTGCAAAGATGACGCAAGACAACGTGAAAGCCACTGTTTTTCCAAGTTTTCCATCAAATAATTGGAAATTATCGGCTATTAAAAAACTAACCCTCTTGGTATACGTTTGCAAAAAGCTGTATTGATAGTAAGACTTTAGAAAAGCAAAAGTAGATTCTTGCTTGTTGTACTGTGTGCTGGTCTCAGCCTGCTTTTGTAAAAAAAACCACCAGTATAATATAAGGCTAATTAGAGGGAGTGATGATAGACTATTTAAAATTAATTTTATTGAACTGTTTCTGTATTTGTAAAATAAAAAGGATGCCATCATCAACATAGAGAATAGAGCTACCATTGCATGAAGGAAATAGACAATGATTAGTAAAATAGAAATAATAACCATATAAATAGCATGATTAGTATTTCTATTGATTGTTCTTAACCATAACAGTAGAATCAATAAAACAATATCGTTAGCTACCGCATTCCCGGTAAAGCCGAAGGTTAAGTTATAGCCATAAATCAGAATAAAAGAAACAATAGCAAACCATTTGTTTGCCCGCAATTCTTTTAGAATAAAAAATACTAGTATAGGCAAACCTACCGCCGTAAGTAGATGTAATACCTTGTTAGCAATCTCTACATTGGGAAAAATGGGAAGAGAAAAAAATAATAAATGAAAAGTGTTGGGATAAAATAGGTAATGAATCGTATAATATTTGTTAAATAGATTGGTGTTACTGCCATAATGTTTAAAAATCACTCCTTCTGCTAAGTGACTTGGTACGTCTGCAAATGGGAATAAGTCAATGCTTAGTATTAACGCTGTATGTAAGCAAAGTAGGAAAATAAAAACTAGTTCGAAATTAAACTTACTCTTTAACACGGATAACATTTATTTTTTGATTGTTTGTATTGTGAGTGGATTAGTATATCTAGTTAAATTACCTATATGTATAGGTTGAATCTATAATATAGTAGTCCTTTAAGTGTCGTGTGAACAATATATTTACATCCTCTTAAGTAATATTTACTATTAAATGAGTTAGCTATTTCATATTTTGCATTATTCAATTCAATATATTCTTTCCACTTTTTAGTAGATAATCGTATCCTCCTAAAGAATCTGTTCTGACTTTGATCAGTAACTCCTTCATTAAATAATAATGTTAAAATACTGTCCATTATTACCTTTTGCCTTGGATTCCAATAATGATATACATATTGATTACTCGGGTGTACCTCTGTCTTCAGTTGTAATACTAAGGAAAAAGCAAGCTGTTCACTAATTCGCCAAGATGTTTTTTCATAAAACTCATCGCTTAGCGCAAATATATCTTTCATATACTTGGCTATGTTACTTGGTAAACCTAATACTCCTGAGTTCCAGCTAAGTTGATTTCTATGTAATTGTTCTTCGATATCATCTATATAGAATTTCTTGCTCTCAATCAGGTTAATAAAAGAAATAGGGTATATCTCCTGTTGGAAAGAAGCAAAATGCTGTACCGCTTTTTCGAAAGAAAACTCTGCCACGTGCATGAAGCTTTTGCCTTCTTTGAAACTATTAAACCATTCTTTAGGATCAGCTATAAAGAAAGTGTCTGAATCTATAAATAAGACTTCTTCTAGCGGGTACTTTTTGTACGTTTCGTCTATGATTGCGATTTTGCGGCGGTGGATATAGTTTCCTCCGTTTAGCATAGCATCTAGAATTGGCAAAGTAAGAAGCACATATTCTAAAGGTAAATCTTGTGCGATTGATCTGAAGTAGTCGGGATTATCGGTATAGATGATCGTTCTGACTTCTTCTTTATTCCCACTGTACCAAGCCCAGAAGCTCATAACAGCTCCTATTGCTCGTCTATGTTCTATCATATTTCCATATGATAAAAGTACTAGATTTTTCATACAGCTATATAACTAGAATGTTGGACTTTAAAGATTTGAATGTTTAAATTACCTCAATACAGCATATTATCCTTCGTAAGAATATAGTAGTGGAATGATTAACCTACTTGACTATGTAGTTACACAAAAGTCACTGTTTACATGTGTTTTAAATGAAAGAAATAAAAAGAAATAAGCTTATACGTGGATAAATTTATAAGTTTTGAAGGAGCATACTTAATCTTCGCGAATAGTAGATAGGTGCATACTAACAAAACACTTACTATTAAGCGTTTAAAATAAAGTTGGTGCAAGCTGTCCAAGCTGCTAAGACGAAATTGTATTGTTAGGGTACTGTAATAAAGCAAGGGGTTTCGCTTACGCGCACCCTAAGGGTGTCTACAACACGGAGGTGTTGCTCGTGTAACCTAGTTCCAGTAGGTTGCAGCGTACACAATGTGGCGTTATTGACACCGGGTAACCGTAGAGTGTAGCTGCCAGTACGCCCTACCATATCAGGAATGACCAGTGCGTAAGCCGTATGCTTGCCATGTGTGAGCTTATACACTAGTGGATCTTCGCTCAGGATGCTGGTTACAGCGTAATCGCCGAATTTTTCGATAAACTGTTGCGTATACCAACCTGCCAAGCGAGGCATATCGGCTGGCTGTTGATCGCCACGCTGGAAAAAGCCGCTAGACATATATAGATTAGACGAAGCGTCAGGGTTGGCTACAGGAGCAGGGTCTTGGAGCAGATAGAACTGGAGCCCATCTGCGCCGGCGCGGTTGTAACATAGCATATCCCGCACGGCCCAATCGGCTTGCGATTGGCGGCGTGTATGCTGTACACGCCCAAATATGTCCGTGATGAGTGCGGCCTGTTGGCCTGTAGGGCCGATATCATATCCCAACTCACCAATATGCACTGGTAACGAACGACCCAAATACTCGTAACTGACGTCTTTCATACGCTTTATCCGCCTTGGTGCCAGAGGAACCATATCAGCCGGCATTCCGTACCGAGTACCCGATTGATGCTGCTCCAGTCCGTGTGAGTTGGTGTATTGATGAAACTTGATAACATCCCAGCAAATATCAACGCTCCCGTCTGGGCGGTAGCCCCGATTCTGAGCACACCAATCAATCATTGCTCGGATAACACGCGGATTGACACTGACGATACCGCCCATGAACACGGGCATATTTGGGTCGGCGTTTTTGGCGCCTACGCCTGGTCCTAGTGTATTATGGTGTCCGTCGTAGAAAGCTGACAGTAACGCTGCCATCTCAAAAGGACTGGTGTAGCGACGGCGGCCATTCCAACCTGCGTTCAACTCGTTGCCAGCCTCTATGCCAGCCAGCAGATTAAGTCCCATCTGCTTGTCGGGGGTGTGTAGCAGGTGCGGGTCGAGCTGTTTGTTAGTGCCATAGCGGGCAGCGCTCTGGAAGGCTAGTCGTGCAAACTCGACGTAGGTACTGGGTTTCTGACGGTCGGCAGTAAGGGTTTCATTGAATTTGGTGCGCAGTTGGCCTGTGGGGTGTTCAGGAACAGCATCTGCGGCCGTATAAACGGAGAAATACACGCCGGGTACATTGCGGGTGAGCAGCGTATAGGTGGTGCCTGTCCAGCGGTATACTAATTGCGTTTCCTTATCAATAAAATAGGTCGGCTCATCAGCAGTGTAGGGAAAAAGCGGCGTACGGGCGCCATCGGCACGTAGGTAGCTGAGTGTAGCCGAATTGCCGGAAGTAGGGAAAGCCACCCGACTAACATATTCAACCAAGTTGCCTCGATACTTGTGGTGAGCCGATTCCACACGGCGGTCCGAGCGAGCGGCGTCGAGGTGTCCATCTTCCCCAACCGACGTAGGCAAGCGGTCTATCAGCCACTTAGGAATATCTTTTAGGCACTGAATTGTTTGCACACCCTTGGCCTTAAGCCGTGCAAACCCAAGATCCTGATTCCAACCGCCAGTGTAAGTGGGCGCATAGCGATAGTCTCCTTCTTTCTGCTCAAAAAGTGGCCAGTCGTCGTAGGCTCGATTCCAAGCCATGTAGTTGTACTTGGCCAGCATAGTCGGAATTTCTGGGCTGCCTTCTGGTTTTCCGCCGCTATTATTCCAGGGGAAAGTATTAGAGCCAAGCATATTACGCAATGGTACTCGATGCGTCAGATTGGCTTTTGGCGTAACGTAGGATGTATAAGTGCCCGTAAACTCAATTTCTGTAGGATACGCACCTGCAGCTACCATGTTGCTATTCAAGGAAGTGCGTAAAATAACAGCTTTCACCCGTTGCTGCGTTGTCGGTACGGTATATACGTCAATCCACTGATCGTATGCCTGCCCAAAGAATTGAGCAACGTCTGTCACTTCAGAGCCGTCGGTGAGCAGCAAGCTCACCCGGAGTGGTACTTTAGATGAGCCGGCTCCGTCGTAAAACCGGATTTTAGTTAGTCGCACATCCAGCTTCTTGGGAAATGTGAGATAGGTAACAGCCGGGTCAATCTGATTTTTTGTGTTGTACGAAGTTGGAGTATCAGGAGCATCGGGCGTGGGTACCCCATCGAACCAAGCTATAAAGTTATTATCCGAAGCATCTGGTTGATAAGCCCAATTAGTATCGTAGGGAATATGGCCAGTTAGGCGCGTTCCAGCGGGAACAGAAAAAGTAGGGCCGGCGTCTTCAGTGCCGTCCAATAAAGGCGCGTGTGCATTACGGACCGTATAATACCAGCTTACTAAAAAAAGGATAATAACCGTTATAGCTACAAAGCCTTTACGAAATAAGGGAATAGTTATATGCATAAGGCTTGGGTGGTGATGATATTATTGAAGCTGTTTAGAAAGGCGACAAGTTCAGCATGACCGCCTGACGGCTTTCTAAACAGCTTGATTGTAAACGAAGGTAAGCATAGGTCGATAGTGACCTCCTCCCAGTAAACTAGGCCAGGGTAAAGTAGAGAAATCGGGCACTTGTCGTACTTAAAAATCAGTGGCAATTTCCCTAAAAAAGGCCAAGTTTACCGAGGTTCAGATCGTATTTGCCCTGCGCCAAGCAGACACGGGTGTGGCTGTCGCAGAAGTTTGCAGGAAGATGGGTATCAACAAGGCGACGTACTACAACTGGAAGCCGCTACCGGCGTGGAGATTATCGTGGATGATACGCCCGAGGCCATCATCATTTCGGGCTTCGACCCGGTGCGCCGCGAGGTGGCCCGCCTGAGCCTGCACTTGCTGGTGAAGGACGGCCGCATTCACCCGGCTCGCATCGAGGAGATTGTGGCCAAAACCCGCAAGAACATCGACGAGGAAATTGTGGAAATCGGGGAGAAAACCATCATCGACCTGGGCATTCATGGCCTGCACCCCGAGCTGGTGAAGATGGTCGGGCGCATGCGTTTCCGCTCATCGTACGGCCAAAACCTGCTCCAGCACTCGCGCGAGGTAGCCAACCTGTGCGCCACCATGGCCGCCGAATTGGGCCTGAACGTGAAGCACGCTAAACGGGCCGGCCTGCTGCACGACATCGGCAAGGTAAGCACCGAGGAACCCGAGCTGCCCCACGCCATTCTGGGCATGGAGATGGCCAAGAAGTACAAAGAGCACCCCGATGTGGTAAACGCCATTGGCGCCCACCACGACGAGATGGAGATGACGGCCATGATTGCGCCGCTGGTGCAGGCCTGCGACGCCATCTCGGGCTCGCGCCCCGGCGCCCGCCGCGAGATGATGGAAAGCTACATCAAGCGTCTGAAGCAGCTGGAAGAAACAGCTGTGTCGTTTGACGGGGTGTTGCAGTGCTACGCCATTCAGGCGGGTCGCGAGTTGCGCGTGATGGTGAATGCCGAGAACGTGACTGACGACCGCGCCCAGGAGTTGAGCTACGAGATTTCGCAGAAAATCGAGAAGGAAATGCAGTATCCCGGCCAGATCAAGATTACGGTCATTCGGGAGATGCGCGCCGTTGCCTACGCCAAGTAGGGTAGGGCAACAAGCAAAAAAAGGCCACCGCAACGAGAGTTGCGGCGGCCTTTTTTTGTGGTGGTAAATTTTTTTTCACAAATGTGCTAACTGCTTGCAACCTATGCCACTCGAGTAAGCTCTTGTATATGTATTATCCACTACATTATTCCTATCCGGCGATGGTCTGCCGGTTGTTGCGGAGCATGTTGCTACGCCAGCCAGCAGACCATCGCCTTTTATGTGTATGTATGACAATGTGTATATATGACAACTACACTACGCTGGGGTAAACGATTTACTCCATTAGGACTGCTGGCAGCCCTGAGTAGCTGTGTAGTGTATACTCCGATTCAACCCAGCGCACCTATGTTACGCGATAAGGGGCAAGCCGAGGTGGCAGGTAGCGCCTACCTCTTCTCGGGCCGGTTGGAGGGCTCAGCTGCTTACTCGCCAATGCGCCATGTAATAGTGCGTGCCGCGGGTGCACTTCGCACCGACGGGCGCGACACAACATATTTCCGTACGCGCCAATTGGAGGTAGGGGCGGGTACTTATTGGGCTTTAGGGCAGAGGTGGCTGGTAGGAGGCTCGGCGGGCTACGGTTGGGGGCAGAGTGGCCGCGGGTTTCAGGATGCACATTATCTTTTTCTGTTCCAGCGCGATTCGACTATCACCTATCAATATAATGCGCGCTACGGCAAGCCTTTCGGCGACGTATTTGTGGCGTACGAGGATGGGCCTTTCACAATGGGGCTAGCCTATCGGCTTTCGCAAGTGCATTTTACTACCCTTACCAACAACAACCAGCCCATTAGCCTGCGCCGAATGACGCGCAACGAGCCCATGCTGTTTATGCGCTTCGGTAACCGGCAAGGCGTATTACAGTGGGCCCAGCTGCAATTGACGCTCAACGCTTCGTGGTCGGCCGATCTGGTAAGGGGCTCAGCCCCAGTAGGCCCACTGATTACCGATGTGAAAGCCGGCGACTTATTCACTTCCATTGGAATTGTGGTATACCCGCACCGCTTCAAACGGGTGCAGTATTAAGTTCTTGCCTGTTCTTCCGAGATTCCTCGGCAAGTTCAGAAGCACGTTTTGGAGAAATTCTAAGCAGCCACACATTGGCACAAGCGAAAGCCCGCCCGGATTTTTCCGGGCGGGCTTTCGCTTGTGCCAATGTGTGGCTGCCTGCGTTACTGCTGCCAGCCGCCGCCTAGGGCGCGGTACACGTTCACAGTAGCGTTCAGCTGCTGCATCTTGGTTTCGATCAGGTCGAACTTTGATTCCAAGGCATCGCGCTGAGTGAACAGCACCTCTGTGTATTCGGCGCGTGCCGAGCGGAACAGGCTGTTGGAGATGGTAACAGACTGGTTCAAGGACTGCACTTCCAAGGCCTTTTCGTTGTAGCTCTGGGCCAGGTTGCTGATGTTGGCCAGCTCGTTTACTACCTCTACATAGGCGTTCAACACAGTGCGCTCGTAGTTGTAGGCAGCTTGGGTTTGCACGGCGTTGGCGCTGCCGTACACGGCCTTAATGCCGTTGCGGTTCACTAGCGGCGCCACCAGCTCGCCAGCCAGATTGTAGAGCATCGACTCGGGAGTGGAAAACAGCAGGCCGGGCTTAAAGGCCCCGAAGCCTACCGAGCCAGTGATGCGCAGCGAGGGATAGAAGTTGGCGCGGGCTACTTGCACGTCTAGCTTGGCCGCCGCTAGGTTCTGCTCGGCCTGCCGGATATCGGGGCGGTTTTGCAGCAACTGCGACGGTACGCCAGTCTGGATAACCGTTGGTACTAAGTCATTGAACGTGGCGTCGTTGCGGACAATCGGGCGGGGGTAGCGGCCCGTTAGGAAGTTGATGCGGTTCTCGGTTTCGATGATGCGCTGCTGAATGCCGTATTGCAGGCTGCGGGTATTGTGCACCTGGGCCTCAAAACGCTGCACAGCCAGCTCCGTGGTGCGGGCCGATTCCTTTTGCAGCTTCACCAGCTCCAGCGCATTGGTCTGAATATCAATGTTCTGCTGCACAATCGCCAATTGGTTGTCGAGAGCCAACAGCTCGAAATAGGAGTTGGCAATTTCGGCAATCAAGTTGGTGATGGTGAAGTTTCTACCCTCCACGCTCGACAGGTAGCGCAACGCCGCCGACTTGCGCGAGTTGCGCAGCTTGTGCCAAATATCCACTTCCCAGCTGGCAAAGGCGCCTACCCGGTAATTGGGCAGCGGGTCGGGGGTGCGGTGTTCGGGCTTGATGTTGATGGCCTCCTCGGTGGCGCCTTGCAACGTGTAGCGGCCCGGTCGTTCGGCCTCGGCATTAGCGCCCAGACCCACGAAGGGTAGGTACTCACCTTTGCGAATCTGCACCTCATTGCGGGAAATCTGGATTTCCTGCAAGGCAATGTTCAGCTCCTGGTTGTGTTGTAGGGCCGTGTCGATCAGCGCTACCAGGTTAGGGTCGGTGAAGAACTGCCGCCACCGCACCTGAGCAGCGCTGGCGGTGTCCTGGGCCGTAGCGCTATTGTAGCTGGCAGGAACCCGCCGGTTGGCATCTTTCACCACCAGCTCGGGCATTTTGCAGCTCCCTACCGCCAGCGACAAACAGGCTACACTTATATACTGATAAATGCGTTTTCTAAGCATGAGCTTCTACTTCTTCAACTAGCACGCGAGGCTCCACGCCTTCACTTATCGGATATTCATTTTCGTCCTGGATCAGCTTGCGGCCAGCGGCCAAGGTGCCAAATACATAGTACAGGCCGGGTACAATCACTACCCCGAACACGGTGCCGAACAGCATGCCGCCCAGCGCCGCCGTACCAATGGTGCGGTTGCCAATGGCACCCGCGCCAGTAGCCAGCACCAGCGGAATCAAGCCCGCAATGAAGGCGAAAGACGTCATCAGGATAGGCCGGAAACGAGCCTTAGCGCCGGCAATGGCCGCATCGCGGACCGACATGCCGTGCTCGTGTTCCTGCACCGCAAATTCTACAATCAGCACCGCGTTTTTGCCCAGCAAGCCTACCAGCATCACCAGTCCTACCTGGGCGTAGATGTTGTTGGCCAGGCCCAGCATCTTGATAAACAGGAACGACCCAAATATCCCCGCCGGCAGCGACAACACCACCGCCAACGGCAGCAGGAAGCTCTCGTACTGCGCGGCCAGCACCAGGTACACAAAAGCCAGCACCACCAAGAAGATGTAGATGGCCTCGTTGCCGCGGCTCACCTCGTCTTTCGACAAGCCACCCCAGTCGATGTCGTAGCCGCGGGGTAGGGTTTCGCGGGCCACCTCCTGCACCGCCTTAATGGCCTCACCCGAGCTGAAACCCGCTGCTGCATCGCCGCGGATGGAGGCCGTGGTGTACATGTTGTAGCGGTTGATTTCGTTGGCACCCTGGGTCTTCACGATTTTCATGAAGGCCGAGAACGGCACCATCTCGCCCTTGTCGTTCTTCACCCACATATCCATCACGTCCTTGGGCAGCTTGCGGTACTCCGGCGATGCTTGCACATACACCTTAAAGAAACGCTGGTATTTGATGAAGCCCAGCTCGTAGGTCGAGCCAATCATGATACTCAGCGTGTTCATGGCGTTGCCAATGCTCACACCTTTCTGCATGGCCAGTTGGTTGTCAATCTGCAACTCATACTGCGGATAGTTGGCCGAGTAGAACGTAAACAGACCGGCTAGTTCCTTGCGCTTGTTCAAAGCCGCCATAAACTCCTCGTTCACTTTTTCCAGCGCCTTGTAATCGCCGGTGTTGGTTTTGTCGAGCAGTTGCAGCTGGAAACCGCCCGCCGCGCCGTAGCCCGGTACTGCTGGTGGCTCGAAGAATTCCACGGTCGCGCCGGGAATTTGCTTGGCCTTTTTCTCTAGCTCCTCCACAATGTCGTGGATGGATTCCTTGCGCTCCGACCACGGCTTAAGGTTAATCAAGCACGTGCCGGCGTTGGAGCCCCTACCTTCCGTAAGCACCTCGTAGCCCGCTAGGGTAGAGATGCTCTGGATGCCGGGCACGTCCTTGGCCAGCTCATAGAGACGCTGCGAAATGTCATTGGTGCGCTCAAGGGTTGAGCCGGGCGGCGTCTGAATGATGGCGTAGAGCATGCCCTGGTCCTCGCTCGGGATAAAGCCCGAGGGTAGGGTAGAGGAGATGCCGAAGATGCCCAGCCCGAAAATAATCAGGATGCCGAACGTAAACACCCGCCGGTCAACCACCTTTTCTAGTAGGTTCGTGTAGCGGCCGGTCAGCTTCTCGAAGCCGCGGTTAAACCAGTCGATAAAGCGGTTGATGGGTGTCTTTTTGCGCGGCTGACCGTGGTTATTCTTCAGAATCATAGCGCACAACACCGGCGTCAGCGTGAGGGCCACAACACCGGAGATGACGATAGACGTAGCCATCGTAATCGAGAACTGACGGTAGAAAATACCCACCGGACCGCTCATGAAGGCTACAGGCACAAACACCGCCGTCATCAAAATGGTGATGGCGATGATAGCGCCGCTGATTTCGCCAATCACCTCGCGCACCGCGCCGTACGGCGACAGGTGCTTTTCCTCCATCTTGGCGTGCACGGCTTCCACCACCACAATGGCGTCGTCGACCACAATACCGATGGCTAATACCAACGCAAAGAGCGTTATCATGTTAATGGTGAGGCCAAACGCCTGCATCGCCACAAACGCGCCTACCAACGAAACCGGAACCGCAATGATAGGGATGAGGGTAGAGCGCCAGTCGCCCAGGAACAGGAACACCACCAGCGCCACCAGAATAAAGGCATCGCGCAGGGTGTGAATTACGTTTTCCGTCGACGCATCCAGGAAGTTCGACACGTCGTAGCTGATTTTGTAGTCCATGCCGGGCGGCATAGTTTTCTTCAGCTCTTCCAGCTTAGCTTTCACCGACTTAATGACCTCCGTAGCGTTACTGCCGTAGGTTTGCTTCAGCACAATAGCAGCCGAGGGGTAGCCGTCGAGGTTGGAGTAGATATCGTAGAATTCCGAACCTAGCTCCACGTTGGCAATGTCCTTCAGGTGTAGAATCTCACCGTCGGGGTTTGCCTTGATAATCACGTTCTTGTACTGCTCCACGTCGTTGAAGCGACCCTGATAAGTCAGCACGTATTCCAGGGCTTCGGCCCTACCTCCGTCGGAGCGGCCAATACGACCCGGCGAACCAATTACGCTCTGGTCGTCAAGTGCCTTCATCACGTCGTCGGCCGACACGTTATAGGCGCGCATACGGTCGGGCTTCAGCCAGATGCGCATGGCATACTGCCGGCTACCCAGGATGCTGGCCCGGCCAATGCCGTTGATGCGCTGGATTTCGGGTATCATGTTCACCCCTGCAAAGTTGAACAGGTACTTCATGTCCGTGTTCTTGTCTTTGCTGTACAGGTTCACGTACATCAGCATGTTGGGCACCACGCGGTTCACAATCACGCCTTCGCGCTGCACCAGTACTGGCAAGCGGTTGAGCACCTGCGCAATACGCGTGTTCACGTTTACCACGGCCTGGTCGGGGTCGGTGCCTAGGTTGAAGACAATCTGGATATTGGCCTCGCCAGCACTCACGGCGTCAGAGGTCATGTACTTCATGCCGGGCACGCCATTCACGGCCTGCTCCAGCGGAATAAGCACCGACTCCGTGAGCACCTTGGCGCTAGCGCCAGGGTAGGCCGCCGACACCATCACCATGGGCGGCGAAATCTCGGGAAACTGCGACGTAGGCAGCGTATTGATGGCCATGACGCCCAGGAACACAATCACCACCGAAATCACGATGGCAAAGACTGGCCTGCGAATGAATTTACTGAACATAGAATGCTGATTTTTAGCTGATAGCTATTGGCTGTCAGCCGTTAGCTTTTCGTTGAGAAGAAACAGCCTGCATTTTGTCTGAGCAGAAGCTAACAGCTAACGGCCACCAGCTAACAGCTCATAAAAGCACCTATTCGGAGTACACTTTCAGGTGCGAAATCACCTTCTCCGGCTTCTCGTACTCGTACTTGATTTTCTCGCCGTCCTTTACCTTTCGAATGCCTTCCAGCATAATCCGGTCGTCGGGTTTCAGGCCATCGGTAATGATGTAGAGGTCAGGCATTTCAGAGCCTACCGTCACCTCGCGCTGGTGCACGTGCTTGTCCTTGTCCACCACGTACACAAACTTTTTCTCCAGCACCTCGAACGTGGCTTTCTGGGGGATGATGAGGGCGTTTTTGAGCGGTACCGTCATCAGCACGCTACCTGTTTCGCCATTGCGCAGCAGGCTCTTGGGGTTAGGGAAAGTAGCCCGAAAGGCAATGTTACCGGTCTCGTTATTGAAGTCAGCTTCAATGGTTTGCACTACGCCAGGTTGTGGGTACACCTGGTTGTTGGCCATCAATAAGTTTACCTTTTCCAGGTTGTTGGTCTTAGCCTCCTTGTAAGCCAAATACTCGGCTTCGGGCACGTTGAAATACACCCACATCTTGCTGTTGTCCGACAGCGTCGTGAGCAGGTCGCCTTCGTCTACGAGGCTACCCAGCCGGGCCTGGAAGTGGTCCATGATGCCGTTGAACGGCGCCCGAATGGTGGTAAAGCCCAGGTGCGTTTGGGCCAAGGCCACATCAGCTTTGGCCTTGTCGTACTTGGCTTCGGCCAGCGCCAACTCACTCTTCGACACCACGTTGTTGTCGGCCAAGCGCTTGGTGTTCTGGTATTCCAGATTCACGTAGTTCGCCTCGGCCTGCGACTTTTTCAACTCGGCCTGGTAGATCATGGGCATGATCTGAAACATGAGTTGCCCCTGCTTCACGGTCTGCCCCTCATCCACGAAAATCTTTTGGAGGTAGCCCTTCTCCAGCGCCCGCAGCTCAATGTGCTGGATGGAGTGAATCTGCGCCACGTACTCTTTGGTAATGGTGGTGTCTTTTTGCAAAGGGCTGGTAACCAGATACTCTACCTTTTCTTCCTTTTCTTCTTTTTTGTCCGCGCAGCTTGTGAAACCATACAAGCCGCACCAGCTCACGAACATGAGCATGAACACTTTTTTCATAAGAACTTGGGGTAATATGACAGACAGTTGACGATGCCAGAAATAATGGCGGTGGGTAGGGTAGAGCGGATAAACGGGCAGTTTTGGAACGCGCTAAGAAGGAGTGTCGCCAGGGTTGGTAGGCGAGTTTGATGCTACAAAGCAAGCATCGCTACATGAAGCCGGTATGAAGCATCGTGCCCCGCGTAGAGGAAATTCTACTATTCTTTGCAGTTCGCAAGGCGTACTCCGTAGCTGCTTTTTCCGCACTAAATCAGTAGCAATAAGTATTTGTGAAACAGTAGGATAGAGCATGAAAAAAGCGGTTATGCAGCGCACAGCGCTGCATAACCGCCAAAACAAATCCCTCGGAGAGGTAGTGGTTTATTTACTCAGGTATTACTTCTTCTTTGGGTTTTCGAGTTTTGAGAACAGGTTGTTCAAAGCTTCCGCCCAGGTAGGGTGAGCAAAAATCATATCCTGGAGCATCTCGCAGGTGATGTTGCCGTGCATAGCCAGTTGGAGCATCGACATAATCTCGCCGCCTTGCTCGCAGAACACGGCCGTGCCCAAGATACAGTCGGTCTTGCCATCTACCAGCACCTTGATAAAGCCCTCTGTAAAGCCTGTTTGCTGGGCGCGGCCAATTGTTTTAACCGGCATGTTGGCCACCCGATAATCCAACTTTTGCTCCTGGGCCTCGTGCTCCGAAAGGCCAATGCGGCCAAGCTGTGGCTCCGTGAACACCACGTACGGTACATCACGGCCTTTTTTCGAGCGGCTTTTACCTTTCAGAATATTGTCGCGCACGATGCGGTAGTCGTCGTAGCTCATGTGGGTGAACTGGGGTCCACCGTGCACATCGCCCAGCGCGTAAATACCGCGCACATTGGTGTGGAACTGGTCGTCGACCAATACGTAGCCGCGGTCATCGGTTTCTACCCCGGCTTTGTCGAGGCCCAGCTCTTTGGTGTTGGGTTCCCTACCCACCGCCACCAGCACGTGCGAGCCTCGCAAACGCCGTTCCCCGTCAGGAGTATTTACCGATACCGTAAACTGCTTTTCGGAGTTCTGTGAAACCCGGTGTGCTTGTGAACCGAGCAGAAACTGCACGCCTTCGCTCTCCAACAACTGTTGCATGGCCTCGCACACGTCTGCGTCTTCGCGCTCCAGCACCACATCCGACGACTCTACAATCGTCACCTCACAGCCCAAGCGCCGGTAGAGTTGGCTGAATTCCAAACCGATATACCCACCACCAATAATAATCAGGTGCTCGGGCTTGTCCTTTAAATCCAGAATAGTGGTAGGCGTCAGGAAATCGGTTTCCTGTAGCCCATCAATCTTGGGAATAGCGGCGCGAGTACCAGTGTTGATGAAAATAAGTGGGGATGTCAGTGTTTCGGTGCCGCCCGTAGTAAGGGCCACGCTGAGCGTGTGAGGCGCCGTGAAGCTAGCGTGCCCGTCGAAAAGCTGCACGGGGTTTTCCTGGTCCGTCAGGTTTTCGTGGATGCCTTGGCGGAGCTTTTCCAATAGAGCGTCCTTGCGCTCCACAATGGTCGGCAGGTCGATGGCTTCCACTTCCACATCAATCCCATACGACGCATCGGTGTAAGCGTGGTGCGCTCGTTCAGACGACGCCAGCAGGGTTTTGGTGGGCACGCAACCGTAGTTGATGCAGGAGCCACCCAACAGGTTTTTCTCAACCAGGGCCACGCGGCGGCCCTCTTTGACGAAAGCAGTTGCCAACGGATTACCGGCCTGGCCGGAGCCAATTATAATAACATCGAAAGATTCGGGCATAAAAGCAGAACTTTAGGCGACAAAACCAGCAAACTGGCTCGTAGCCGTGCGCTTGCATTGGACAGCTATACGAAGCTCAGCCGTTGACGGCTAGGCAGTATACCGTAAAAATTTGCTGGTTTTGGCCTCATTTTCGCCCGCTTTCGGCTGTATGCTGCTTTTCGCTCGTTTTCTTGTTCTGCTGCTCCTGTTAGGACTGTCCAGTTGCGCTTCGCTTTATTTTCCGCCGCCGCCACAAGTGCCGTTGCTCACGCAGCAAGGCGAGTTCAGCGGGGGGATACATTCCAATTTCGGCGGCAATACCTCGTTGCAGGGAGCCTACGCCGTCACCAACGGATTAGGAGTGATGGGCTCGGCCTCGTTTCTGCATAGGAACAAGCCCAAGAAGGCCGAAAACTTCGACTTCTTCGAGGCTGGTGCCGGCTACTTCACTCGCCTACCCGATCAACGGGTGCTGGAAATCTACGGTGGCTACGGCCTGGGCTCCTCCGACCGCACTGACCGTACGCGCGAGGGTGTAGTAGAGCAGCGCCAAGAAGGCAACCTGAACAAGCTGTTTTTGCAGGTGAACTACAGTGCCAAGAAGCACCAGACGTTGCACCTATTCGGCAATCATTTCCCCCTCAGCTATGGCACTGCCCTACGCCTGAGCCACGTGGAACTGAGTAACTTCAAGCTCGATGGGGTAGCCACTCGCGGCGAGGACAATATTTTCCTGGAACCCATCACCTTCTCCCGCGTGCAAGTACTAGGTCCAGTGCAGCTACAACTCATCAGCGGCGGCAACTTCGGCCTGAAGCACCGCAAGTACCTGCGGGCGGCCAATGCGGTGTTTCAGCTGGGGGTAGTAGTGAATTTAGGTGGGCAGGAAGGTAGGAGGTAGGGGCGCGTTGCACGCGCCCAGCGTTGTTATTCGGTTGGCTTACTTTCGAAGAATTTGTTTAGCGGTCTAAAGAATAGACCGTTAGTAGTGCCTACGTATACAGTGTCGCGCAAAACCTGAATGCCGTTGATCAGACTACGATCCAGTCCTTCATTATTCAGAACTCGTAAGGAAGTATTGCCTTCCCGCCAGTGCCAGCTAAGCAGGTTATTACCAATAGTACAAATTAAACTGTCACCTACCGGGTAGGGTCGATGTCCTTGTAAATCTAGTGGCAAGGGAGCAAACGTTCGCCAGGTTTCGCCTTCATCATCGGACATAAATGTGTTTCGATCAGAAATGCAGTACAGCCGGCCGTTCCACTTATAGAGTGCGCTAACGGAGGAGTTATAGGCAAACATCGACAATACCGGTCTTACGGTGCCATCTTGCTGTATCTTAAATAGCTTGCCTTCAAAAGCCACTAGAAAATAATCATCTATACTGACTATCGCGTCAAAAATATAAGTAGAACGAATGCTACTGATATTAGGTAGCGTAATGCGCCGGGCAGATAGTAGACGGGGCGCATACCCCTCCGGCGTATCAGGATCAACAACTGCAAGGATGAAGTTGGCAGATGTAGTGCGAAATGCAGGAGCATTTGTTGTGGAATAATGCAACAACACATAGTTATTTCTATTGATGACAACACTGCTGAAGACACCAGGGTCTTCAAATGGTGAGCTAGCCAAGACAGTTGTTATTTTGACTGCGGCTGGATCTAGCCTCTTCACAGATAGTTCTGATTTGCCAGGGTAAGCATCATAAGATAACGGAGAGGCTGTCTTTCGAAACGCTACTGTCGTATCAAAAGCCGTCGCATAAAACTTAGGCGCGATGGGAATACGAATTTGAATATCTGTTATACTGGTTGAATAGAACGCTGGGACGCGGTTAGTGCCTGTGATGGGGGTAAAGGAATTAGGTTGCTGTAAAAAGATAGTTTGCCCATCGCTCGCCATATTCTGAATAAAGCGTCTTGTTCGGGTCAGGGCCGTTACTTCTTGCCAAGCAGTTTCTTTCGCGACTTCCTTAATTTCTGGATCGTTATCCTTTGTGCACCCTGCCAAAACGCTTCCTACGAGAATAAGTAAAATATAAAGCTTCATGTGCAGATTAAAATCAATTAAATAGTGAACTAGATTCAAATTAAGCTACTAACTAAAAACAGGAAAGCCTTGGCAGTTGCCAAGGCTTTCCTGTTTTTAAAGACAATTAATACAACTTACGCCTCTACCTTCTCGCCGTTCAGTACCTTCAACATCGTCTCGCCGATGTTAGCGGGCGAATCCACCACGTGGATGCCGCACTCGCGCATGATGGCCATTTTGGCTGCGGCCGTGTCGTCGGCACCGCCTACGATGGCACCGGCGTGGCCCATGCGGCGGCCGGGAGGGGCCGTCTGGCCGGCAATGAAGCCAACGACGGGCTTCTTGTTGCCGGTTTCTTTGATCCAACGGGCTGCTTCAGCTTCCATACCGCCGCCGATTTCGCCAATCATCACGATGCCCTCAGTTTCGGGGTCGTTCATGAGCAGCTCCACAGCTTCTTTGGTGGTGGTGCCGATGATGGGGTCGCCACCGATGCCGATGGCCGTGGTCTGGCCCAGGCCGGCTTTGGTGAGCTGGTCAACGGCTTCGTAGGTCAACGTGCCCGACTTCGACACAATACCTATTTTGCCTTTCTGGAAGATGAAGCCCGGCATGATGCCCACTTTGCACTCGCCGGCAGTCATCACGCCGGGACAGTTGGGGCCAATCATGCGCACGCCCTCACGATCTTTGAGGTAGTGCTTCACGGCAATCATGTCCTTGGTAGGGATGCCTTCTGTGATAGTCACAATCACCTTGATGCCAGCATCAGCGGCTTCCAGGATAGCATCGGCGGCGAAAGCCGGGGGCACGAAAATGATGCTGACATCGGCGCCGGTTTCGCGTACAGCGTCGGCTACGGTGTTGAACACCGGCCGGTCGAGGTGCTGCTGACCACCCTTGCCGGGCGTTACGCCACCCACCACGTTGGTGCCGTACTCAATCATTTGCTGCGCATGAAACGAGCCTTCAGAGCCGGTGAAGCCCTGCACAATCACTTTGGAATCCTTGTTAACCAGAACACTCATTAGGAAATGGGTTTAAGGGAGATATTCGCTGGAACGACAGCTGCCCGTCGGGGCGGCCGTGCACAAAAGTAGGTTTTATTTATAGGCGGCACAAAGCCCGCCGCAATGTGGGTTGTTGCAGCTCTCTTTTGCACCGAAGCAAACGCAAGAAAGTGCATATGGCACCAATCGGCCCGCCGAAAATCCGTACCTTTGCGGCCTAAATTGCCCACCCCACCCCAGGCTATGTATCTGAATAACATCACCGAAGCTATCGGTAACACCCCCCTCGTTAAGCTCCAGAAAGTCACGGAAGGCATCCGGGGCACGGTACTAGCGAAGGTAGAATATTTCAATCCCGGCAACTCGGTGAAAGACCGCATGGCGGTGAAAATGATTGACGACGCCGAAAAAGCAGGCATTCTAAAGCCCGGCGGCACCATCATCGAAGGCACTAGCGGCAACACGGGCATGGGCCTGGCGTTGGCCGCCATTGCCAAAGGCTACAAGTGCATCTTCACGATGAGCGACAAGCAAGGCCAGGAAAAGCGCGACATTCTGAAGGCCGTGGGTGCCGAGATTATCATCTGCCCCACCAACGTGGCGCCCGACGACCCCCGTTCCTACTACTCGGTGGCGCGCAAGCTGAACGCGGAGATTCCGAACTCGTTCTACCCCAACCAGTACGACAACCTCTCCAACACCGCCGCCCACTACGAAACCACAGGCCCCGAAATCTGGCAACAAACCGAAGGCAAGATTACGCACTTTGCGGCCGGGGTAGGCACGGGCGGTACGATCAGTGGCATCAGCAAATACCTGAAAGAGCAGCGCCCTGATCTAGTAACCGTTGGGTTGGATACCTACGGTTCCGTGTTCAAGAAGTACAAAGAGACCGGCATTTTCGACGAAAACGAAATCTACCCTTACAAAACGGAAGGTATCGGCGAAGACATTCTGCCCAAGAACGTGGACTTCGACCTGATTGACTTGTTCATTAAGGTAGCGGACAAAGACGCGGCCGTGATGACGCGCCGCCTGGCCCGCGAAGAAGGGCTGTTTGTGGGCTGGTCGTGCGGCTCGGCGGTGTACGGCGCGTTGGAATACGCCCGCGAGCATCTCACCGAGGAGGATACGATGGTAGTGGTATTACCCGACCACGGCACGCGCTACTTGGCCAAGGTGTACAACGACGACTGGATGCGCGAGCAAGGCTGGCTGTAGGCTACGCTATAATCAGCTATATTTGATAGATGCCGCTGCTAGCGAGTCACCAAACTTATGTCGAAGAAACTGCGCAATATCGTTCTGGTGGACGACAATGAAACCACCAGCTTCCTGAACAACCGTCTGTTAAATCGTTTGGGAGTAGCCGATACCATCCACACGTTCACCCAGGCCGAACCGGCCTATGAGTTTCTGTGGGGTGCCAACCGTGGTGGCGAAGCTATTCCGGAGCTGGTATTTGTTGATTTGAAAATGCCCGGCATCGACGGCTTCGAGTTCCTGCGCATGTACGACCGGCTACCCACCGACATCAAGCAGCAAACGGTGCTCACGGTGCTTACCACCTCCATGCACGCCGCCGATACGGCCCGCGTGGCTCAGTACGAAGGGGTGGAATACCTAGCAAAGCCGCTGACGGAGGAAAAGATGCAGAAGCTACTGGAAAAGCGGTTTTAGTCTTTAGAAACTAAAAAAAGCGTGTCATCCGGAGCGGAGCGAAGGACCTTCTCACATTGAACGGCAAGCGTAACAACGACTCGTTCAACGTGAGAAGGTCCTTCGCTCCGCTCCGGATGACACGCTTTTTCACTTTCCTTCCTCTACACCACCGCCTCCACAAACTGGAATGCCTCACCGTCAAACAATCCTTTGTCGCTCAGCTTCAGGCTTGGAATAACCAACAAGGCCATAAAGGAAAGCGTCATAAAGGGTGCTTGCAGCGTGGAACCTAGTTCCTTCGCCAGCGCATCTACAGCGGCGTAGGCGGCTGCCACCGCGTAGCCATCCTGGTCCGACATGAGGCCGGCCACGGGTAGGGGGAGCAGGAGTTCCTGCCCATCGGGCCCGACGGCCGCCAAACCACCTTTTGCCTCCATTACCAGTTGCACGGCGCGGGCCAAGCTCTCATCGTCGCAGCCGATGGCCGTGATGTTGTGGGAGTCGTGGCCCACGCTGCTGGCCAGGGCGCCACGCTTCAACCCGAAGCCTTTGATAAACGCCACCGCAGGCGGCGCCGCGGCATAGCGATTCACTACCGTGAGCTTGAGAATATCCTGCGTTACATCAGGTACCACCAAGCCGTTCTCGACGCGAGCGGGCACATCGTGGCGGGCGGTGATAAGCTGCCCATCGAAGCATTCCATCACCCGGAGGGTAGGCTGCGGGGTAGGCGCGGGCAGCCGGAAATCCTGGGCCTGCACCGGGTGTGCCACAAAGTTGTTGATGACCTCCACTGGCACGGCCGGAATCAGCGTGCGGCCGTTTTCGGCTACCAGCTCACCGTTGAGGTAAGTTTGTTGTACCGTAAAATCCTGGAGGTTATCTACCACAATGAAGTCAGCGGCGTCGCCTTCGCGCAGCAGGCCCACGGGTAGGCGGTAATGTTCCACGGGGTTGCGGCAGGCCACGCGCAGCACTTTCAGTACGTCTTGGCCGCGTGCCACGGCCCGCTGTACCAGCTGGTTGATGTGGCCCAGCACCAGCGTATCGGGGTGCTTGTCGTCGGAGCAGAACATCATGTTTTCGTAGTGCTCGGGCAGCAGGTCGATGAGCGCCTCGAAGTTGCGGGCCGCCGAACCCTCCCGAATCAGTACTTTCATACCGGCTTGCAGCTTGTCTAGCGCCTCGCCGGCCATGAAACACTCATGGTCGGTGCTGATGCCGGCCTGGGCGTAGTGTAGAGCATCGGGGCCAGTGAGGCCGGGCGCGTGGCCGTCTACGGGACGGTTGTACTGCTGCGCCAGCCTGATTTTCTCCATCACGTCGGCGTCGCGGTTGAGCACGCCGGGCCAGTTCATCATTTCGGCCAGATAGCCGATTTCGGGGTATTGCTGAAAAAGCTGCTCAATATCGGCGGCCGAAATAATGGCCCCGGCCGTCTCGAACGGCGTGGCCGGCACGCAGGAGGGCGCCCCAAAGCAGAACTTGAACGGCACCTGCCGGCCGTTTTCCAGCATGTATTCCACACCGCCTACCCCCAATACATTGCCAATTTCGTGCGGGTCTGATACGGTAGCTACTGTGCCGTGCGTTACGGCCAAGCGGGCAAACTCCGAGGGCACCAGCAGGGAGCTTTCTACGTGCACGTGCGCATCCACGAAGCCCGGTAGAGCATAGGGTAGGGCCGGATTGGGCGCGGCGCCGGTAGGCTCCAGGCGGTTAATACGACCTGCTACCACGTGAATTATGGCAGGGTATATGGTGTTGGCGAATAAGTCGACGACGTTGGCCGTGCGTGTGAAAGAAGAAGCCATAAGTAGAATGGAGGCGAAAAAGCCTACCCAACGGGCGGCCGGGCAAAGAACTTTATATTTGAGTAAACTTCCTGAAGCGTGAAAAAGATTGCAACTCTGGCGCTGGCAGCGCTGCTCATGGGTACCGGCCTCCTGTCGTCGGGCTGCGCCCATCGTTCTTCCCTAGCCAAGAAAACGGCCGCGTACAAGCACCGGTCGAAGGGTAAGATTCCGTGCCCGTGCGAGAGTAATTAGGCTTATAGGAATTTTATAAACGTCTGTCCTCCTGAGCTTGCGAAGGACCTTCTCACGTTGGCACGAGTCATTGTTCTGGTGTGAGAAGGTCCTTCGC